>NZ_JBHSHL010000008.1:0-65110 GCF_042652965.1 Filifactor villosus
CCGTTATGAGTTCTGCAAGGATATATTCCCAAATGTGGTTGTCACACCATCGTTTATATCTGCGATGGACCGCATTGAACTTACCGTATTGAGGAGGGAGATCTCTCCAAGGAGAGCCGGTTCTTATGATCCATAGGCAGGCGTTGACAAACACCCTGTTGTCATTGGCGTTTGATCCACCTCGTTTATTTAAGTGCTGTTTGATAATCGGTTCAATTCTATTCCACTGTGCATCGGTTAAATCATGTCTATTTTGTAGTTGTTCCATCGTATAAAACCTCCTCTGTTTTATACGAGTATCTCACATTTTTTACGTTTTGTAAAGTATTGCGTAGACACGCTCTAAATAAATACTCTCAAGAAAATCAGAATTCATATACAGTGATTCTACGATGACTTTTCGAATTATGCGGTGTTCCCCTGTCAATATGTTTCAAGTCCCTCCCCCATCTGCTCTATACGGTAGCGAAGTTCCTCAAGGGCGATGATCCGAGCCTGCCTGTGTACCTCTCTCCCCTCTCGGAAGAGCAGGACGACGGGCACGGTAAAGATATTGAGACAGCCTCGGATCGAAGGAGTTTCGTTGTAGTCGATCTCGTAGGCCGGCAGCTTCATCTTCCGTGAAAGTTCTTCGACCTTGGGCTTGTCGCTGTGGCAGATATTGCATCCTTCCATACCGACATAGAGTAGAAAGAAAGGGTGCTCCTTCTTTGTTGCTTCCAGTTCCTCCGTGCTTTTCATCTTCTTCATTAAAATCTCCTCCTTGCTCTGATACCGTTCAATACTATAATCCGTTTGATACTACTACCCGTTTAAATTTACGGAGATCAGTCTATTTGACGGATGAGGTCATATCGAAGTTTCGACTTCCCTGACATTATACCACAAGATGGCCCCTTCTGTCCGCAACGGTGATGCAGGCTTCCATTCCCGAGGAGAATTCCAAAAAGTCTTTTTCGATGCCGTCGCTGAAGATAACGCCGTTCTCCGGCATGTAGGAGATAAGACGAAGAGAACGCCTGCCGTCTATGGAGCCGAAGACACAGCTGACACCCGAACTTCTGCTTGGAAAGGGCTCTCGCACGGAGAAGATCAGTTCGGGGCTGTCCCAGTTCAGGGAGGGCGAAGAGTCTTTGAATACGGTTTCGGCTTGTACGGGTAGATGTTTCGCTCCGTTTACGATCCCGAAGGCTCCGCAGAGGATACTTTTCAGCCAGCCCGTACTTCCGAGGCCCGTTGAGACGATGATACCGCTGGAGGACTGGAGTTCTTCCGTTTTGTCGAAGAAGAGCCTGTACTTGGCGGAGGTATGGCTCTTGGGACCGATGAAGAGGTCGTTGACGGCATAGAGATATTGTCCATTTTTCAGGCTTGCCTTTGCCATGGTAATTTCCCGGATTTCCCGTTTTTCTCGGAGAATATCGGGGAGGAGTTTTTTGAGCGAGGAAGGATCGAAGGGGAGGAGGACACCGTCCCACAGTCTTTTGTCCGGATTGATGCCTATGACCTTCTGTGAGGTAAGGTATTTCATCGTATTGGCAACCAAGCCGTCCTGACCTACGACTACGATGATGTCGTCCGATCCGAACAGGAAGTTCGGGAGGTAGCGACGCTCGATGACTTGGACCCGACCTTTTTCTCCGAGGATGCGGAGAGTCTGCTCAAGCGAACGGCGGTACTGCCGATGTTGGCGTTGGTACTCTTCAAAGTCCTCGCCGAGGTGAGTCACATAGAAGCGGGCCTGTTCGAGGGTGTTGTATCTTTTGATCAGCTCCTCCAAGAGGGTTTCCCTTGTGATCACAACAAATTTCAGGTCATCTTTCATCTTCCTTCTCCTTATACAATTCTCCGTTTGAAATATCGTATTTATAGGCTGTATCATTATCAAAAAAACAATTAGGCTTTTATACTTCAAAGCGTTTTATCCGTCAATTTTAACAGATAGGGAACCACGGCACAAAGGCAAGCTTTTGATTTTCATCCGGTTTTATAAGATACGAAAGTTATATCAATATTTTTAAGAATCTCATCCTTTGTATAGCATTGGTTTTGTTCTAATTTTTCCAATTAGGGGGTATCTCTAATAGTAGTATAAGTTGCTACTTGTTCATCAACTCCGTCAACAGATCGGGCGAAACGTTCAGTTGTCCTATCGCTCCCGCTTTTTTGGCAAGTTCTCCGAAGGCTACCGCGATAAGGCGGTTGGAATCCATGCCCATGCTTGCAAGGGCACGGAGGACTTCGTGATCGGTGCCTTCCAAGGCCTGCATGGTGCAGGACAGTTCGTAAGCCTTGGCTTGGGCCTCGACACGAGTGTTCTCACAAGAGAGCTCGATCAGTTCCCTTTTTTTCTGTTCCAGAATGATATCCGCCTGCACCTGCTGCTCTTTCAAGTGGTTTTGTTGTTGTTGCAAGCCCTGTTTTGCCTTGAGTTTTCGCTCTTCGATCTCCCGTTTTTTCTCTTCGATGGCGATCTCGGTGTTGTACTCGTTCTCTCGGACGCTCCTCTCCTGTTCGATGGAAGAGTTGCGACGGGCGTAGATGGCATCGTCCGAGGCTTTGAGGATCTTCTCCCTTGCCTCCGCTTCCAATGCGCGAGCCGTTTCGATATTGGGTTTGATCCCCAGGATGGAGAGGTCCAAAACCGATATACCCAAGTGGTTGAGCTGTTCATCCGCCCTTAAATCGTTCCAAATAAGGTTTTTGATCTCTTCCCGCTGTGTAATTGCGGAGTGAAGGGGGAGTTTGCTTACGGTTTTGTTGGTGGATACCGCTACGGCGGTCTTGATTTTTTTGGACAGGTTTTCCATTACATCGGAAATATAGCTCTTTGCATTGGGTTTTAGGGTAAAGTTGAGATATTTTGAGATCTTCTCCGGATCATCGATTCGAAATGCTACACTTCCTTGGATGGTAACGGTTTGGAAGTCGAGGGTGGTTTCTTCAAACATAAAGGTTTCGTCACTCACATCGGTCGGGATCTTGATAATGCTCTCGGAGGCACTATAGTACCAAAAACTTATCCCTGCTCCTTTACGAACGGGTCTACCTTTTTTGTAAAGAATTACATAGTCGTTGGGTTCAAACTTCATATACTTTATTCCGAACATGTTTCTCCCCTCCTTGAGGATATTATACTGTGGTTTCAGTACCTTGTATTGCCATCTGTTTAAATTGGACGATTGTACGTCTGTTGTCTTATGAATCCGTATACTAAAACCTGATGGAAATGCCATGATAATAAGAGGTATCCTTGCGAAACGATTTTCTGATAGAAGTGCCGGGAGGGAAACATATCTCTTTACCGAAAAATCCTTTGGAGGATGATATGCTTCCAAGCCTTCAACCTGTTAATTCGAACAGAATAAGAGTATAAAAGACACTCTTATACTTTTTTTCAATAGAAAGATGGCTGCATCCGACTTGGATCTGTCAAAACAAAACGTTTCAGGTCTGAAGAAATAAAAGCCGTTGATGTCAACTGTTCAAATCAATAGCAGTATTACAGATAACGCTCGGTATTAAGTGAATAATAGTATTAAATGCGTATCGATTATACAATAAAGTTCCGACCCTAAACTCAGGGAAGAGGCGTATCATTCGAAAAATACAGCACGACCTATTACAAACGAAAAGCAAGGTTTGCGAAAGTGTCCGTTTCACGGCCTCATTGTACTTTCTGAAACGATAGAAAGAGCACATCGACAGAAAACCGTCTTGCCGGATCATCGTCTTTCCGTCAGCATCAAGAGAAGCGGTTGACAAATCGATACAGACGCGAAGGCCTGTGAGCCGCATCTTTTTTGTAGTTGTCGGTTTCTTCGACCATAGAAGCGATTTTGCGCCGAAAGTTGGCCTTGAGCAGTTTTTGATCAAGGATGAGCTCATATACCTGCTGTAACTGTGTCAGGGTAAACTCTTCAGGCATTAGGCAAAAAGCGATATTGTCGTATTCAATTCTCTGACGTAGCCTTTGAAGGGCATGAGCGATGATTTTTGCATGATCGAAGGCAAGGTATTCGTCTTTGAGGATGTGCATACTACGTCGCACGATACCTTCCTCCAAGATAATCCTGGTTTCGACATGAACTTCAAAGGAGTTTTTTTCACAGGTGAAACAAAGAACATCGACCTGCCGGATCTCTTCGCCCCTATCGGTGTGAGAAGAGGAGTTGGAAAGTCTCTTCATGTCGATATCGAACCAACAAAGAGAGGCCTTGTCTCCGGGAAGAGAAAGACAGCCCTGTCTCAGCAGAGCCAGATAGGAGACGCTGATGATCCGCAGGCGGGGATCCCTTTCTTTTTCGCCCCAAGCGTAAAGTTGGTCGAGGTAGGCGGTTGGTACCGCGGTCTTCTCCTTCATAATTCGACGGGCGGCATCTTCGAGATCTTCTTCCATGCCGACGAAGCTCCCGGGAAGCGCCCACCTTTCTTTGAAGGGGTGATGTTCCCTCCTCATCAGAAGGAGTTTCAGTTTTTTTTCTTCGTTCTTACGATGGTTTCCGCTTGCTTCCTCATCGACGGTAAACAAAGCGATGTCGACGGTAACCGAGGGTTTTTCGTAATCCGAGGAACGATATTGTTCCAAGAACTCCTTTTCGGTCAGCAAGTCCTCCTGAATAGGAAGAGGGGACTTGGGAGACTTGCTCCGGATAGTATCTTCCTGTTTTTTGCTCATCTTTTCCTCCTTTCTGCAATCTAAGACGACACCGTACAAAGACAAACTGTCCGATCTTTCTTTGAGTTTATAGAAGTATGGAGATATCTATGTTTCGACCACGGATCACTGATATCAATGGTGTAATGAATAGCAGTATTACATCAATCGGGATCGCTATACTTATTATCTTTATGATATTATCATAAAGATAATAAGAGTTTTTGTCAAGAGGGAAAGATCAAATTTTTTGACGGAGAGATAGGGAAACCTCGATGGAAGAAGGGCGGAACAAATCTCAAAAAAGTATTTCGGGTGCGTAGAGAACAAGTAGCAGCATAGTACTATTCTCCGATAGAAGTATGGATATATCTATTTTTTTCGACTACAAAATATGGTTCTATCTCCTATTGCTCACAGATTGTTTATAACCACAACTCAAAAGAATAATAGTATAACGCTTCGATCGGACTTCGGTATAGACAGCAAAAATTGACAAAAAATCGGGTCGGACGGTATTTATCCGTGCGACCCGATTCCTATGATTTTTCGTATCTGAGTTTTTGTCGAAGTTCCGCTCTTTGTCAAGGTGGGGAAAGTTTTCTGTTTAGGGAAGACCACGGATCTTTCGATGGTTCTCCGAGTTCCCGAAGCTTTCCTCAAAAAAGTTGTTGGAAATGTCGATTTCACAAAGGTTTCTCGGTGTCAGGGAAAGACTGCACAAAGGCAAATTCCTGATCTTCCTTCGAGTTTATAAAACACTAAAGCTTGTCAAATCAACATCTTCGGGAATTTCATCCTTTGGGCGGAGTTGATGTTGTGATGATTTTTCGAATTGTACGATATAGCCTTAGACAACGAGATATCCCTTTGTCGGGCGATTACCTATGGATACTATTCTTTCTTTACAAACACATAGGTTGATGTGTTGGAGTCTTCTTCGCTGTACGCGTAGTCCGAGTCGAAGTATTTGAGCTGCTCCGGCTCCGTGATTTGATTTTCCGCCATAAAGCGAACCATCCGTCCTCTTGCCATCTTGCACATCGTTCCCTTTTCAACGATTTTGTCCTTTATCTTTTCGCCGAAAACACAGGTGATAAAGCGGAAGTCCTTCGGCAGATGTTTGGATACGATCTTACTGTATTCGAGGGAAGCGAGGTTGATGATACAGTCGGTCTCCTGCACAAGACGCTCCGCAATGCGTCCTCCCCAAAACTCATAGAGGTTCTTGCAGGTATTGATACGGAGTTTGGCCTGCATCTCAAGACGGTAGGGCACGACACCGTCAAAAGGGCGAAGAACTCCGTAAAGACCGGAAAGGATTCGCAGATGCCTCTGTACATAATCGAGCTGTCCCTCTTCAAAAATCTGAGGAGCCATATATTGATACTGGATGCCCTCGTAGGCAAAGAGGGCGGGAGTCAGGTTCTTTTTGAGATCCGTTTCTTGAAGTCTTTCATAGTTTAAGGCGGCAATGTTCTCGTTTGAATGATAGAGTTCTTTTAATTCTTCCTTGCTCAGGGTTTGGAGCAGGGTCTTAATCTCCTCGGCTTCATCGAGAAAAATAGGAAGGCCTGTTGCTTCCAAACTGTCGTTGTCGACCCTCATTTTTTTTGCCGGAGAGATAATAATGTTCATAAGAAGTCCTTTCTTTCAAGAGATCTTATCCGAAGAGGTCATATACCTGTTCTTTTGCATGAAACTTTTTGTAAGAGGATGATTTTTTGCCGACAGCAGCTTCGGAAATTTCAATCTCATTGTACTATAGATCTGTGTTGAGGGCAAGGACTTCGCAGCAACAAAGAAGGAGGGTCGTAAGATCGGTCGGTTTTTTTAGAGGCTGTCACCGAAGTCTTCGCGGAATTTCTCAAGAAGTCTCTGTGGCCAATCTCCTTTGGCTTTGAGACGTCCGAAGAAAAATCTCAAGATTTCGGGCTCGTCCACCCATTCCAATCCTCCGACGAGTGTTCTGTTCTTATGCAGCCATTCCAAACGGTCGACGACGAACATTACATGGGATACGCTGAACACCCTTCTCGGTAGGGCCAGCCTCAAGAGTTCCATATCTGCAAGGGGTTCTATGCCGTTTTCGTCCCTCTGCTCCGACAGGGTACCCCGTTCCATTCCTCTCGCACCGCTGACGATGAAGAGGGCCGCTGCCAAAGCACCGGCGGGATATTCTTCCTGAGGAATGTGTTCAAGAAACTTCATGGCGTTGACATGGCAGCCCAGCCCCCCTGAGGGAGTAACTGCGGGAAGACCTCTTTTGAGCAGTTCTTTGACCATAAATTCAATAAAGATGGGGCCTTGGGAGATGACATCTTCGTCCATGGTCTCCTCCAGACCTACTGCCATTGCTTCCATCTCGCGGACGGAGATTCCGCCGTAGGTTAAGAATCCTTCAAAGAGGGGGATGAGACCCTGCATTTTTTTGAAGAGGGCCTCATTCGAGGTGCAGATACCTCCTCCTCTGGCACAGCCCAGTTTTCTTGCCGAGAAGTAGATGATGTCCGAGAATTCGCCGATCTTCAAGCTGATTTCGTTGATACTCATGGGGTGGCAGGACTCCTCCCTCGTCTTCATAAAGTGCAGGTTGTCCGACAGGAGACTTGCATCGAGGACCAAGGGTATCTTATTTTCGCGACACACCTTGCTGACCTCTTCCAAATTCTTCAGTGAGAAGGGTTGACCTCCAATCAGGTTGGTTCCCGCCTCCATACGAACAAAGGAGACATTGTCGCTTCCAAGCTCTGATATTCTTCTTTTCAGCAGTTCGATATCCATATTTCCTTTGAAGGGAAAGTCGGAGTTGAGGATCCGTCCTTCCTTGCCGATCAACTCCTCTACTTGTCCTCCGGCAAGCATGACATGGGCCTTGGAGGTCGTGAAGTGGTAGTTCATAAGCACGGTCTGCTGCTGTTTTACAAGGCTGCGGGATATGATGTGCTCGCAGGCTCTGCCTTGGTGGACGGGGAGGAAGAACTCGGTGCCGAACATTTTTCGGACCGAGGATTCGAGGCGGAAGAAGGTCTCGGAGCCGGCATAGCTGTCATCGGCCTGCAACATTGCAGCCTGTTGTTTGTCAGACATGGCGTTGACACCGCTGTCGGTGAGCATATCGAGGAAGACATCTCTGTTTTTGAGAAGGAAGGTGTTGAAGCCCGCCTCTTCCATGGCTTCCAATCTTTTTTGGGGTTCGAGGAGGTTCAGATTTTGAACTACTCTCGCCTTATGCATTTCCAGGGGAAAACTTTCGTTTGACATCCATTTGATTTTTTTCATTTTTTCTTAACACACGACTTTCGTGTGCCCTCCTTTTTCAGTATTTACATCTCTTCTTGGATGTATGGTGTTATGGTTTCATGCAGATAGAGCTCCAAATTCTGCAATCGAACCGCTTCTTCAAACCTTTACACGAGTTTTCATCGGCGGTTGGATCAGGTAAGGATATGAAGCTGTAAGCAATGAGGAACCTCCTCATGTTTATCACCTCCGAATTAAGGGTACAAAAAAACCACTATCGATAAATTCCCGACAGTGGTTGGTATCTGAAACAGCTATACTACTACACACTTACGGGCGCACGCAAAATATTGCTCGCCCATAAACCGTTACAGTCTTATGAGACAGAGCATTTTGTATAGTAGTAATAATAGTATGTTGTTTTTAAAGTAGTGCGAAGCATCTTATACCTCTCCTTAAAAAATATTTTGTCCATCGTACCACTGCTCGGATCAAAAGTCAAGAATTTTTTGAATAAAAGGACAATTTTATTTTTTGAAGGATGGATGAGCTTGATTATGTGAGATGGGCATTGTTCCGCAAAAAAGATAAAAACTTCGGTTTTGATAAGGCTTGGATGAGAGCGGATCGTGAAGAGGTGGAAACAAACCGGCAAAGGATATAGGAGGTCAAAGAATGGATAAGGATTTGAAGTTTAAGGCAATGGTGGTAAGAGAGGAAGCGGAAGAGATCGCGTTTCGTGAGGAAGAGATCGGTTTCGAGGCTTTGGATGAGGGAGATGTGGTAATCAAGGTCGCATACAGCTCGGTAAATTTTAAGGATATGTTGGCCGTTCAAAAAAACGGAGGGGTCATACGCTCCTATCCTATGATTCCGGGTATCGATCTTTCGGGTACCGTGGTATCTTCAAAGACGGCTGAATTTTCGCAGGGGCAGGAGGTCCTGGTCACGGGTTACGGAACCGGTGTTTCACATACGGGAGGTTTTTCTCAGTATGCTCGTGTTCCTCATGAGTGGGTCATCCCTCTGCCGGAAGGGCTTTCCATGAGGGAGGCGATGGTAATCGGGACTGCGGGACTTACCGCGGGATTGTCGGTTCAGGCCTTGGAAGAAGCAGGAATGTCTGCAAAGAATAAGCCTGCTGTCCTCGTGACCGGCGCCAGCGGCGGAGTGGGAAGTGTGGCCCTTCCCCTGCTTAAGGTACAGGGTTACGAGGACCTTAAAGCCCTTGTACGCAAAGACTATCAGAAAACCCTTGTGCAAAAATTGGGAGCAACGGACATCGTTGAGCCGAGTGACGTTTTTTTGAAGGAAAACCCTCTGCTTCTCAAGAGTCGATACGACTACATCCTCGATACCGTCGGAGGAGAAGTGGCCTCTCATCTTCTTCCTCAGCTCAACTATGACGGAGCGATGTCCATGTGTGGAAATGCGGGTGGGATCAAGTTCTCAACGACGGTACTGCCCTTTATTCTGAGGGGGAACAAGGTGTTGGGAGTCGATTCCGTTCAGATCGATCGGGAAAAACGCCTCAAGCTTTGGAAGAGGTTTGCCGACGAATGGCATATTATGGATGCCTTGGAGGTAAATGAAATAGGTCCGGAAGAACTTCCGGAAACTCTTGTTAAACTGAAGGAAGGAAGACATCAGGGACGCACCGTTGTCAATATGAGCTCTTGGTAGGATCTGTGTCGAAGGAGGATGTAGGCGGGAGATAAAGAGAGGTTTTTCTGCCCATATACAGGAGTTTCCTACGAGAGTTATGAGAATTATCGAAACGCCGACGGGGCACACAATGAATCTCCATCGTTTGGTAAAGTGTGGGGAAACTTCAAAAAGTTGTTGCTTGTGCGAAGAAGGTTGTATATCGTTTCTTTCAAAAATGCGACATTGAATCAGGAGGGGGCCGTCGTTTTCAAACACTATTAGGATACAACGGTTTCAGGCGAAGATATCCTTTCCGAGGGTGGAAGGTCATTGGATCGCAGCATAGATACCGCTCCTCAGTTGAGATCGACTTGTCTGCAAAAATGCCACACGATTCAAAAAATCAGCGTAAAATCAATGTTACAGGAAGGATGCGTCTCTTGAAGCTACGGATTTGACAAACTTCGATTTCCTGCAAAACCATAGAAAAATCAAGAGTTCACCTTTGTGAAGTCTTGCTCTGATCTTCAGAAGCAGTCCCTTGTGAGAGGGAGAACTGTTTCTGAAGATTTTTATTTATACTATTCTTGGATCAAAATTTGGATATATCTGTTTTTCAACCTACAAAAAATTGGTTTATCTTCTGTGGGTCACGGATTGTTTATATCCATCGTTCAAAGGAAGAATGGTAGGAGTGTTTATCCAAGAAGACAGATTGTAGGAACCGGATTTCAATGATGTGACAGGTCCCCGGAAAAAAGGGTGGGAAAACATCTGCTCTGATATCTTGAAGTCGATTGAGTGCAGAGGGATAACTACAACGCGGAATCGTGGACTTGAGCTTGAACACAGACGGTGAAACGGAAAGAGGCCTGTGCTTCCTGTATGAAATTTGGAGGATGAACTGCAATTTCATTTTGTTTATGATAGAATAAGAAGATAAAGAGTCCCGGATACAGGAAGCCTTCAAGCTGACTGAAAGCAGGACTTGAGAAAGGACTCCGACCGGAGTTGATTTAAACCGGGAACCGTCTGAATAAGCAGTTGCCCTACCTTCTATCCCTGAAATAAAGACAAAGGGTATTTGAGGAGAGTGTCTTTGAGGGTGCTTGTTTATATGGGGCAATAGCCCGTAATTCTCAAATCATTCCTCTGACAAAGGGTTCTTTTTTGCAAAGAGAGTGAGAGGAGAATTTTGGGGCTTTTGGAGATGTTCTTACGGTTTTTTGTTGAAGGAAGCAGGAAATTTCAAACAAGAAGAGGAGAAGATACCATGGAATATTCAAGAAAGTATCAACAGATCTCGCCCTCCGTTACAATGGCGATTACAGCAAAAGCGGGAGAGTTGAGGGCAAAAGGCATCGATATCATAAGTTTCAGTGTAGGAGAACCCGATTTTCCGACACCGTTGAACATTCGAACGGTGGCACAGGAGTATTTGAAGGACGGACATATCCAATATACCGCCGCATCGGGTCTGCCCGTGCTCAGAGAGGCGATCGCCAAGAAGTTGAAACAGGATAACGGTCTTGACTACAAGATCAGCGACATCATCGTATCCAACGGAGCGAAACACGCACTTCGTAATGCGGTCGAAGCGATCACCAATCCGGGAGATGAAATCATCGTGCCCAGTCCCTACTGGGTTACCTATGCGGAACTTGTCAAGATGTCGGCGGGAGTACCCGTCATCGTTGAAGCGAAGGAAGAAGATGAGTTTAAGGTGAGTGCCGAGCAGATGGAAGCTGTTGTTACGGACAAGACCAAGGCAATCATTCTCAACAGCCCCTGCAATCCCTCGGGAGCGGTCTATACCAAGGAAGAACTTGAACAGATTGCGGACTTGGCAATCAGACGAGATTTGATCGTGATTTCCGATGAGATTTACGAGAAACTGATCTATGACGGAGAGCATATCAGTATTGCAAGCTTGGGAGAGGAGATTAAGGATAGAACCGTTGTGATAAACGGAGTATCCAAGGCCTATGCGATGACGGGATGGAGGATTGGTTACACGGCATCTAATTCGCAGATTGCCAAGATCATCTCCGGAATGCAGAGTCATACGACATCGAATCCCAACACCTTGGCACAGTATGCGACCATCGAGGCCCTGAACGGAGATCAAAGCACCGTAGAGGAGATGAAGAGGGAGTTTGAACAAAGACGGGATCTCATCATCGATCTGATCGAGGAGCTGCCCTACGTCAGTGCGAGAAAACCCAGAGGAGCCTTCTACGTTATGCTCAATATCGAAGCATGTAAGGGCAAGTCCTACAAGGGAAGGAAGATCACGGATTCCCTCGTATTCTCGGAGCTGATTCTCGAATATGCCAATGTGGCTTTGGTTCCGGGAGCGGCCTTCGGAGTGGATGACTTTGTGCGTATTTCCTATGCGACCTCGAGAGAGAAGATAAGAGAAGGAATCGATCGTATCGCAGCGGTGCTGAAAGAGTTGGAAGATTAGGATAATACCGTATAATTTGAAATCGATTTTGCTTGCCTGCACCTGTTCTCGAACAGATTCGTTTGATAGAATTTCTGTATTTCAGGAAACTGCGCAAAGGTCATTTTATCTTTGTGAGGCGGTTTCGCACGGTCCGGGTTACAGAGAGCAGACAGAATGGAGGAGATAGAATGAACATAGGGTTTAACTATAGAAAGACCTTGTCTTTTCTTGCGTTTTTTATGGTGCTTGTCATCCCTATTTGGGCGATCGTATTTTTTGGAGGCTTGATCCTTGACTTTGACATCACGCCTTATCTGTGGATAGGGTTCTATGGATGCCTTCTGTCTTGCTTTGTATGGAAAAAGCGAGGATGGAAGGTTCTGGCGATCATGACCAATCTTCTGCCCTTTGCCTTTCTGTGCTTCGGTTTTCTGATGGGAGGTTTGGCAGGTCCTGTATATCTGATTTTAAAAGCGATCCTGCCCTTTGTCCCTTGGAAATTCATCCTATTTTGAGCGATATGCCGGACTTTGTCGTCCAAAAGGTCGGTACAGCTTGCAACCTAGATCGGTGTATTGATACATGGAATGTTTTTATTGCATAGGGAAGCATCATGTCATTTACGGAAACGGACCAAATCCCTTTTTTGGATAAATACGTTCCTAAAAGTGTACATTTGGCAGAGTTTTTGTATTTTGGAAAACAAGAGAACGATACTCTTGTATCTTTGAGCGGGACTTTCTCCACACGGGTTGTGCCATGAACTCTTTTGAATCAGAATGGAACGGTGAAAGAAGGATGAATATGGATATGTTTCCACATCGAGTTCGTGGAAACGAAATGGAAAACGATGTCGGTCGGGTAGTTGTTGACAACATCAAACAAGGGAATGAATACGGATTATGGAAGGAAGGTATATGAAGATACTGGGAATCGACACGTCCACGGCATCGCTGAGCGTAGCCCTTATGGTGGACGGTGTCTTAAAATACGAATTGAATCAAAACCATGCCCTCACTCACAGCGAACGACTTATGCCCTATATCGCAACGATGATGGAGGCAATCGGCTGTTCAATGGACGAGGTCGACAGGTTTGCCTGTACGGTAGGTCCCGGATCGTTTACGGGAGTAAGAATCGGGGTAAGCGTCGCCAATGCGTTTGCTCTTGCACTGAACAAAGAAGTGGTGGGGGTATCGACCTTGGAGGCGATGGCATATTCCCATCGCTTCTCCGAGGATGTCCTCTTGGCAACCACCGATGCGCAGAGGGGCAACTTCTATGCCGCATTTTACAAGCGGGATGAGGAACACCCCGAAACCCTTAAGGTCCTGGATGAGGAGGCTGTGCTGTCCGTAAAGGATCTGGAGGAGAAGATTGTTCAATATCCGCAGGTAATTCTGATTGGAGATGCGGTCAAGCTGTGGGAAGATGTTCCGAGCAATGTGGTCAAGGCCCCCTGTGATCTCCGCTTTCCGCGAGCTTCTTCTGTCTGTCTGCTTTCTCTCCAAAAAGAGGGGAAGGGCTATATTGAACCGGTCTACCTGAGAAAATCCCAGGCGGAACTTCAGTTTGAGGAGAGGACGGGAAAGAGCCTATGATATACTTTGAGAGGATGAAGGAAGAGCATGTGGAGGAGATCTATGCGATGGAGAAGATCTGCTTTGCCGTTCCGTGGAGCAGGGAATCGCTTTATGCCGAGCAAAAAAGAGAAGAGGGGCGTTATATTGTCGCCCTCAAGGATGGCAGGGTTATAGGCTACGGAGGTTATTGGAAGATCGTTGACGAAGGCAATATCAACAATATAGCCGTACACCCTGAACAGAGAAGGTCTGGAGTGGGAGGGAAGATCATAGAGGAGCTTTTTCGATTGGGGCGAGAGGACGACCTGCAACGCTTCTTTTTGGAAGTCCGATCCTCCAACGAACCGGCGAAACGTCTGTATCGTAGAAAAGGCTTTGAGGTCATCGGTATGAGGCGGGGATATTACTCCGACAACGGAGAAGATGCGATTGTAATGAAGAAGGAGCTGTTGGAAGAAGTTGAAAGAAGTTAATATATTGGGAATCGAAAGTAGTTGCGATGAGACGGCGGCAGCGGTGATTCAAGATGGGCGGATCATCCGTTCCAATATCGTTTCAACGCAGATCGAGATACACAAAAAATTCGGAGGGGTCGTACCTGAAGTTGCCTCCCGCAATCATGTCGTCGACATCAATCGTGTCGTGGAGGAGGCAATTCAAGTCTGGGGCAGACCGATTTGTGAGATCGACGGTATTGCCGTGACTTACGGTCCGGGTCTTGCGGGAGCCTTGCTGGTCGGTCTGTCCACGGCAAAGGCCCTCTCGTTTGCCTTGAACAAACCCCTGATCGGTGTCAACCACATTGAGGGACATATTGCTGCCAATTATCTTGCCTTCGCCGAATTGAAACCTCCTTTTATCTCCCTGATCGTATCGGGGGGACATACACATATCGTGGAGGTACTCGGCTACAATGAGTTTGAAATCTTGGGCAAGACCAAGGATGACGCTGCGGGAGAGGCTTATGACAAGGTGGCACGTGCCATCGGCCTCGGTTATCCTGGAGGTCCTCTGGTAGACAAACTCGCCGAAAGAGGAAGAAATGTTATAGACTTTCCCAAGGCGTTTTATAAGGATGACAACTATGATTTCAGTTTTTCGGGGTTGAAGTCTGCGGTGCTCAACCATATCAACTCCGCAAAAATGAAGGGAGAGTCCGTTGTTGCCGAAGATATCGCCTGCTCGTTCCAGGAGACGGTAGTCGACATCCTGCTCAATAAGGCTCTCAAGGCAGTCAAGGATAGGGGTTACACCTCTCTCGTGTTGAGTGGAGGAGTATCAGCGAACTCAAGGCTGAGGCGGAAGATGGAGGAAGACTGTGAGAGGGAAGGGATTACCTGCTACTATCCGCCCCTATCGCTCTGCACGGACAATGCGGCGATGATTGCGGCAGCAGGCTATTACCATCTGATCGAAGGCTATACGAGCGACCTCAGCCTCAGTGCAAGACCCAACCTTAAGATAGGGCAGAGGTAGAAGAGGAGTCGAACATCCTGCAAAAACAATTGGGGGAAGATTTTCTCAAGACGGGGTAGTGGCGAAAGAGCGGGCAACTCAGGTTCTTCGGTCTTTTGGAGTATCCGATTTCGCAGCGAAGCAACGATGAGTCGATACCGCACAAAGCAACATCCTGTTTTTTTTGTTGTCACGTTATTCGGTAGAGTATCCTGTAAGATGGAAACCGGCAAGGACCTTAGCTTTGGTAGGATACTGTTATTCGATAGAAGAGAGGTCATACCGACTCCGGCGACTGCGAAAATCCGTTTTGTTTCTTAATGATACTACTATTCCTTTGAATAATGGATATCAACGATTTGCACTCCATAGAAGAGAAAACGAATTTTCGTGGTTGCAAAACAGATATAACCATACTTCTATCGAAGAATAGTATGAAATACAAAGCAGTGGAAATCAATGATTTAAATAAATCACGGTAGCAGTGTTGCTTTGTGTTTTGCAACTGTACGGGATCTCCATAACAGACAGGGCGGTAGACGGATAATCGAAAATCCCTTTTGTGTTTTATGGAACCAAGAAACAGAGCTTGTTTGGACACAACGATCGGAGAATATCGTGAAAGAAGGTAGGAAGGATGGAGAAGTGGCTGAATATCCTAGGAGAGGCGGTGTTCCCCTCCAACATCAGTTGTATCGGTTGTATGCAGAGTATATCCAAGCAAAATCCCTATTCTCTCTGCCACTCCTGTTATAAAAACATCGTGTTTACCGACAGTGTATGCCGACATTGTGGACGACGGACGGTGGAAGAAGGTTACTGTTACTGTACGGATGAACGCTATTACTATGACAGTGTTTCGACCGTGATGGCGTACAACAGTTTTTCACAGAAGCTAGTCTACCGCTATAAGTACGGGCAGAAGACCTATTTGGCGGAGTTTTTTGCCGAACTACTCGAAGAGAAGATAAGAAGGGAGGGCATGAGCTATGACTACCTTACTTATGTTCCGATTCATCCCGCACGAATCAAGACCCGGGGTTTTCACCAAGTCGAACTTATGGCTGAAATGCTTGGTGAAAGGCTGGAGCTTCCCGTCATCGACATGGTTATACGAAGAAAGAACACGCCCTTCCTCTCCGAGAAAAAACCTTTCGAGAGGATGTTGATCCTGGAAGAGGCCTTTGAGCCCAAGGAGATCGTACTCAAAGAGAACAGCCTCATCCTCCTGCTCGACGATATCATAACTTCGGGGGCGACCCTGAGTTTGACGGCGAAGGCGATAAAAAAGAGGATCCCCGATGCGACGGTGGACGCAATGGCGGTATGTAATGCGAGGACCTGATACTTTATCCCTCGAAAAAAACAGGATCGCACAAAGGGTGAAGTGCTTGTTGAACGGTAATTGTTTAGAGGATTTAATTTTATTGGGAGCATTAGGAGTCGGTTTTATGGTTTGTAGGATTATATGAACGCTCGAAAGGTAGAAAGATGAATAAAGAATGGAGTGTGTAAAGCTATGAAAAAAATTGCAATTTATATGTACGATACAGCACCCATGTTTGAAATTTCAATAATAGCATATTTGTTAAACACTCAGTATGAAGTTTGTATTGTTACAGACAATCTACCCATTATAAAAACATCAGAAGGAGTGTTTATAAAATCAAATTTGTATTTGAATGAAATCAATGTTGATGAATTTGATGGCTTAATAATTTGTGGCGGTGAGTATAGTAGATATAATAATGATCGTATACTTGAATGTATAGATGAGTTTAGGAATAAAAATAGGCTTGTAGCTGGAATTTGTTCGGGCAGAGATTTGGTAAATCTGGCATTAAAAGAAAACTATACTATTAGAGATACTGTTGAATGTGTATGCGACAATGTAATTTTCAGCTCTCCGAATAAATATGCTATGTTTGGAATTATAGTTGGCAAACATCTTGAAATATACGAAGATGAAGATGATTATAACGAAACTGTGGAGTTTTTTGTTTCTAAATAGAGATATTAAAATAACATGGAATCTTGTTAAGATTATAGCGGTTTATCTTCTATGGGGCACAGATTGTTTATATCCACAACTCAAAAGAATAATAGTATTATCTCTATACCTCCCATACACCTGATATTTTAATCGGGTTTCAGTATAAAAATATTTTTCATAAGAAAATGATAATATTTTTCATATACTTTGCATAATCCTATCTTTTTATGATACACTTTAGATAAGGACATTGAGAGAGAACGACAACAATTGAGGATGGAGCTCTCTATCGGAACGGGAACTCACTGAAATAACAAGAAAGATTGTATCAGGGGGTGGAGTAAAATGAAATTCAAAGATTTTTATGCTTCGGACTTGAATGTGCAGGTTCTGGAACAGTTGGATGCGGGATATGCAAAGAATATGAAAACTATGCTTGATTCGATCCAACGAGGCCCTTGGAGCAAAATGCAAAAAAAGAGACAAAAAAGCAGCATCCTGCCTAACATCTGTCTGTATAAGAGTCTTGTGGAACTCGGAGTTTCCAAGGAGGAAGCTAAAGAACTTGTTAAAAAACGTGCCTTCTATCGAGCGGGAAAGGCTCATGGGGTTTTGGAGAAGATGTTTCATCTTCCGGGCTTTCCGAAGTTGTTTCGTACGATTATGAGAAAGTCGATGAGCGGTACCGACTTTTGGGACAGTAACATTCTTTGCGACAATAAGGAAGAGTTCGCGATAGACATAACCAAATGTCTGTGGAAGGATACCTGTGATTACTTCGGTACCCCCGAGATCTGTGAGATTTTCTGCCTGAGCGATCACGTTGTGTTCGGTAATATCGGCAAATTGGATTTCAAGAGGAACCGGACCCTGGGAATGGAAGGGGATAAGTGCGACTTCCTTTTTGAATTTAAAAAAACTTCAAACAAGCGATAACGGATAGGAAAAAAGTGTTGTAAGAAGAGGGAATCATCTTACAACACTTTTTTTGTATATAGAAAACCACACGTTAGACGTGTGGTTCCGAAAATGTTACACATTTGAACAAGACATAAACACTTGTGTTAAAATTAAGTTGCGACTGTCAGAGCAACTTAATTTAACACAAGGAGGTGTCATTTATGGGGATAAATGACATAAATAGTTTATCGCATACGAAGTGGAATTGCAAATATCATGTAGTGTTTGCACCTAAATATCGAAACAGAGAGTTTTGGTGTAAAGGATATTATGTAGATACAGTAGGAAAAAATGAAGTACGAATTGCGGAGTATATAGCAAAGCAGTTAGAGGAGGATAAGTTAGGAGAACAGTTAGTAATGAGTGAAGTAGGAACTTTTAAATCAAAGAAAAAGTAACAAACAGGTAACGCGACTGACAGTCGTATTTACACGTTTGACGTGTACGCGAGGAGCATAGGGCTATGCCCGCAAAATAACAACCACGCGTTTGACGCGTGGATGTGTTTTTCAGTTGAAGCCTTGTTCGAAGAGTTGAGTATCAAGGTCAAAGGAGTTTTGAAGGGGGATTGCAAAATTGTCCCCTATTCGACTGAGAGAAAACGGATCTTTGTATCGTAGAGCCGTTTGAGAAAATAGAAGCTGAACATAATGGAGACCACTTCCGCGATAGGGAAGGAATACCATATATATCGGAAGGGGAGCAGTCTCGAGAACAGATAGGCCAATGGAAGGATAACTACCATTTGGCGGATGGCGGAGATATAGAGGCTGTATTTTCCGATGCCCACTGCCTGGAACAAGGCGGAGATAACGATGCCGACCGCTGCCAATCCGAAGTGAAGTGAGATGATGCGAAGGGCGGGAACACCGATGGCAAGCATCTCGTCGGTTGCATGGAAGATCCCCATCAGTTTTGCCGGAAACAGGAAGAAGACCACCGTTCCCGATAACATAATGCCCAGTGCGATCATGATCCCGTATTTTAGAGCTTGCATCATCCTATCTCTGTTTTTGGCACCGTAGTTATAACCCAAAATAGGCATCAGCCCTTGATTGAGACCGAACACCGGCATAAAGACGAAGGATTGCAGGCGGAAGTAGACACCCATAACGGACACGGCAGCTTCCGAGAAGGAGATCAAAATAGAGTTCAGTCCTGTAATCAGCAATGCTCCGATCGATTGCATAACAATCGAAGGGATACCGACGGCATAAATCTCCTTGGCAGTCTTGCGGTCAAAGCGGTAGGACTTGAGACTGATATGGACTTCATGTTCCTTTGTCAGAATCACATAGGTAGAAAAGATAAGTGCCACCGTCTGCCCGATAACGGTTGCGGCTCCGGCTCCGGCTACTCCCATTTTCGGAAAACCGAAGAGACCGAAGATCATAATCGGATCCAAGATGATGTTGATCAAAGCTCCGGACATTTGAAAAATCATCGGATAAATCATATTCCCCGTTGCTTGTAAGGTTTTTTCAAAGTTGATCTGAAGAAAGATTCCTATCGAAAAAACAGTGATGATCTTCAGATAAGACACTGTGTTTGCAAAGATATATTCATCCTCTGTAAAGATGGAGACGAACGGCTCTACAAAGAAGATGCCCAAGAGGGCAAATACCAAGAAATTGAGAAAGCCCAGATAGACGGCATGGGTTGCAGCTCTGCTCGCATCTTCGTGACGGCGTTCTCCCAGCCTTCGTGAAACGACGGAGTTTAATCCGATGCCGGTACCTACTCCGATCGCAATCATCAGGATTTGAACGGGAAACGAGAGGGTTACCGCTGTAAGAGCCTTCTCTCCCAAACGGGAAACAAAGATACTGTCAACAATGTTGTACATGGACTGTACCAACATTGCGAACATCGCCGGCAGGGACATTTTGATAATAAGAGGCAGTACCGGCGCTACCCCCATTTTATTTTGTGTTTCGGTTGTTGTTTTCATCCAAACTCCTTTCTGATAAAAACGATAGATCAAATATATATAACGTGTATTCGGTCTCCGGATTACGATGCTCACAAGCCTACTGAAAAATAGGGTTTATATATGATCGTGGAGTCTATTACCGTATTTTAATATAATACTATAAGAGGGAGCTTAATGTCAAAAGACAAAACGGAGAATAATATCAGATACGGTATCGGGATCCTTATAGAATAAACGAAGCAAAAAGATACCGAACCATGCCGGAAGATGGTTCGGTATCGGAAAAGAAGGGACCCTGTCTATATTCCGAGAGCCCTATATAGGTTTATTCGTATTTCAACAAGGAAGGGATTTAATCATCGTCATTATCGTCGTCTTTATCATCATCTTGGTCCTCGTCGTCATCATTATCGTCGTCTGTATCGTCATCGTCATCCTTGTCGTCTTTTACTTTGTTGTCGTCGTTCCTGCTTTCTTTTACTTTGCCGTTGTCGTTTTTATTGTCTTTTATCTTGCTGTCATCGTTCTTACTGTCTTGTACCTTGTCATTATTATTCTTGGACTTATCACGATCATCGTTTTTGTCGTTATCTCGGCTCTTGATTTTTCCGCTCTCCTGCTCGCGAACCTTTTCAGAGGAAGCATCGACCTTGTCATTGTTACGCAATTCAGATCTTCCGTCTTCATTACCGGATGTCGATTTTATGGACTCAACCTTAGAACTGTTCAAGCCTGCCTGATTAACAGCTGCGGACTTCGCTCTGTCAGGAGAGTTTCCTGAGGTATTTGAAGAAGCTGATGTTTGAGCAACTTCTGAGGCGTTGGAGGAATTTGGCCCTTGGACAACTTGGTTATTCTGAGAAGGAGAGAACCTCTCGATATCGGTATCTTTGTCCAAGATAGAGCCGGATGTTGCATCGATTTCATAATCATATTTTTTTCCATTGCTGTAAAACTCAATATCGTACACCTTTCGACCATCGTCATTGTCGAGTTTGGCTTTTATGAAGGATACGTTGGAAGAGTTCAAGCCCGCGTTCTTAAGAGCAATCTCTTTCGCTTTTTCAAGGGAGATTCCTGAAGTGTTTACAGGAGTGGATCCTTGAGGAGTCTTATTGTTTTGTGGAATCGAGAAGTTGTCAATATCGGTGTCTTTATTTAAGACAGCTCCGGATATTGCATCAATCGTGTAATCGTACTCTATGCCATTGCTGAAAAATTCGATTTCGTAGACCTTTGTTGCTCCGTCCTTGTTAAGACGTGCATTTACAAAGGATACATTTGAGGCCTGCAAGCCTGCGTTATTCAGAGCGATCCTCTTTGCCTTCTGAAGCCCGATATTGTTTTGTACCGGCGAAGCGAATACAAAGACGGAACCCGAGGCCAAGGTCAAACCGAGAGCCAATGCGATTCCTGCCATGGAATACTGTTGTTTTCTTTTGTTGGACTCCATAATATGAAAGAGTCTTCTTTTCAGGTTGATTTTTTTCGTATAAAAACAAGTCGAAAGTGCAATCGGACGCTTTACATTCATATCGATCATACTGATGATGACCTCTCCGTAAAACCGTCTGTAATTACTGTCTTTTCCAAACAGAACGGTTTCATCGCAGTAGGACTCTCCGTCGTTGTAAACAGTCGGAACAAAGAGGTACAACAGAGGATTGAACCAGTGCACCGCCAAGGTCACAACAGTCAGGAAATTGACCCACAGATCCTTGTGCTTATAATGGGTCAGTTCGTGTTCAAAAATCAATTCCAACTCGTCTTCGCTGAAGGCTCTTTGAGGAAGAAGGACGACGGGTTTAAAGATCCCGGTCAACATCGGAGTGTTGATAAAGGGACAGACAGCAAGGTCTATGCGTTTCTTGTCAAGTCCCATATAGGCTTTGACTTCATCGAAGAGCACCAGAGTCTCGGCCTCTCTTACTTTTTCGCCCCAACGTCTGATCATACGTCGAAAATTTCGGTATTGCAGCATATAGCGACTGAAGACAAAAATGGCTCCTACCGCCCATATCACAATCAATGTGTTAAGGGTAAAGAACACATGGAACCAAGACCTTACATCCGGATCGGAAGAAGGCCCTTCTTCTTGCCGAGCGGACTCCTGTACCTGAGAATGTTCCGGATCGGAGTTTTTTACGGTAAACTCGGCTGCCGGAGGCTCTTTTTCCGGTTGTTCGACTTGAATACGTTCTTCCACCGGCGGGGTTACCGAAGGGGAATTTAGAGTGATCAAGCCCTTGCCCAAAATCGGGCGAAATGGAATTATAAGACCTATCAGCAAGACGATCCACATCATATAGCGTGTCTTTGCCGTTATCTTCCTAAGCGTTATGGAAGATAGGAGGAAAAGAGAAAGCATAATACATGACATGACCGCACTGACAGACAACAGTGTAATCAAAAATTGCACAAGGATCACTTCCTTTCTTTAAACCACTCTCGCAACTCGTCCAAGTCGTCGGAAGATAAATCTCCTTCCAAACAAAATGTTTTGATAAGCGTTCCGATGGAATTTCCCGCATATCGTTTCAAAAAACTTCCCGTCTCAACCTCAAGATAATCCTGTTCTGAGATGAGGGGAGTGTAGCAACGTTCCCTTCCCACCCTTGAGCTGCTCAAAAATCCTTTTTCCGTAAGGCGAGCCAAGATGGTAAGCAGGGTTTGGGGTTTCCAACTGACATCTGGATCCAGCTGCTCCATGATTGTATGCGTTGTAACGGGTGCTTCCGAATGCCAAATGGCCTTCATAACCGTAAATTCCGTATCGGGCAATCTTTTTTGGATATTTTTCATGACTTCTCTCCTTGTTCTACAACTGTCTTAACTATATTCTACAACGTCGCATCCAAAAGTTCAATAGGTTTTCCCGAAAAAGTTTGGGATTCGTTCCAAAACAAGGAAATAGCAATGAAGAGAAGAATTTACAATTTGGTCATACAAACAAGGCCGATTTTGGATATACGAGTTTGTTAGCTTATATTTACCGTTTGTTGGAGAAATCAAACAGAAAAACAAAAAATTGCCTTATTATCCGGGAAAAAGCTTGAGAAAAAGAAGGGATAGGATTTTTTGATCGAAGGAGGAACATATCCACATCTACAAAACCATGGAGTACATGGTTTGGATATTAGGGGAAACAACGTGTAATTTCAAGATAATGAGACTCCTTGATCAAAGATGCTCTCCGCCAAAAGGAATAGGATGTCAACTGTTTGAGCCGTTATGCAATATCGTTTTTTGCAACACGGCAATTCAAACAGGGTCGCTGTAAATTTGATTTTTGTACGAGAGAGGAGGTTTTTGAAGCCGTTGATTCGACAAATATTCGTATTCGGTAAATTCCGAAGGAACTAGGAAGTCCGAGTTTGTACGGGGTTTCACAAAAATCCCGATTTGAGATCGACAACGGGGTTATACTGTTCTTCAATGGAAGTATGGATAGCTATTTTTCGACCGCGAAAAATTGTTTTATCTTCTTATGGGTCAAAGATTGTTTATGTCCACAACTCAAAGAGGAATACCAGCATCAGTCTTTCTTTAACATCAGCTCCCTGATCACAAAAGGCAGGCGGGATATCACATCGCCGGCAAGTACGCTGTACATTGTCTTAGAGAGTTCTCGGGCCGTGTAGGAGTGGAGGTAGACTGCGAGGACACAGGCTTCGAGAGGGGAGAGTTTTTGTCCGACAAAGGAGGCGATGATTCCGGTCAAGGCATCTCCCATGCCCCCTGTCGCCATCTCGGGAACTCCGACATCCGAGAGGTAGGTGGTCTTCCCATCGGTGATAACGGTGGTCTCGCCCTTGAGGACAAGGATCAGGTTGAAGTTTTGAGCGAAGGTCTCGGCAAGCTCCACCTTGTTTGCCTTGATCTCTTCGATACTTGTTGCACTGAGGCGAGAAAACTCTCCTTCGTGAGGAGTCAGGATCAGGGTCTTATCCGTCCGCAAGAGGGACGATTTCTCTGCAAGAAGGCTCAGACCGTCGGCATCGATGACGAGGGGGCAGTTTACGCGGTTCAGGAGGAGGGAGAGTTTTCTTCTGCTGTAATCTCGGATTCCGCTCCCGCAACCGAAGGCGACACAGTCGGCGGAGTGGAGAAGTTGAAAAAAATCCATCTCATAGGTCTGGAGGTCCAGAACCATCTCTTCGTTGAGCTTTTGGGCTACAATAGAAAAAATCTCCTTTTCGACCGCAAGGGTAACAAGGCCGCTCCCGCTTCTTATACAGGCCCTTGCGCAGAGGCAGGGAGCTCCGGGAAAACGCGGACTTCCCGCAACGATGAGGACCCGTCCGTAACTTCCTTTGTGGGAGGATCGTTGTCTTATGGGAATAAGGGTTCGGATAAATTCGGGAGTCAATGTGATTGTCATAAGGGACCTCCTTTGCAGATCTCAAAAGCCTTGAATAGAAGGGGATGTGAATATCTTATTGTCATCGGCGATTCGAAATTCGAATCCATGTTGTTATACTGTTTTAGAAAAATACTGCACAAGATAAACTCCTTATTTTTCTTATACAGAATTATATCACTTTGGACTTCGGTTTAAAACAAAGGGCGAGAAGAATATAAGATTTTCACACAAATCAGGTATATATTCTTCACACAAATCAGGTATAATAAGTAAAGAAACTTATTGTGACGGCCGAAGAAACGGTTTGTTCCGTTCGTGATTCGGACGAAAGAGGTCCGCTTGATAAGGGGCGGACAAAAGATCGAACAAGAAGGGGAGGATGATAAGAATGAGAGTTTTGAGAAGATTAGTGTTTGTTTTGCTCATAGGCTTGATCCCTGTAACCGTGTTTGCGGGAGATGCTTTGCACCGTCTGACCCACAACGATCAGGACGGGCTCTACCTTGCCATTTTGGAGAAGATGGATGACACGGAGCTTTCGTTTCGTGTGGAGGAGAGCGTTGTAAGTGTGGAGAATATGTCGCAGGACAAGTGGGAGCCTCTGGAGATCAATCACTTTCGCCTGAAGTATTCGGCGATTCCCGAGATCAATATGGTGGGTCAGAGACCGGAGGGTGACTTTTTTGAGGTCGAAGAGCCTTATTTGGTATCCTTGAACAAAGATGGAGAGGACTTCCGGGTGGAATGGGGAATCTTTAAACTCGAGAAGGACGAGGAAGGAAAGTTTCATCTTGCTTCTCATGAGGGGATGAATGAGTATGAAAAATCCGTAGCAAAAACGATCGAAGTCTTTATCAACTCCAAGGGGCAGAAGATCGAGTTTTTCCCTACATCTCCCAAGGAGCAGGAGCATGGTTCGACAGAAGAGGTGAAGACGGAAGAAGTTCCTGAGGAAGAGGTTCAAACTCCTCTTTTTCAAGGAGGGATAGGTTACCTTGTTTTGGCAGGACTCTTTGTTCTGCTTATATTGACGAAGATAAACAGGGGCAGAAGTTATTGAAAAAGCGAACACAGATAGAAAATACGGAAAGCCGCTCGGAAGCGGAGGATGAAGACCTTAGCGATTTGAGCTCCGAATCCGAGGGCTGTAACGTGGAAAAGGAAGGATGATCATGACAAAGGCAGATAGAATGTTTAAGGACTTATGTACCAAGATACTGACCCAAGGCAGTCATACCTTGGGAGAGAAGGTCAGACCCAAGTACGCTGACGGAACACCGTCTCACACCTACTTTATCAACCAAGTGTGGGAGGAATACGATCTTCAGAAGGGGGAGTTTCCTATTTTGACCTTGAGACCGATTGCATGGAAGTCTGCCATTAAGGAGATTTTTTGGATCTATCAGGACCAGACCAACAGTTTGGACGTCTTGGAGGAAAAGTATGACATCCATTGGTGGAATGACTGGGAGGTCGAGGCTACGAGGACGATCGGCCAACGTTACGGTGCTACCGTCAAACGCTACGATCTGATGAATAAATTACTCGACGGTTTGAAGGAGCAACCCTACGGGAGGAGACATATTATCAACCTCTATCAGTATGGGGACTTTGAAGAGACGGGCGGACTTTTTCCCTGTGCCATGGAAACGCACTGGAATGTAAGGCAGGGTCTGCTCGATATGACCTTGATCCAGCGTTCTTCCGATGTTCCCGTGGCAAATGCCATCAACAAAATCCAGTATACCGCCCTTCAGCTTATGGTTGCCAAGGCGGTCGGTCTGGAGCCGGGAAGATTTTGTCATCTGGTTCAAAATGCCCATATCTACGACAGGCATATTGATGCCGTACAGGAATTGTTGTTAAGGGAAGGGCAGGAAGCCGATCAGGTACGTTTGATACTCGATACCGACAAAACGGACTTCTATCGTTTTGATATTGATGATTTTAAGATGGAAGGCTACGAACCGGACAGACCGAACCTCAGTTTTGAACTGGCGATATAGATGACCGCCGATACGGGTGTTCTTGTGCTCTCTTAGGGCAATACCGTAAAAATCGAATGGACAGGTTGAACCTGTTGAAGCATATTATTCTCCAAGTGGCGTTTCAGTGATGAGACAGGTTTCAACCCCTGCGGTTCAAACGGAGAATAGTATAAAGAGATAAGAAGGATAAAACAAAGGAGAAGAACATGCAAAGACTGGACAACTTGTATTCCATAGTGGCAATGACCGAGAAGACAAGGGCAATCGGGCGAAAAAACGATATGCTCTATCACCTGCCCGAGGATTTGAATTATTTTAAAGAAACAACTCTCAATCATACGATAGTGATGGGATATAACACCTATATGAGTTTTCCAAAGCGTCCTCTCCCGAACAGGAAGAACATTGTACTGACCAGATACGATAGGGTCCTGGAGGGGGCGGAGATCCTCCACGGCATTGAAGAGGCTTTGGACTATGCAAGGAAACATAGGAACGAAAAGATTTTTGTCGTCGGGGGAGATACCGTATATCGACAGTTTATGCCCTATGTATCCAAACTCTATATTACAATACTCCGAGAGGACTCTGCGGTGGAAGCGGAGGCCTTCTTTCCCGAGATCGATGAGGATGTTTGGGTTCAGGTCAGCGAAGAAGCGGGAAGGCAGGTGCCTGAGAATGCACCTCCCTACACCTTTACCGTATGGGAGCTGAAGAAATAAGGACCTGTGAGAAAAGGAGACTTCATCGGTTTGGTTCCTCCGTGTGCCGGCATAAAAAATCAAGGTACAAGACAGCCCTACTTCCTCTTAGGTATGGAAGGGACTTCCTTATACGATTACCTATTTTAAATTGATAGATTAGGGCGATACCCAATAATTCAAAAAATCAGCATAAAATCGATGTTATACCAAGGATGAAATTCTTGGAAACATTGATATGGCAAATCTTTGTGTTTTATAGAATCGAAGAAAAATCGGAAGTTTGCCTTTGTGCAGTCTTGTCTTGGGTACTTTAAAGGATAAGTCTCAGATTGTTTTTTTCGAAGGATATCTTCCAAGAACTCGACATTTCAAACGGAGAGTATATTGCCGATCATAAGAAAGAAGCTGTGTGCTTGTAGAGTACGGGCCATGACTCAAATCGTTCAAGAGGATGATCGATTGGGAGGAAGAGTTGTAGAGGGCATATTTTTGAAGATGTTGACGGTACAAGGGGTTATTTTGTGAAAAACCTCCTGTCGCCGGAAATTTTTGTGTGGCGTTTTCCAAGAACGATAGAGAAGGGCTGAGTGATAGATGAGAACAGTATTGGTAACCGGAAGTTCAAGAGGAATAGGCAGGGAGATCGCAAGACGTTTTGCGATGCAGGGCGACAGGGTCGTCATCAACTACCACCGGAGCGAAGACAAGGCGTTGAGCCTTCAAAGGGAACTGTTGGCTGCGGGAAAGAGTGCCATGGTCATAAGGGCGGATGTCTCCTGTGAAGAAGAGGTCAGGGACATGGTCCAAGAGGTTGAAAGAAGCTTCGGAACAATCGATGTATTGGTCAATAACGCAGGGATTGCAAGTATGACGATGTTCAATGACATCGATACGAAGATGTGGAACCGAATCTTTGCCGTCAATGTCAACGGGGTTTATCACTGCTGTAAGTATGTCCTGCCCTCGATGATCTCCCGTAAGAAGGGAAAGATTATCAACATCGCTTCGATATGGGGGCTGGTCGGAGCTTCCTGTGAAACGCACTACTCCGCGACGAAGGGAGCGATCATTGCCTTTACCAAGGCCCTTGCAAAGGAAGAAGGTCCCTCCAACATCCAAGTCAATGCAGTTGCGCCCGGGGCGATCATGACCGATATGATAGCGGGACTCGACAAGGCCGTCCTCGATATGGTTGTGGACGAAACTCCGCTGGGAGTGTTGGGCAAGCCCGAAGACGTTGCAGGTGCGGTACTGTACTTGGCATCGGAGGAGGCCGATTTTATCACGGGTCAGGTCCTTAGTATGAACGGAGGACTCGTGATCTAGGCGGATGTCACGGAAGTACACGGTTTAGATTGATATCGATGCAACAGAGAGGAGAGAAGATGAAGAAGATCGTTATAGGCCTGCTGCTTCTTGCGGGAGTTCTGTCCGCTTGTGCGGCAGCTCCGAGACAGGAGACGACGGTTTCTTCCGAACCGTTGAAAAAACAGGAAAAAAAGGAAGAAGTTATACAGGAACTCATCGTCAGGGAAGGGACGAACCTTGAGAGTAGGGTAAAGACCCCGGAGGGATTTCAAAGAACGCAGGAGAAGAAGGGGAGTCTGGGAGAGTTTCTCAGAGCCTACCCTCTGAAACCTCATGGAAGTCCCGTCCTCCTCTTTGACAAGAAGAAAAAGCGGAACCAGGGAGCACACGAGGCGGTATTTCAGATGAATTTGGGAAGCAGAGACCTGCAACAGTGTGCGGACTCCATTATGAGGGTCTATGCGGAATACCTGTACCAAAGCGGGCAGAAGGATAAGATCGCCTTTCACTTTGTTGACGGTTTCCTTTGTGATTACAAGCATTGGAGGCAAGGATATCGCGTAGCCTTCCAAAAAAACGGAAAACCTTATTGGAGCAAAAAAACGGGGGTCAAGGATGACAGGGAGGTTTTTGAGAAGTATCTCAATGTTGTCTTTGCCTACTCTTCGACCCTGTCCATGGTTGAAGAAACAAAGAAGATCTCCCCCAAGGATCTCAAAATCGGAGATGTCTTCCTGCGAGGCGGAAGCCCCGGACATATCGTGATGGTCGTCGATACCTGCAAAAACCGGAAGGGCGAGTTGCTCTTTCTCCTGGCACAGGGCTATATGCCGGCGCAGGAGTTCCACCTGCTCAAAAATCCTCAGAATAACAAAAATCCCTGGTATCGTCTGGAAGAGGGGCAAAAAGAGCTCTCGACACCGGAGTACGGATTTGCCGTCGATGAACTCAGAAGGGTGGTCTACTTGGATTAAGAGGAGATCTTCGGTATCGGGTCTACACTTGGAAAGCACCGTATACGGGTGAACGTCGGACCTTCCTGTGAGATTGTAAAAGGGAGGACAGGTATGAAGAAGTTTTGGGCATCTCGGCTCCGTGCTTGAGCCGTACGGTGCGAACAAAGAAAGAAGGCAAGACTATGAATCTGTTGAAATATGTAGGAATTCCTCTTCTTTTGGGAGCTTTGGCCTATGTCCAAAACAACAGGTTGACCGTATCCCGTTATGTTTGGAGCAGTCCTAAACTTCCGAGTTCCTTCGATGGATACAGGATCCTTCAACTGTCGGACCTTCATCAAAAGACCTTCGGAAGAGGAAACAAACGCCTTTTGATGAGGGTGGAGAAGGAGAGACCCGATCTTATCGTGATTACGGGAGACGTTCTCTTCGGCTACACCCCGGATATCGACAAGGCGATCGAATCCGTTGCGGGACTCTCGGAGCTTGCACCGACCTACTTTGTCAGCGGAAACCACGAGTTCAAGCAGGATGAAAAGATGAGGGAAGAACTGTATCGACGATTGGAAGGAGAAGGAATCCACATCCATAACAACAGGTGTGTGCGTCTTCATAGGGATGGCGGGGAACTCGTCCTCCTGGGAGTCGATGACCCTACCTGTTTTGCATGGAGGGAGAGACGGGAAAGGTTTTTCCGCCTGCTGTCTAACTTGGTGGAGGGTCTTGGGGCAGAGGAACTGAAGATCCTGCTTTCTCACAGACCGGAAAGGTTTGCTGTCTACGAAGCCTGCGGGATTGATCTGACCTTTAGCGGTCATGTCCACGGAGGCCAGATCCGACTTCCCTTTTTAAAGGGACTATATTCTCCGGAACAGGGCTTGTTTCCTAAGTATCAAAAGGGGATCTACCACAGCGGTACATCCTCCCTTGTTGTGAGTGCGGGCTTGGGAAGGAGCATCATTCCTCTTCGAATCAACAACTATCCCGATATTGTCGTGGTGGAATTTAAGAAGGAAATACAGACAACGAGAGCTTCGATGAGGACATAAAAACCTGTCTTTTCGGGATGTTGCCGGATCAATACCGAAATTCAAAAAGACGGGGAGGACATCGTCCGACACAAAAAATGGTAAAAGCATTCGTTTTAGCGACCTGTCCTTCTCCTCGAAACGATTAGAGAGAAGCATCTTTGTGCGCAATCTTCTTGGAGACGGTAGGGGGAAGGTTTTTCTTCATCCTTCTTCCCTGTTGAAACTCCGGACCAAATAGTGTATGGTAGATAGATAAAGAAAAACACTTATGTAAAGAGCACACAAGTTTATGAAAACATGCTTTGACGGAGGAACTTATGAACAATAACAAAGGTTTGATCTACATACTGATGGCAACTTTGATGTTTTCGGGGATGGAAATTGCCATAAAGGCAACGAACGGAGCCTTCAACCCCATTCAACTCAACCTCATCCGTTTTACCATAGGTGCCGTTATTCTCTATCCTCTAGCACGCAGGCAGTTAAGTGCAAAAGGGTATCGTTTGACGGCGAAGGACTACGCTCAATTCAACCTTTTGGGATTTGTCTGCACCACCTTCGGAATGACGTTTTTCACCCTGAGTGTCAATTATATTCCCGCACATCAGTCCGCACTGATCTTCGCGGGCAACATCTATTTTTCGATTCTCTTCGCCTATGTCATCCTCAAGGAGGTCATCACTCGCTTCGACCTTGCAGCGATGGCAGTTTCCTTCACGGGTCTTATGATCCTGATCAATCCCTTTCGCTTTGAAGGAAGTGCCATAGGGGTGATCAGTTGCCTGACCTCGGCGATTGCCTTTGCCTTCTATGGGGTCTTGGCGAAGCTGTTCAGCAGAGGAAAGCCTACGGGAGGAGTCGTTACCACCTGCTACAGCTTTATTTTCGGGAGTTTGCAACTTGCCCTTCTCATTGTGTTGAGTCGAATGGAGGGGATTTCGGGATATGTTGTTGCAAAGGGGCTTCCTATTTTTGCCGATATTCCCGTAATTCGAGCTGTCAGCATGGACAATCTGCCCTATCTCCTGTATATCTCGATCGGAGTAACGGGGCTGGGGTTTGCGTTTTACTTCCTCGCCATCGATACGGTGGGAGTTACGATGACGAGTTTGGTCTTTTTTATCAAGCCGGTCCTTGTTCCCGTTCTGGCCTACCTCGTTTTGGGAGAGGAGATCCCGGTACGTTCTCTCGTCGGGCTGGGATTTATGCTGGTGGGTTCGGCGATCCTGTTTTACAGCAATGTTCGTAAGATCAGAGCTATGGTATGACGGAGTATCGATGGTGTGAAGCGGCTTTTCGAGGGTTTTGTTTTTTGATTGTATACTCTTATTCATTGGAGCTATGGATATCGGAAACTTGTACTCAACAGAAGATAACACGGATGTTTGTGGTCATACAATAACGATCCGTACTTCTATTGAAAAATAGTATAAGGCGATGTTGCATAATTCGAAAAAAACAGCATAAAATGACTTTTGTACGAAGGATGATATTCTTGAAAATATCGATATAACAAACCTTTGTGTTTTATCAAATCGAAGAAAAATTGGAAATTTGCCTTTGTGCGGTGTTTCCTTCATTTCTTTTCAACGATTTGTTTCGTCCGCCTAAGAAGTTTTTATACTATTCTTCGATAGAAGTATGGTAATATCTGTTTTGTAACCACGAAAATTCGTGTTCTCTTCTATGGAGTGCAAATCGTTGATATCCATTATTCAAAGGAATAGTAGTATTAGACACACTCCGGGATAATAGGGCTGGGGCCGTTCAAAACAAACACGTTCATAAGCCTTGTCTTTCCTCTGAAGAAAACCCGCCTTTTTTGAGGAGGGAAGGCTGATTTTTTGCGGTAAAAAGGTTTTTAAGGAGCGGTTTCGGGGTAGGATAAGTCTGAGGGTAACTGATTGAAAATAAATAGGGGGAAGTATGAAATTGAGAGTAAACGGAAAAGAATGTATCGGTTGCAAGCTATGCGTACGGACTATGCCGGACATCTTCTTTATCAATGAGAACAAGGAAGCCGATGTCCAAAAACAACCGGAGGAGATGACGGAGCAACTTCGGGTCATCATCGAGTCCTGTCCGGAACATGCGATCGAATGGGAGGATTGATTTTCTTATGAAGAAAGTGAGGACTGTCGGAGGAATAGAAGTTCCTCCGACGGTCCTCACTTTTTAGTTGTACCTACTTTTATGCGACAGAAATATCCGATCTGCAAGGAGTTTATACTATTTTTCAATAGAGGTATAGATATATCTGTTTTTCAAACTACGAAAAGTTGGTTTATCTTCTATGGGTCACAGATTGTTTATATCCACAACTCAAAAGAATAGTATTAGAGCTCTTGGGGAAAAGGATACAGCCTATAACACCTACATTGTTATCCGTTTGAACTGCGGACATCTTCCATCTTATCCATATTCTCTCCTATTGCTGAGTATCGCCTTCTTCTTTCTCTTGTGCAAGGCAGATCGGCGGTTTGTCTTCTGTTTCCCTGTCGTCTTCCAGGATATTGTTGACGGTAACCTGTTTGGACATCAGTCCCGTTCCGACCGCACCTAAGAGCAGGGACTTCAGATCCAAGCCCATCGAGTCGTTGAGACCGTCGGTGATCTGGGTAAGGGATTTGGTAATGTCTCCGACGAGCTTGCTGTTGTTTCCGTCCCCGTACATCGTGATTTTGTCAACCTTGGTCAGAGGCTCTGCAATATTCTTTGCAATCTCGGGCATGGCCTTGAAGTACATCTCAAGGATGGCACCTTCTCCGTATTTTTTCATCGCTTCCGCCTTCTTGTCGATGGCTTCGGCTTCCGCAAGTCCTCTGGCACGGATAGCCTCGGCTTCTGCAAGTCCTACGGATTTTTTGGCCTCCGCCTCCGCCTGTGCCTTAAGCTTGATTGCACTGGCTTCGTTTTCCGCACGGATACGGATGGCTTCCGCCTGCTTGCTCTCTTCAAACAGCTTTGCCTGTGCTTCCTGTTGACGTTGGTAGAGCTCCACGTCGGCGACCTGTCTTTGTTCCGCATCGAGTTTTGCCTTTTGGATCTCGATCTGTTTTTGTTCACGGATTAAGTTGGCTTCGGCAATCTTGGTCTCCTTGTCTTTTCTGCGTTCTTCCGTCTGGATGTCGTAGGCCATATCGGCCTCCGCCTTCTGTCTGTCGGATTCCGCCTTCAATTGAGCTTTCTTGATGGCAAGTTCGTTCTGACGTTCTGCGATGATGCGTTGGGATTCGACTTCCGCATCGTTGGCCTCTTTGTTTGCGTTCGCCTGCGCGACCACGACGTCCTTGTCCGCAATAGCCTTGGCGATGGCGGCATCCTTGCGAATCTTTGAAATGTTGTCGATACCGAGGTTTTCGATTACTCCGTTCTCGTCCTCAAAGGACTGGATGTTGAAGGATACAATCTCCAAACCTAACTTTTCCAAATCGGGAACGGCATTTTCCTGAACCTTTTCTCCGAAAGACTTTCGGTCCTGAACCATGGTGGGAAGGGTGAGCTGACCGATGATCTCACGCATATTTCCTTCCAGTACGTCTTTGACCTGTGCAATGATGTAGTCTTCCGTCTGGTTCAAAAAGTTTTGGGCTGCCCGTTCGATCATATCCCGGTTGTTGGGCACCTTAATTTTGACGATACCGTCCACTCTGACGTTGATATAGTCGTTCGTAGGAACGGCGGTACCTGTCTTCACATCGACACTCATAACTTTGAGTGAGAGTTTATCCAAGCGCTCGAAGAAGGGCACGCGGATCGCAGCTCGACCGACGATGATCCGACGTTTGAGACCTGAGATGATAAACGCCTTGTCCGGCGGCGCTTTTACATAACCCGTTACCACTAACAACAAAATCGGAATTGCAATAATAAGCGGAGCAAATTTCTCCATAATGAACAACCTCCTTTTAAGTTTGATTACAGTTATTATAACATAACTCGAGATGGAAAATGTTTCAAAATAATGTCAACAGAAAAATATGTTTGGAAAATTGGAGTTTATATCGGTGTGGTGGTCGGGTAATAGTATAAAAGTGAAAAGTATCGTTCTGGTAAGAACCGGGAGAAGAATATGTATCGATTGATCAGTTTGGTAGGGTATCGGGATACCCTCTGTGAATATAAGGACAGTAGGGACTTGGAGTCCTTCTATGAAGAATACGGTTTGGATGGGATCGAGCTGATCCGTTGCGGAGAGGTCGACACTTCCTACATCCGAGACGAGAAGACGATAGGAGTTCATCTTCCCTATTATAGTGATTGGATGGATTTTTGGCTGGGGAAGGAAGACAGGCTGCTTCGGGAATACGGCAACAGATCGGTGTGGGAAGGTTTCTACGGGGGCAGCGACAGGCAGACCCTGCTCGATTTTTACAAGAGGGACCTGGACTATGCGCACAGTGTCGGGGCGAAGTATGTGGTCTTTCACGTCTGCAATGTATCGGTGACTGAGACCTTTACCCGCGACTTTGCCTATACGGATGAGGAAGTTATCGCTGCGACCTGTGAGCTCGTCAATACCCTGATGGAGGGTGAGGACTATCAGTTCGAATTATTGTTCGAAAACCTGTATTGGAGGGGGCTGACCTTCACTTCGGCGGAGATCGCACGAAAACTGCTCGAGGGAACGGCCTATGCCAAAAAAGGATTTATGCTCGATACGGGCCATATGATGTGCACGAACCTCGACTTAAAAACGGTTGAGGAAGGGGTGGCCTATGTCGGAGACTTCTTCAGGAGGGAGAAGGACCTTGCCCCCTATGTGAGGGGCATCCACCTCCACAAGAGTATATCGGGGGACTATGTCAAACAGGCTCTCGAACAACCCCCCGTTCTCAAAACGGACTTCTACGAAAGGTTTGCTCAGTGTTATGAACACGTTTTTCAAATCGACAGGCATGAGATCCTGACCTGCAAGGGTACAAGGGAGCTCATCGAGTACCTGGACCCCGCCTACCTCGTCTTTGAGTTTCGGGCGAACAACCGAGAAGACAGGGAGAAGAAGCTGGCGGAGCAGTTGAAGATCTTTTTGTAGAGGGATAAGAGAGGCTCAATCTCGAATGGCCTACGATTCCCCAATGGGAAAATACTGCATAATTCGAAAAATCAGCATAAAACTGAGTTTATATGAAGGATGAAATTCTTAAATGTGTTGATTTGACAAACTTTCGCATTTTGCAAACTCAAAAGGGAATTAGGAGTTTGCCTTTGTGCGGTGCTTCCATAGAAGTATGGATATATTTATTCTGCGACCGCGAACATCCGTGTTATCTTCCATAAAGTACACATCGTTTATATCCATCGCTCAAATGAATGATTGTATCAGTCCGCATCCCTGAAGCAGAAGCGTCTCGTAAGGGTGGTGGAGATAAGGAAGAGGACTGCAAAAACCGAGGTCAGGATAAGCAGGAGACCGATCTTGGGTCTTATCAGACTTGTAACTACGGAAGCCGTATGTTCCCCAAATATCCTTGTCAGGATCCCGGGAAGAACGCAGATCATGATCCAAACGAAGAGGTAGAGGGAATCCACCTTGGAGTTTCTTAAAAATTCGGTGGGCAACATAAGGGACTCGGTGATACCGACGAGCAGAAGGCCGAGGACAAAGCTCTCGATATGGGGGAGCTTGCCCAGCGTCAGGCTGAAACACAGGGAGAGAAGGAAGGCAATCCCCAGCCAGAGAACCGGTATCACGATATTGTCGGCAAAGGTCCCGTAGACGATGTCCTTCGGATCGACGGGAAGGCTTCGATACAGGGTCGTCTGTTTGCGATCCCTTCTTCTGTCCCTGTAGTAGGCCGTGATAAAGGCGGCGTAGAGCGCCATCTTGTCAAAGACAAGGATACTGCCCTCACTGACGGCATCGAGCCCCATGATGATGAAGACGACAAAGACCATAAGGAGGATGACGGTGATCATAAAAACTCTTTTTTTGAAAAAACCCATGTGGATAAATGCGTGTAACATCGGATAACACCTGCTTTCTTATCGGTTTTGTGTGGAAGGTATGAAGGGAGAGTTTCCGCTTTGTACGGGGTCTCCTCCATCCTTCCGCGGAGATATCGGCAACTCATTCTATTCTCCGATACAAGTATGGTTCTATCTATTCTGTAACTACAAAAACGTATTGTTTCTCCTGTGCAGTGCAACTTGCGGATATCAATGATTGAATAGAAATATCGTTCTATTCTCCGATCATGCGGTAGCCACTTATAAGACCTATTCCGATCCAAATAACACAGACGAAGCAGGCTCCGATAAGGAAGGGAAGCTCCGCGGAAGAGAGCGGGACGAACACAGCGAGAGTAACAAAGAGACTGAAGCTCAAGATGATATAAAAGATCTTCTCCGATACATAGAACATAAACAGGGAACAGAGTCCCGTTTGGGAGCCGTACATAATAAAGAAGAGAAGGGCTTCTCTTGTAAGATCCGGCGATAGGGAAGCTGCATCGTTGAAGAGGAGGGCGATCCCCGTCGAGAGCAGAAAGCTCAAAGTCGCTATGACAAGCGAGCTCACAAGGGGACGGACCACTACCTTGTATCTCTCCAGGGGGAGGGACAAGAGGAGGAGTTTGTCCTGTGCGGATCTCTCGTAGAGGGAAGAGCGGGAGATCATGAAAAACAGGGCAAAGCCGATGAAGGAAGGGGAGGTAAGAGGGCTGTCCCTTAATATAAGGCGAAAAATGATCACAACGAGGACCAGTGCCTTCGGCAGTATCTTCTTCTCCTTGACCTCACATTCCCAAAATACCATAACATCTTTTTTGAATAAGGCATACATCAGAGTTCGCCTCCTTTTTTTCTGTCATAGAAGTACATAATATCCTCTATGGTGGGGATTTCCGTCATCAGAGAATTTAAGTCGAAGTTTGAAAGTTCCCGTTTGTCCAACAGGGCGGAGAAGCTCAAGGAGGTTTGTTCATACCCCTTACATAGTTTTCTGAGCCTTTCATCGAACCGAGCATTGCTCCCTTTGATCAGGACGAAGGTCTCCTGCACCTCCAAGGTGGACTTGGAGAAGATAAGCCTGCCGTCCTTGACAAAGGTCAGGTAATCCGCGACCTTGTCGAGGTCCGAGGTCAGATGAGTGGAGAATAAGATGGAAGCCTTCTCCTTCTCCAGATACTCCTGAAAGAGGTGGAGGACCTCTCGACGCACTATGGGATCAAGGCCCGCCGTCGGCTCGTCCATCAGGATCAGCCTTGCGTGATGGCAGAGGGCGGTAACGATGGAATACTTCATCTTCATCCCCTTTGAGAGGTTCTTTATCTTCTCGTTCTCATCAAGTTCCATCCTTTGAAGAAGGTCACGGTAGATCTTCCGGTCCCATCGACTGTAGAACTTGCTTAGGATCTTGCTCATATTTTTGATGCTCAAGTATTCATAAAAACAGTTTTCGTCATAGACAAAGCCGATTTGATCCTTGATCTTCTTCTCATCTTTGACATTGTCCAAGCCGAAGATTTCGATCTTGCCGGCATTCTTGTTCAGCAGATTCATGATCAGATGGATCAAGGTGGTTTTTCCGGCTCCGTTGGCTCCGATCAGTCCCATAATATAACCCTCGGGAAGATGGAAGGAGATGTCCTCCAAACCGAAGGTCCCTCTGTATTTCGTTACTTGTTCCAGTTTCAGCATAGCTTTGTGCCTCCTTTGAAAATTCGGTTGTATCGATGTTCTTCTGCTTGTTGTATTTTTTTATGCTATAATGCCGGAGATACCGAAGAGATTCTCGCTGAAAAATGACTTGAAGGATGATTACTTCAAGGCACTCAATCTTTCTGTATTGACAAATCGTTTTTCTCTAAGAGATAGGATATAGGCGGTAGTCTCTTACCCGATCTTTCCATAATTAAGAAAACACTGCATAATTCAAAAAAGCAGAAGAGATTCAGGTTTTCTTGGACAAACACATTTCTGAAATCCCTCATTATTAGAGTCTTTTTATATCTCGCAAAACAAAGGGAAAATCATTTTGTGTCTTTGAGCGCTACTTCCTTAACAGACAATGGTATTATTTTTCATAGAGAAGCAGAAACATTTCGACTAACCGTTCCTGCTCCATTCCGATGCTCTCCGCCTTGTCGATGGCGGTTTGAAGCAGTTCTTCGATCTCACATAATTTTTGTTCCCTCAGATGTTCGGTGTTTGTTCCCAAGACATAGGAACCCTTGCCCTGCATGGTCGCGATATAACCTTCGGCCTCCATGTCGTCATAGGCTCTCTTGGTCGTGATTACCGATACTCCCAACTCCTTTGCAAGGGAGCGAATGGATGGGAGAAGATCGCCTTCTCGGATCTCTCCGAGGAGGATCTGTTTTTTGAGCTGATTCTTGATCTGCTCGTAAATAGGTTCCTTGGAAATGTTTGAAATAATAAGATTCATAGGTTGTTCGGTCTTTTGTACGAGACTCTCTTGAACGGCCTTTGTATACTCTCAACAAGCTGTACTCGATGTGTGTACGCTTCCTATCGGCTATGGTCCAACAAGGGTCCGGTACTTGCCGGGCTCACCCCTCCTTTCTGTAGAAACTGATAAAATACTGCACAAGGGGATGATTTGCTTCCGCCCTTGTTTTATAGAATATAAAAAATTACGAAAGCAATGTGTTTAAACTCTTTGTTTTTATACGATCCTCCATCACAATTGTTTATACTGTATATATATTATATAAACAGTATAAACAATTGTCAAGGGTAATTTTACACACAAAGAACAGTGGGACTTGTCCTAAACGATTTTTTGCAAGTGAGAGGGTCTTTTCCTTTAAATGAACAAGGAGGATTTTGAGGGAGATAGAACATAAGGTGTTGCAAAGAAGAGATAAAACGAAAAACGATATCCAAATAAAGAAGGATGAGGATATGGACACGGAAATTCTTCGACAAAATCTCTCTAGATGCCGAAAAGAAAACTTTAGAGGACGAAACTTCGTAAAATTCGAACGGGAATAAAAATTTAACGGGATTAGGGAAAATAGACATTGACAAACGAAAGCATAAATTATTATAATGAACATATAAGACTTTGTCTTACATATGCTTTTTTGCAAATAAATAGAGGTGCGGTTGGAGGGGTATCATGTCTTGTTTGAGGAGCAGTTGCCGAGAGACAAAGGAGAAGGGACAATCGCCGAAAGGAAGTTTCGGGCTGCGGAAACTTTGCTTGGGAACTCATCAAAGGGTGGGTTACTGTCATGTAAGCTACATGGAGCGCTATTTATGGAGCCTGGACCACGTTCGGGTCGATAGATGGCGTTTTTTAATTGAAAGAAAATGTTAACAATTAAACAAATTCAGTACAAGGAGGAACATCTTATGGAATCGGTAATTCGATTGAGAATGAGTGCACATGATGCACACTACGGCGGAAACTTGGTGGACGGAGCGAGAATGCTTCAATTATTCGGAGATGTGGCAACGGAACTTCTGATCATGCAGGACGGAGACGAAGGACTTTTCAGAGCATATGAAAAAGTGGACTTCTTGGCACCTGTGTATGCGGGAGACTATATTGAAGCCAGAGGAAGGATTGTAGAGGTGGGCAACAGCTCCAGAAAGATGGAGTTTGAGGCGAGAAAGGTCATCGTACCCAGACCCGACATCAATGACTCTGCCTGCGATGTATTGGAAGAGCCTATTGTGGTATGCAAGGCTGTCGGTATCTGTGTAACACCGAAGGATAAGCAAAGAAAGAAGTAGGATAAGGAGGGGTGGAATTGGAAAAACTGATTATCACGGCCGCAATCTGCGGTGCGGAAGTAACAAAGGAAAACAATCCGAATGTTCCCTATACGGTGGAAGAGATTGCAAGGGAGGCGGAGTCCGCATATAAGGCGGGAGCGAGTATTATTCACCTTCATGTAAGAGAAGACGACGGAACGCCGACGCAGGACAAGGAGAGATTCAGAGCCTGTATCGAAGCGATCAAGGAGCGTTGTCCCGATGCCATCATCCAGCCTTCCACGGGCGGAGCGGTAGGAATGAGCGATCTTGAGAGGCTGCAACCGACGGAGCTTCATCCCGAAATGGCGACCTTGGACTGTGGAACTTGTAACTTCGGAGGAGACGAGGTCTTTGTCAATACGGAGAATACGATCAAAAACTTCGGAAAGCTCATGATCGAAAGAGGAGTAAAGCCTGAGGTCGAAGTTTTTGACAAGGGTATGATCGACTATGCGATCAAGTATGCAAAACAGGGATTTATCAAAGAACCGATGCACTTCGACTTTGTACTTGGAGTACAGATGGCGGCGAGTGCAAGAGATTTGGCATTTATGGTAGACAGTATTCCGGCAGGATCCACCTGGACGGTAGCAGGGGTGGGAAGACACGAATTCCCGATGGCGGCACTTGCGATCGTAATGGGCGGACATGTCAGAGTAGGTTTTGAGGACAATGTGTTTATCTCCAAGGGAGTGCTTGCAAAATCCAACGGAGAATTGGTGGAAAAGGTAGTGAAGTTGGCTGAACTCTTGGGCAGAGAAGTCGCTACACCCTCAGAAGCAAGAGAGATTTTGGGACTTGCTCCATTGAAGTAAGCACATCGGTACAGACACTTAAAAAGGTTAGGAAAAATTAAAATTTTTGAGAGGAGATCGTCATTATGAAAGGCAAAGGAAACAAATACGGAACACACAGGGTGATTGAACCGAAGGGAGTTCTTCCGCAACCGGCAAAGAAGATCGACAACGATATGAATATCTACGACAATGAGATCCTTATCGACGTACAAGCACTTAACATTGACTCTGCAAGCTTTACACAGATTGAAGAGGAAGCGGGACACGACGTTGAGAAGATCAAGGCAAAGATTCTGGAGATCGTAGGAGAAAGAGGAAAACAACAAAACCCCGTAACAGGTTCGGGCGGAATGTTGATCGGAACGGTTGCACAGATCGGGAAAGATCTTGAAGGTAAGATCGACTTGAAAGTCGGAGACAAGATCGCTACCTTGGTATCTCTTTCCTTGACACCGCTGAAGATCGAAGAGATCCTCGATGTAAAACCGGACATCGACCGTGTGGAAGTAAAGGCTCAGGCAATCCTGTTCGAGAGCGGAATTTATGCGAAACTGCCTGAAGATATGAGCGAAAACTTGGCTTTGGCAGCTCTTGACGTAGCGGGAGCTCCTGCACAGACTGCAAAACTTGTAAAACCGGGAGACAGCGTTCTGGTACTCGGAGCGGGGGGAAAATCCGGAATGATGTGCTGTTACGAGGCGAAAAAACGTGTAGGTCCGACAGGAAACGTTGTAGCAATCGTACGACGTGAAGAATCCGCAAAAGAGTTGTTGGAAGCGGGCTTTGTTCACGAAGCGAGAATTGCAAGCGCAACACAGCCGATCGAAGTATTGGAGGCTGCTTTGGATGCGAACAACGGACAAGAGTATGACATTGCAATCAACGTTGTAAACATTGAAAACACCGAGATGTCCACCATTCTTCCCGTTCGTGACAACGGTATCGTATACTTCTTCTCCATGGCTACCTCCTTTACAAAGGCTGCTTTGGGAGCGGAAGGTGTAGGAAAAGACGTTACCATGATTATCGGAAACGGTTACTCCAAAGACCATGCGGCGATTACCTTGGAAGAACTGAGAGAGTCCGAAACACTCAGAAAGATTTTTGAAAAGAAATATATGTAAGAAAGACATACCCATCTAAAAACCGGAACTTTGATATCGGAGAGTGTTGTCCTTTCCGATATCAAAGAAATCCAAACGAAGAACGGCATAAACTTATATAAAGCACCGCAAAATTATTGATCGGACTTTCTTTCCTTTACAAAACCCGTGTGCTCCGTTCCTTGCGAGCAACACAAACTTGAAAGAACATGATATAATTGTAGTGGGTGACGAACGATTATGAACCGAAAGAGAATTTTAAGGGGGATTAAAAAATGAAGGTTTACAGAAGACATGAATTGTTCCCGAATGTTACGGATGAACAATGGAACGATTGGAAATGGCAGGTAAAAAACAGGATTGAAACAGTAGAAGACTTAAAAAAGTTGATTCCTTTGACACCGGAAGAGGAAGAAGGAGCTAAAAAGACCCTTCAATCGCTCAGAATGGCTATCACACCCTACTACTTGTCCCTGATCGATATCAATGATCCGGATGATCCGGTCCGTAAACAGGCAGTTCCGTTGGAGCTTGAAACACACAGAAGTGCAGCGGACATCGAAGACCCGCTTCACGAAGACACCGACTCTCCGGTGCCGGGCCTCACTCACAGATATCCTGACAGGGTACTCATGCTGATTACAGATCAGTGCTCCATGTATTGCAGACACTGTACGAGAAGAAGATTTGCGGGACAACAGGATTCCGCGGTTCCCGTGTCTCAGATCGACAAATGCATTGAATATGTACGAAACACTCCTCAGGTGCGTGACGTACTGCTTTCCGGAGGAGATGCTCTTTTGATGTCCGATGAGAGATTGGAATACATCATCAGTGAGCTTCGCAAGATTCCTCATGTGGAGATCGTAAGGATCGGTTCTCGTACCCCTGTTGTTATGCCGCAGAGAATCACACCTGAGCTTTGTGCGATGCTCAAGAAGTATCATCCGATCTGGCTCAATACTCACTTCAACCATCCCAACGAGATTACCGAAGAGAGTGCTCGTGCTTGTGAAATGCTTGCCGATGCGGGTATTCCTCTAGGAAACCAATCCGTATTGTTAAGAGGAGTCAACGACTGTCCGAGTTTGATGATGAAGTTGGTACACGAACTTGTAAAAATAAGAGTACGTCCGTACTACATCTATGTATGCGACCTTTCCTTGGGATTGGAGCACTTCAGAACACCGGTATCCAAGGGTATTGAGATTATCGAGTCTTTGAGAGGACACACATCCGGATTCTGCGTACCTACCTTCGTAGTCGACGCTCCGGGAGGAGGAGGAAAGACTCCTGTAATGCCGAACTACATTGTATCTCAGAGCCATAACAGAGTAGTTTTGAGAAACTTCGAAGGAGTTATCACAACTTACGAAGAACCTGCAAACTACACTCCGGGAGTCAAGTGTCCGGAGTACGAAGGCGAGGTCAAAAAAGTCGGTGTAGCAAGCTTGCTGAGCGGACAGAAGCTGTCGCTTGAACTTAAAGATTTGGAAAGAGAAAAAAGGGGACATCACGAATAAAATGATTGCCGATATTGCGAAATACAAGACAATATCTATCACAGGCTTAGAAAAAAACGTGGGAAAGACTACGACATTGAACCAATTGATTGAAGAGGCCAAGGGTATTTATACCCTTGGACTTACTTCAATTGGGAGAGATGGAGAAACGGTTGACCGTGTGACCAAGACGGCGAAGCCGTCTATTTACATCTATACGGGGACTATCGTTGCAACTTGTAGGGAGTGTTTGAACAATTCGGACTTTACCATGGAGATCCTGGAAACCACAAAAATCCATACTCCTATGGGTAACATCATCATTGTACGGGCTCTAAGTGACGGCTATGTCGAAATTGCGGGTCCGTCTATCAACAAAGACTTGGAAGAGATCATAGAGAGGATGCAGGTTTACGCTCCGGATAAGGTCTTTGTCGACGGAGCCTTGTCCAGGAAGAGTCTTGCCTCTCCCAGTGTAGCCGAAGCAACGGTGATCGCTACGGGAGCTGCCGTTGTGGCCTCCATCGACAAGTTGGTAAAAGAGACCGTTCACACCTACACCCTGCTCAGTATACCGGAGTTGGAAGACGAGGAGTTAAAAGAGAGGATCGAAGCTTGTGAAGAAAAAGTCCTGCTCATCGACAAACAACGTGATATCAAAGCCTTTAACGTTCTTACGGCACTTGAGATCAACCGGGAAGTGCTCGATGCAATCACGGAAGATATGGATCATATTGTGCTCAGGGGAGCAATCACGGATCCTTTTTTGGAATCGATTATGAAATCGGTCACATGGAAGAAGCCGCTCTCTCTCATAGTGGAAGACGGAACAAAGCTTTTTATCAAGGCACAGACACTGGAGAAGATGAGGATAAAAAAGATGGAAATCTATGCCTTAAAAAAAATCAATGTCGTATCCATCACCGTCAATCCGACCTCGCCGAGGGGAGCAAAACTCGATAGCGGACGATTGATCCGCGCCTTACAACAGCAGATACCCTTACCCGTGTATGATGTAAAAGGAGAGATGATTTGAGATACTTAGATGAAGCACAGAGAAAACAAATCGGATTTCATTATATCTTGGAAAATCTGATTCTTACAACACCGATGGGAGTAAAGAAAAAAAGATCGGCTATGCCCTACGGGATAAAAGGCTATGAGGAACTCAAGAAGGAACTGGATTATGTTGAAGAAGTCATCGATCGGATCGGAAAGCATAAAGAACTCTTTGAGGAACTCACGGAACTGTTCTGCCGAGTCAAGGAGATCTCCAACTCCATACTTCGGCTCAAAAACGGTTCCACCCTGGACGATATCGAACTGTTTGAAGTCAAATATTTTTCAAAGTTATCGGACGATCTCAAACGACTCTATGAAGGATTGAAGCTTGAGATCGACTATATATCCTTCCATCCTTTGGAGAGGGTGTTTGCAATTTTGGATCCTGAGGAAAAAGGGGTCATGACCTTTCATATCTATGAAGCTTACTCCAAGAAACTCCAACATATTCGCTACGAGAAAAGGCAGTGGGAAGAAAAGATTGTGCGGGAAGAGGACGAAGCTTGCAAAAAAGAGCTGCTCGATAAGCGGATGGAAACCGTAGTTGCCGAAGAGGAAGAAGAACAGGTCGTTCGCCGCAGGATATCGGAAGAACTCAAACCCTATGCAGATCACATCCTACACAACCTTTCCTCGATAGGCGAGCTGGAATTTTTGATCGCCAAAGCACAACTGGCAGTCGAATGGGGGGCGGTAAAACCGGAGGTCACCAAGGGTGGCGTATTGTGTTTGGAAGAAGCGTCAAATCCAATGGTAAAAGACATCCTCAAGGAGAAAGATAAAGAGTTTACACGGATATCCATCGAGATGAATACGGGGGTCACTCTGATTACGGGAGCAAACATGGGGGGGAAAAGCGTTACAATCAACACGATCACTCTCAACGTCTTTCTTGCTCAACTGGGTTTCTATGTATTTTGCAGTAAGGCGATCGTTCCGGTCTTTGATTTTGTCTACTTTATTTCCGACGATATGCAATCAGTCGAAAAGGGACTGAGTACCTTCGGTGCCGAGATCATTCAACTCAAGGAAGTCGTCGGAGCGGCACGGGTCACAAAGGGCTTTATCGCTTTGGATGAGCTTGCTAGAGGGACGAACCCGAAGGAAGGCAAGGACATCGTACAGGCGGTCATCGCGTTTTTGAAAGAAAAAGGATCCTTCTCCCTGATTTCGACTCACTATGACGGGATCGATATGGAGGATACAAGGCATTATGAAGTCAACGGATTGAAGTACTTAGACTTTGACAAACTCAAAAAGATGATAGACTTGAACCGAACCAAGTCCGTGGATATTCTTCAACAGCATATGGACTATCATTTGGAAGAGGTACAAAGTCACGAGGTTCCCAAAGATGCGCTCAATATAGCCGCACTCTTGGGGCTGGACAAGGAAATCCTTGAAATTATAGAGAAATTTTATACGAGGTGAGAGAATGCAAAGCAAATTAAACTTGGATTTTACGTTGGTTGCGGAAGCAAAGGAATCTGCACGCAAGATAGCGGAAGAAGTCCAGCAATTTATTGATAAGAACACCACGGTGACGGTGGAACGTGCAGTCTGCCGTTTGCTTGGAATCGACGGGATCGATGAGTTCAAGGTTCCGCTTCCCAACGTTGTTGTCGATCATATCCACAACGGTGGCGGTCTCGGAGAAGGGGTTGCCTTCTATATCGGAAATGCAATGCTTCAAACGGGCTTGAATCCACAGGAGATTGCGGAAAAAGTAAGCAGTGAGGAATTGAACCTTCTGGAACTGCCGATTAAGGATGTCTTTGAAATCAAGATGAAAATCGGTGAAGTCGCAAAACAGATGGTTGATAGGATCGCTCAAAACAGAAAGGCGAGAGAAAACTATCTCTCCGAATTCGGAGACAAGACAGGGCCGTATCTGTACATCATCGTTGCGACGGGAAATATCTACGAGGATATCACACAGGCGGTGGCAGGTGCGAAACAGGGAGCGGACATTATCGCCGTCATTCGTACAACCGGGCAGTCTCTGCTTGACTATGTACCCTACGGAGCAACGACAGAAGGGTTCGGTGGAACCTATGCGACGCAGGAAAACTTCCGTTTGATGAGAAAGGCCTTGGACGAGGTAGGAGAAGAGCAAAAACGTTATATCAGGCTGTGCAACTACTGCTCGGGCTTGTGTATGCCCGAAATTGCTGCAATGGGTGCCATCGAAAGACTCGATGTTATGCTCAACGACGCACTCTACGGAATTCTTTTCCGTGACATCAATATGAAGCGTACCATGATTGACCAGTATTTCTCAAGAATCATCAACGGATTTGCGGGAGTAATCATCAATACCGGAGAAGACAACTATCTTACCACGGCGGATGCATACGAAGAAGCCTATACCGTACTTGCGTCTCAGTTTATCAACGAACAGTTTGCATTGTTTGCAGGTCTGCCTGAAGAACAAATGGGTCTGGGTCACGCCTTCGAAATGGATCCCGAATTGGAGAACGCCTTCCTCTACGAGTTGGCTCAGGCACAGATGGCAAGAGAGATCTTCCCGAAAGCTCCGCTCAAATATATGCCTCCTACGAAGTTTATGACCGGAAACATCTTCCGTGGACATATTCAAGATGCGTTGTTCAACATGGTGACGGTAATGACCAACCAAAAACTCTGCCTGCTCGGAATGATGACGGAGGCGATTCATACCCCCTTCCTGTCCGACCGTGCACTTTCCATTGAAAATGCAAGTTATATCTTCCGCACTATGAAGGATATGAGCAACGAGTTTGAATTCAAAAAAGACGGAATTATGCAAAGACGTGCTCAACAGGTATTGCAGGAGGCGCATGACCTATTGAAGGATATGGAAAAAACCGGTTTGTTCAAAACGATCACACTTGGAAAATTCGGTGGTGTGAAGCGTCCGATGGATGGTGGAAAAGGACTTGCAGGGGTAGTGGCAAAAGAGCAAAACTACTTCAACCCGTTTATTGAATTAATGCTGAAGAAATAGAGGTGAGAACATGAGCGGAGGATTGTATTCAACAGAAGCGAAAGATTATGATAAGACCCTTGACCTGACGAAGATAAAACCTTACGGAGATACGATGAATGACGGAAAGGTGCAGCTCAGCTTCACTCTGCCTGTAGAAGACGGAGAGAGGGCTGTCGAGGCCGCAAAACAGATTGCCAAAGCGATGGGGATTTCGGACCCTTCCGTAGCGCATCACGAAGCGTTGGACAAGCAGTTTACCTTCTTTGTAGTTTACGGCGGGATCAGTCATACGGTCAACTATGAAGAGATCGAAGTACAGACGGTAGCAGTCGATACCATGAGCATGGAAGAGGTGGATCAGTACATCAAGGACAACATCAAACGTAAAGTCGTTATGATAGGTGCAAGTACCGGAACGGATGCTCATACGGTAGGGATCGACGCGATCATGAATATGAAAGGGTTTGCAGGACACTACGGCTTGGAGCGTTATGAGATGATCGAGGCTTACAATCTCGGAAGCCAGGTGACCAATGAAGAGTTTATTCAAAAAGCGATTGAACTCGAGGCGGATGTATTGTTGGTATCTCAAACCGTAACACAAAAAGATGTCCACATCCAAAACCTTACGGAACTTGTAGAACTTATGGAAGCTGAAGGATTGCGTGATAAGGTTGTGCTTCTTTGCGGAGGACCTCGTATCAGTTACGAGCTCGCAAAAGAACTCGGCTACGATGCAGGCTTCGGACCGGGCAAGTATGCCGATGACGTAGCTACCTTTGCCGTGACGGAGATGGTGGAGAGAAACCTGATTTAAGAGTCGATACTAGTACCCGTTTTGATCAAGGATATCAGCAGTTCCTTTTCACAAAGCGCCGGAATTTTATAGAACCGGAGACTCCGACACTTCAACGGGATAGTATATAAGGGAAAATGTTCATTAGGGGAAAAAAGTACAAAGAGTACAAGGAGCGAAGGCTCCCTGTACTTTTTTTGTTGGACTATAATATAATTATTCTTTATTTGAACAATAAATAATACTATGGTTATACTATTATTTATTAGAATTGTCCGGTTTTGAAGTTTGCTAATACTGCTATTTTTTTGAATAGTGGATATAAACAATCTGTGAGCCATGTAGGACAATATGGTTTTTCGTCATCGAAAAATTGATATTTGGCTTTATACTACTATTCCTTTGAATAATGGATATCAACGATTTGCACTCCATAGAAGAGAAGACGAATTTTCGTGGTTGCAAAACAGATATAACCATACTTCTATCGAAGAATATTATTTCTTATCTCGGTTATAAACCGAAAGAATTCATATCAAAGTCAGAATTACCGTGAATTTCGACGTGCCGCTACAGTAGTATTCATTTCGTTTTTTATTTTCATTTACTATCAATTCCGATTTATCTCTATCCTTCCCATACACCTGATACTATTATTCTTTTGAGTTGTGGACATAAACGATCTGTGAGCCATAGAAGATAAACCGACTTTTCATGATTTGAAAAACAGATATATCCACACTTCTATTGGAGAATAGTATGACATTTTAATTGGGGTGTAGTATCAAAATATTTCAGGGAAATACATATTGTCTCCAATGGAAGAAACAAGGATTTTTTTGAGAAGAATTCAAAAGATAGTATATTTTAAATTTTCCAAAACTATATAATATGGGAAGAGAACAGCGTGAACAGGAGAAGATTATAAAAAGAAAATTCAGTCCAAATCCTTGAAACGCGTATATATCTTTGTGAATAAAATATGAACAAAATATGAACAAGTAGTTGTATTCGTCTTTTGTTTTTGTTATAATTGTAACATCAGTATAAGTACTTCGCACCACTACATAAAAAATTTATAATCAATCGTCAGAGAACGGCAGTTACAAAAAAATTATAAAAATTTAAATAATTGTGGAGGGTGTGTGTTACTTAATGGTATGTTATAACTATATAAAGTTGTAGGGGGATTATTATCATGAAAAGCTTTGTAAAACTAACTCCGGTTTTTGTGCTTGCAGCACTCATGATAGCCGGGTTTGATGCGCTGATCGCTGCACCGTTGGCGTGTCTGTATGCGGTAATCATTGCGTACATAACCGAGAAAGTCAAGGTATCGGAATCCATTGACGTAGCTGTTGAAAATGTAAAGCAGATCCAATTGGTATTTTTTATTCTTATGTTTGCTTATGCAATGGCGGAAGCGTTTATGCAAACCGGTGTAGGTGCCGCGGTGGTAAACTTGGCACTGAAACTGGGTCTGACCGGCCGTACGGTAGCATCCGTGGGTATGCTTGTAACGGCGATTCTATCCGTTGCAACGGGAACCTCTTGGGGAACCTTTGCAGCTTGTGCGCCGATCTTTTTGTGGCTCAACCACATTGTCGGCGGAGATTTGTTGTTGACGACCGCATCCATTGCGGGAGGAGCTTGTTTTGGAGACAATATCGGACTGATTTCGGATACAACCGTTGTAAGTTCGGGGATACAAAGAGTTGAGATCGTTCACAGAATCAGACACCAAGGTGCATGGTCGTTGTTCTGTTTGATCCTCTCCATCATTATTGTCTTTGTTTTGAGTACAGTTAAAGGTCTTCCGACGGAAGTCGGTTCGGTTCAGGCGGCAATCGATTCCATTCCTCCGGAAGCATATGCTTACATGGAAGAAGAACGACCTGCTGCAATCACACTGCTGAACCAAATTTCTTCCGGAGTACCGTACTATATGGTAATTCCGTTGATCTTGGTTATCGGTGTTGCTATTAAGGGACTTCCGACCTTGTTGTGTTTGGGGCTTGGAGTTCTAAGCGCATATCTTTTGGGTTTGGTAGCAGGTACGGTAGAATCTACAACAGGTTATTTGGAAATGGTTACTTCCTCCTTTGCGGACGCAGGTTCTTGGGTTATCGTTATGATGATGTGGGTATCGGCGTTTGGAGGAATTATGTCAAGAATTGCGGCCTTTGAGCCGATTTCCAAGTTTATGTTGAAGATCAGTGGAAATGTAAGACAACTTATGACATACAATGCAATCTTCTGCCTGCTCGGTAATGCAGCCTTGTCCGATGAGATGGCTCAGATTGTAACAATCGGACCTATCATCAGTGAGCTGGTTGACGAGAATGTGGAAGGAAGCGAAAAAGATATGTATACCCTCCACCTACGCAATGCGACTTTCTCGGATGCGATGGGAGTTTTCGGTTCACAACTTATTCCGTGGCACGTTTACATCGGTTTCTATATCTCGATGGCAAGTGCAGTTTATCCTCTACATGAATTCCAGCCGTTTGATATCATCAGATTCAACGTAATGGCTATGGTTGCCGTGATCTCGATGATTGTATTGACTCTCACCGGTTTGGACAGACTTATTCCCATGTTCAGGATGCCGGCAGAGCCTGAGGTTCGATTGGTTAAGAAATAAGACAACAGATAGAAGGATCCTTGTTGAAAAGCAAGGGTTCTTCTTTTATACCTAATACTGTTATCCGCTGCGGTGGACAGGTTGAATACTTTGAACTATCCTTCTCCAACTTGTTTTTCGTAAAGGACGTATTCTGTATACCCGGTATCTCATACTATTCTCCAATAGAAGTATGGCTATATTTGTTTTTTAACTCACAAAAAAAGGTTAATCTTCTATGGGTCACAGATTGTTCCTATCCACAACTCAAAGGAAGAGTAGTATAAGCGTCTCTTTTGTATCACAAAGAATACAAAGGTCGATTGTCTTTGTACGGAAATTCTGCGATGCAAAAGAAGGAGAGATATGCTCAAGGCTCTATGGGCGGAATTTGTGCAAGAGGAAAAGAAGGCTATCTGCAAATCGATTGTAAACAGGAAATATTATCGATACAAGGCAAACAAAATTTTTTTCAACATATTGAAGAAATGGGAGAAATGTGGTAAATTAAGATAGTTAATATCATGACAAATAATAAGAAGATTCCCCGAAACAAAGGGGGTTGATGTATAAGGACAGATTGCCCCCAGAGACCGAGGGCGGAACTGTCTTATTTTTTATGGAAGGATGTTTCATACTGTTCTCTGATAGAGGCGTGGTTATACCTGTCCTGTGACCACAAGCGTTCGTTTTATCTTCTATGGAGTACAAATCTTTGGTATCTATAATTCAAAGGAACGATACAGTGAAGAACGTATATTCTTTTTTTATTTAAACGGAAGATACGCAGAGCAGTAGTCGACAAAGCGATCTGTTTGTACGGATTTTGATTGACTACGGGCAGGATAACTGCCGAAAAGACCTGATTGTTTGTGGAACAAAGTCATAGACGCTGCGAGCAAAACACAAGAGATGTATTGTTTGATAAGGCGATTTTTGTTCTGCAATCAAGGAATATATGCTCGAGACTTACAGGCTTTACAGCATCGGTGTTTTCGTCAAGTTTTTAGTATGGAGAGCCGTTTTCAGGAAAAAGAGCGGAGTTTACAGGTTCAATCAGATGGAGGGAAAAGATGACAAAATATGTATTTGTTACAGGAGGAGTGGTCTCTTCCTTAGGAAAGGGAATTACAGCAGCGTCCTTGGGAAGGTTGTTGAAGGCGAGGGGATTGAAGGTATCGATCCAAAAATTTGATCCCTATCTCAACTTTGATCCGGGAACGATGAGTCCATATCAGCACGGAGAAGTCTTTGTTACCGAAGATGGAGGAGAAACGGACTTGGATCTGGGGCACTACGAGAGATTCATCGATGAGAACCTGTCCATCAATTCGAGCGTTACTTCGGGCAAGATCTATTATAGCGTGATCAGCAAGGAGAGAAAAGGAGAGTATCTGGGAGGTACGATCCAAGTGATTCCTCATATAACAAATGAGATCAAGGAGAGGATCCAAAGGGTAGCAAAACATAACGAAGTGGACATTGTGATTACCGAGATCGGAGGTACGGTCGGAGATATTGAATCCCAGCCCTTTCTTGAGGCCATCCGGCAGATGAAGTACGAAGTCGGCGAAGAAAATGTCTGCTATATCCACGTTACCTTGGTACCTTATCTGAAACGTGCGGGTGAAGTCAAGACCAAACCGACGCAGCATAGTGTCAAAGAACTTCGCTCCATCGGGATCCAGCCTGATATCGTCGTCTGCCGAACGGAAGAGAGATTGACACAGGAAATGAAGGATAAGATCTCCCTCTTCTGCAACCTCAAGCCCAATCATGTGGTGCAGAATATGGATGCGGAAACACTGTATGAGGTTCCTCTTATGCTTCAGGAAGAAAAACTGGACAAGCTGGTCATTGAACGATTGAGCCTCGAGGTGGGAGAACCGGACTTGAACGATTGGTTGGAGCTTGTGGAAAAGGAAAAAAGTCTGACTCAAGAAAAGACGGTTGCTCTCGTCGGCAAGTATGTAGAACTCAAGGATGCTTATCTGTCCGTGATCGAAGCCCTTCATCATGCGGGCTTGGCAAACGGAGTCAAAGTAAAGATCAAGTGGATCAATGCGGAAGAGGTGGAGACCTACTCGCAGGAAAAAATCAACGAAGTCTTTTCCAAAGTCGACGGGATCTTGGTTCCCGGAGGATTTGGAGACAGGGGGATCGAAGGGAAGATAGCCGCCATTCGTTATGCAAGGGAAAACAATGTGGCATTCTTCGGAATTTGCTTGGGAATGCAACTTGCAGTAATCGAATTTGCACGCAATATCGTAGGGCTTGAAGAAGCTCACAGCTCGGAACTCTGTGAAGATACACCTCATCCTGTCATCAACCTGATGCCCGAACAGGTAGACGTGGAAGAAAAGGGCGGAACCATGAGGTTGGGAGTATACCCCTGCAAACTGTCGGAAGGAAGCCTTTGTATGCAGGCCTATGGCGAACACCTTATTTATGAGAGACATCGTCACAGATATGAGTTTAACAATATTTATCGAAAGCAGATAGAAGAAAAGGGCATGGTGATCTCCGGAATGTCTCCGGATGAACGCCTGGTTGAGATTGTTGAAATTCCTGAACACAAGTGGTTTTTGGCCTGCCAGTTCCATCCGGAGTTCAAGTCTCGTCCGACCAAGGCTCATCCGTTGTTTAGAGAATTTATTAAGGCATTGAAGTAGAAACGGTGGTAGAAAGAAATCAAACATTTACGAAGGGGGATTTCGTATGAAACTTACAATCTGTATGGGGTCAAAATGTGTTATGGTAGGGGCCATGAATATTTTGGATCAGGTAGAAGAGTTGAAGGAAAGTATGGGATATGAGGATCTTACAATCGAAACTGTCGTTTGTATGAAGCACTGTAAGAAGGAAGAGGAGCAATGTCCGGTGGTTATGTTTGACGATGAGATTATGACCAATGCCACAACGGAAAGAGTGATGGAAAAAATCAGCCAAATGTATGCAGAGTAATTTCAATTCCGGAGGGCGGGAGTGAAGTTATCATAAAAAGTAGAATAGTGTATTTATGGATGTAAAGCAAGTCTTTCTGTTGTTCTATCATATGGAAGATGTTTTTCGCTTCTTCCGCTTTGAGCGGAAACTATCATAACCATTTGGGAGGGTAATATGTACGAATTATATGGAGATATTATAAATATTAGAAGAAAGGTTTTTTCCGAGGTTGCAAGGTTTGCCTATGCGGATGAGCCTGTTGCAAAGGCGATGGGGGAAGCAATCATCAAAATTGTTCCGGGAGAAGTCGCAAACCACAGAGACTCCATCTTCAAAGAGAGGGCCATTGTAGGGGAGAGGCTTCGTCTGACTCTTGGACTTCCGGTGCGTACCGCTGCCGAACTTGGTGTTTTGGCTGACGGGATCGACGAGGTAAACGTAGGGGTAAGAATGTATAAGCCGCCCCTTGTAAATGTGATCCCCTTCGCCTGTGAGGCTTGTCCGACAAAGACGTACGAGGTGACCGAAAATTGCAGAAAATGCCTCGCTCACCCTTGTATCAATGTATGTCCGGTCAATGCGATTTCAATGAAGAAAACCAAGACGGAAATCGACAAGGAGAAATGTATTCGTTGCGGAAAATGCAAGGAAGCTTGTCCGTACAATGCCATCATTATGTATGATCGTCCTTGTGCGGTTGCCTGCGGAGTCAATGCAATCGGCAGCGATCACTTGGGTCGTGCAAAGATCAACGACGAAAAATGTGTGTCTTGCGGTATGTGTATTTCCCATTGTCCTTTTGGAGCGATCTCGGACAAGTCTCAGATCTATCAGTTGATCAAATCGATCAAGCAGGGAGAACGAAGACATCTGGCAATTGTCGCACCCGCCTTTGTAAGTCAGTTCGGTCCGATTGTATCTCCGGAACAGGTCTTTGAGGGAATTAAAAAACTGGGCTTCGACGATGTGATGGAAGTGGGTCTCGGTGCAGATATTGAGACGATAAAAGAAGCAATGGAATACATCAATGAAGTTCCCGAAAAAATTCCTTATATGGGAACCAGTTGTTGTCCGTCCTGGGCGGCGATGGTGGATAAGATGTTCCCCGATTTGAAACAGTATATCTCCGATTCGGCTACACCTATGATAGCAACGGCAAAATATATTAAGAAAAACGACAACGATGCGAAGATCGTCTTTATCGGACCCTGTATCTCCAAGAAATTGGAAGCGCTTGGCGAAAAGGTCCAGGAGTATGTTGACTTCGTCATCACTTTTGAGGAATTGATGGGAATGTTTACCGCACAGGATATCGAGTTGAGCGAGCTTGAGGTAACCGAAAAAATCAACGATTGTTCCAGCTTGGGAAGAGGCTTTGCAGAAAGCGGCGGAGTTGCAAATGCGGTCAAAAACGTGATTGCGGAGCTCGATCCCGGAAAAGTCGTCCTCTATGAAAAAGCCAACGGTCTGCATGAGTGCGTGAAGATGCTTCGTCTGGCGAAGGCAGGCAAAAAGAATGGGTACCTTCTTGAAGGAATGGCATGTGAAGGAGGTTGCATCGGAGGTCCGGGAACCCTTGCATCTTTGGCTCGAGCACAAAAGGCTTTAAAGGCCTTCAAGGATCAGGCACAGTACCGGACACCTACGGTAAATCCTCTGGTAAGCAACGACAAATAAAGGAGGGAAGTTCGAGAGAATATCGACTTCTTTGAAGAAACAACAAAAAAGCTCCGACGGATCGTCGGAGCTCTTTATTTGCCAAAATACCGTTGATACTATTCTCCGCTTATACTATTTTTCAATAGAAGTATGGATATATCTGTTTTTCAATCTATGAAAAATTGGTTTATCTTTTATGGTCGCAGGTCGTTTATATCCACAACTCAAAAGAAGAATAGTATTAATGTCGCTCTTCGTTTGAAGAGTCGGGTACGAGACGTACAGGATTACGGAAAAACAATGTAGTTCAACTTATGAATGTTAATACTATTATCTATTTAAAATTGTCCGGTCGTGAAGTTTGAATTCTACGATTACTCTCAATGTTTTCGACAAATATATGTTCTGTTTACCCTGCGTTTTAAACGGAGAAGAGTATAACGCAGGACAGCATAACAAACACTTGCGCCGATAACGGACAATCAAAGAGATAGCGTCATATGTTCGAATTGCCGTAAATGGAAGACTATAACAAGGCTTCCATCCTTTCGATCAGAGTGTTGATATGTTCCGACCACTCTTCATAAGAATTGCTGTCCTTCCACAACTCAACGATTTCGCGTTCTCCGTCTTCGTCGGGGACCTCGTTTTTGATGTCGTAGAGATATTGCAGAAGAAGACGAAGAGAGGATGGATCTGTCGAAAATACCTTGACCTTGCTCCAAGGACCTTCTTCATCACTGTCATCATAGTCCGTTCCGATAAATCCCGATTCTTTGGACCAGGATGTGTACAGTTCTGCAATGGCAATGGCATTGTTATCATATGAAAAATCAATATCTTCAAGGGTTTCACCCAAATAATCCTCTTCTTTGAGGAACTCGATGATCTCGGATAGAGAGATTTCCTTGCGTTGAGCAAGGTAATCTTCTTCTAAAGAATAAAGCAGATCCAAACCTTCGTCGCTTTCACAACTTTTAATACCCCATGCTCCCATAACTTTCCTCCATTCAAATTGATTTCATATGCCATCTCCCGCTTTCACTTGGAGATCGACACTTCTATTTCTTATTTATCTTTGTTGAGATCGACATAGACACCCAGTTCGATCAGAGCCTGCTCGATTTGAGAGAGCTCTTCCTGTGAATCTGCAGTTACGGTGTGGAAGTGAACGCCTCCTGTCAGCGAAGTGAGGGGCAAAGCGTTCGTACTTCGGAACAAGTCTAAAAACTCTTTGACATCGCGCCTGGATTTCAAGTACATCTCAACCGTGATCTGTCCATAAATTTCGTGCTCAATGGTAGTGTTTCGCACACAACCTCCATAGTCCACAATGGTGTTGAGTTCCTCTTCCATCTCTTCATAGTCGTGCTTTACGCAGAAGGTCCTGTGATGAGCGTAGGGCATTTTCTGGATGAGATAGCCCTTGTTTGTAGACAGGATGGGGTGGCTTTCCGCCCGCAAAATAGCAATATCCTGAACAATGACCTGTCTCGAAATGGAAAAGAGTTGTGCCAATTCCGTTCCGTTGACAGGAGACGATGAATTAGATAGGTAAGATAGAATTTGATTTCGCCGTTTGTTCCCGTCCATAAAATCTCCTTACTGTTTTTCGGCAGGGAAGTAACGTTTGGTCGAATCCAAGGCTATGAGCGTTGTACTTGCATTATGAAGAAGGGCAACGGTTCTTGGAGAAATCAAATGAAAAATTCCCAGACCTAAAAATAATGTGTTTGCAAAAATAATCGTTCTGAAATTGGAATGAATACGTTGAAGCATACTTTTTCCGAGTTTTCGAACAAAGAGGATGTCGTTGAGCCGGTTGGACAAAATAACGATGTCCGAGACTTCTCTTGCAATGTCCGAAGCATCTTTTAAAGTGATCGATACATCCGCCGCCGAGAGGGCGGGAGAGTCATTGATCCCATCTCCGACCATAATGATGGACGGATATTGTCTGCGCAGAGTCTCGATGAGTTCGACCTTGTGCTCGGGAAGGACTTGATACTTAAAATCATCGATCCTCAAAAGAGAGGCTACATAACTTGCCGCATTTTTTCCATCTCCCGTAATCATCCATGTCTTGCTGATTCCGTCATCTTTTAGGGAAGCGATCATATTCTCGGCCTCGGGTCGAGGAGGATCGTCGATACAGATAAAACCGGCAAGAACTCCGTCGATACCGAGGTAGATTAGGGAGGAATGTGACTGGTGTTGTTCGATCAATCGCCGTTCGTCTTCACCTAAGAATACGTTCTCGTCCTCAAAGACAAAATGATGTGAGCCGATCACGGCTTTTTTGCCATGGAGGGTCGTTGTGATCCCGTGGGCGACGATGTACTCGACCTTGGCATGTTCCTCTTCGTGATGAAGCCCCTCTTCTTCCGACTTTTTGACGATGGCTTTGGCGACGCTGTGGGGGAAGTGTTCTTCAATACATGCCGAGATACGCAATACCTCCTGTTTGGTATAATCTCCGAAGGCGATGACGTCGGTCACGGTTGGAGAAGCGCTTGTGAGGGTACCGGTCTTGTCGAAGACAATGACCTCCGATTCCGCCATCAGCTCCAAATACTTGCCTCCTTTGACCATTACTTCGTGCATCGAAGCTTCTCGGATCGCTGCAATAACCGAGATCGGAGTTGCCAACTTGATGGCACAGGAGTAATCGACCATCAGCACCGACAGTGCGGTAGACAGGTTTCGGGTAAAAAGATAGACAAGACCTGAAAGGAGGAAGCTGTAAGGTGCAATCGAATCCGCGATATGTTCCGCCTTTGAATGAATGGAGGCCTTTCGTTCTTCTCCGGTGTCGATCATCTCGACAATGTGATTGATCCGGCTGTCTTGAGACAGGGCTCTTACCTTGAGGGTCAGGCAACCTTCAGAGATGACGGTGCCGGCAAAAACGGTAGAGCCGGAGCTCTTAGCAGCAGGAACGGACTCGCCTGTCATCGAAGATTCGTCTACGGTGGCAAGGCCTTCGGTTACTTCTCCGTCGAGAGGGATCATCATTCCTGTTTGCACTTGGATGAGGTCTCCGATCGAAATGCTTGAGAGGGGAACGAGTTCGGTTCGCTCTTTGTCGACCTTCCACACTTTGTCAACGTTGATAGACAAGCTGTTCGACAGATCGAGTTTCACCCTTTCCTTGGTGTAGGACTCAAGGATCTCCGAGACCTGCAGAAGGGTCATTACCGATCCGGCCGTGGAATAGGAAGACTGGAGGATGGAGATCCCGATCGAAGCGGCATCCAATACGTCCACATTGACCTTTCCTCTTCGCAGACTCTTCGTGCCTCGTCTTAAAAAAGACATATATTTCTTTATCAACATGAATCTTCCAATCGGAGAAGGGATGAAGGTTCTTATTAAAAACCGTCTGAAGAACAATTGAAAGAGATCTCTCTCAAACCGTTTTTTCAATTCCCTGTGAGGATCGGGGGTGACCGGCTCCTTTGATTTCAAACAAGCTCTATCCATTGAGGAAATGTGTTGAAGGACTTCCTCCTTGCAGTCCGGAAGATATCGGATCAGTAAACTTCCCGTGTCGGGATTTACTTCGGCATATTCGACCTTGGGATGGACTCGTATACAGTCTTCCACTCGATAAGCATCCTCGGTGGAAAAACAGTGTTTGGATGTCATCAGTCTCAATCTTCCCGGAATGGAGTGTACAATACTATACTTCATACAGACTCCGATACTTACTCAAAAATCTCATCAAGAGCCGTGTTTTTTGCCTGTTGCTCCGCTTCGGCAAACATATCCGAGGCTTCCTCTTTTACACCCTCATAACAGCTCAAGATCTCTTTTTGTACCTTCATACCCTTTGCAATGGAGGTAACGGCAAGACGTCTTACGCTCCCGGATTTTTTAAGAGAAGCACCCAGGGCAGAGAGCAAAACTCCTCCTACCAAAAAGGCAATATTTTTTCTGTCAACATAGTTTCTCATAGTTCAACATCCTTTCTTTGTGCATGACCAAGGAAAGATCGCACAGAGGCAAAAGGCGGTTCCTCCTTCTTATCGGTAGAGTCGGAGGACGAAAAGAACAGATTAAATAATGCTGCAATATCGTCGAGAACCTTCGATTCTTCTGTGTGAGATCTCCTTAGAAATATAAAAATAAGTGACCCTATCGTTCTTTAGGGTAAAGAGATGTAACGTATTTTGTCGGAGTCAAGATACGTTGTCGTCCTTACATAAGAATATAGATATTATCAATATATCACTTTGTTCTAACAGTGTCAATATAAGCAAATGTGAAGGGTAGGCCAGTTTTTCAGCCTAAAGCTTGTGATTTTCCTCTGAGTTTTGAAAAAAATGGAGCAAACGTAGTATAATTTCAAAATAATGCTCATAAATATCAAACTTTTTTTGCCTCCGCTCGCTCTTAATGGTAGGTGGCACCGAGAAGGGAGGAAGAGATGAAGGAAAAAGAACTGATAGAAAGCTTTCAAAACGGAAATGATGAGGCCTTCGATGAGATTGTTACCCTATATCAGCAACGGGGACTAAGGACGGCCTATCTGATCGTCGGCGATCAGAGCGATGCTCAAGATGTCCTTCAGGATACATTCGTAAAAATATATCTCCATAGAGATCGGTTGAAAAACAGTGAAGTGTTTTCTTCGTGGTTTTATAAGATCTTGGTTCGGACCGCTTGGGAGGCAGTGCGTAAGAAAAAGAAGGAGGTAGCTTGTGAGGATACCCTGTTCTGTGACAAACGGGACGAGAGTACCAATGTGGAGGAGGAGATGATCCGTCTTCAACAGAGCGATGAGATCAGGCAGGCGATCGAGAGCCTGTCCTTGGAGCAGAGAACCGTGGTCGTTCTATTCTATTATCAAGGTTTTTCAATAAAAGAAATAGCAGGGATGACAGGAACGTTGGAGGCGACGGTAAAGTCGAGAATGTTTTTGGCGCGCAGGAAATTACGTAAGCTATTGAGCGCGGAGGTGAAGGTCCTTCGCTGTCTGTAGGCTTGAAAGGAAGGAGAAGAAGATGAAGGATGCAAGAGGTTTCTTCAGAGGAGCGAAGAAGGGACCTTCCCAAAAGCAGGAAGACGTTCTTTTCGATAGGTTTTTGTCGGAAGGTTTGGGAAGGATCGCTCAAGAAGTGGATGTACCGAAGGATTTTTCGGTAGATATCAGAGGTTTGAAAGGAAGGGAAGAAAAGATGAAAACAAAGAAAACTTCAAGATATGTGTTGGTTATGGCGATCGTATTGTGCTGTATCAGTGCAACGGCATTTGCAGTCGGAAGTATGGCGGGATATATCGGACACTCTACGAACAGAGGAACCACCATGCCGACACAGGAGAAGATGAAGGAGTATTTGGGAGAGGTGCCCAAGGTCGTAAGTGAATTTGAAAACGGCTACAAGTTTGTCGATTATGCGGAAGGCGAAAACTCCATGGTCGATGATCAGGGTGAAAAGCTTGAAACCGTAAAAGAATATATGTTCGGTTTTGAAGATGCGACAAATCCCGGAAGAAATGTCAGCCTTCTTGTATCTCAGAAATTTATGCGATCTTCCGAGGAAGATGAAAAAGGAGTGGAAGATATTGAAATCGGAGGCAAAAAAGCCGAACTCTACGAGATGGATTACAAGTTTGTTCCTCCCAATTATGAACTGACCGCCGAAGACAGAAAGAAGCAGGAAGATGGAGTGCTTGAAATTTCGTATGGAAGCGACAAGGTGGAAGAAGAACATACGACTATTGTATCTTGGGAAGAAGGAGGACTTGATTACAGCCTGATCTACTCCGGACAATATGAGTTGAGGGCACAGGATCTGATCGAGATGGCGGAGGAAGTTATAGCTAAGTAGTGTGTGGACATATTGAAATCCGCGTTGATTTTTTCGAGTAATACGATTCTCCGTTTGAACTGCCGGATGTATAGAATATATAATGAACGAAAAACCGCTTGCAGGATTTATAGTTCAAAACATTCCACCTGTCAATTTTAGCAGATATATAGTACAAAAATATGGAACAAGTTTGACGATCAAGGTGTCGAGGAGTGGAGAAAAAAGCTTTTGGTTTGGACTCGGGGGTTCAAGTCAAAAGCTTTTTTGCCGGCGTAATGACAGATTGATATTCAGCTGTATTTCTTATCTTCATTACAAATCAAAAGAATTTATAATCGGTTTCAGAGTTACTATGAATTTCAACGCGTCGTTGCACCGGGAAAATTCCAAATACGGTGTGAATATCGGTTTTTCTCTGAAGTTATAACGTGCAAAAGTTTTTCGAATCAATGTTTTAAAGGATTTCACCCTTCGTCATAACGTTGATTGTATGCGGATTTTTGGAGTTGTACGGTATTTTCTTCATTCTTCATATAGAACAAAGCTTCCTCTATTCCTTTGATTTGTGCTGTATTTTCCGAACTGTCTTATCGATAGAAAAAGATTTTTTTGTAAAGGTTTCTGTGATTATATCCTTGTGCTACAATATTAAAGAACGTAAGGAGAGTGCATACTATGGCTTCTTTAGAATTGCCGGTTTGCAGAGAACAGTATTTACCAAGCACGGATGTATCTCGGAGAAGTTTCACACACAAAGATACCCGTCGTTTTTATGACGAAACTTTGAGGAACAAATGCTTTTTAGGATGTGTTTATCCGAATAAACGAATCTCGGTATCGTCTTAGGGTTTATTCCTTTCCTACGGATGGCATTCTTAGTGGAGAACACTGTCAACAAAGAGTTGCAAGGAGGATATCATGGCTTTTGAAGAGTTTGAAGTCTTATACGAAGAGGAAGAACGGGAGATTGTCGTTCTACGTCATAAAGGAGGCGGAGGAGCAAAGCATAACGACTTCTGGGTAGGATCCGCGTACTTTCTGGCTTATGTAGATGAAGAGGGTCGGTTGCACAACAAAGAAGGAAGGTTGGTATGGCCCGTAACCGAAGAAGAGAGCAAAAGGGGAGGCTGTTTCGGAAAGTTTCGTGATGAAACCATCTACCGGATAAAGGCCAGACGCCTCAAAGACAGGAAGGTGGAAGAAGGGATGATCGAGTCCTTTTTCAACCGATTCTATGCTGTGCAGATCTTGGAGGAGGATGCTTCTTGTGAGGTTTTGGAGGAAATTCTGGAGGATTACCGGACGGAAGTGGTCATCGAGGATGAATTGCTTGGAGAGCTTACATTGAACAAGGATTTTTCGGAATTTGAGGGAGAAATTACTTGGGCAGGACAACCTCTTTGCATTTCGCTTGAAGTCGATACGGATGACGAGGAGAGTCAAAGGCGGACCTTTGAACATATGAAGAAGATGGTCGCAGAGCAGGAGGAGTGGAACGAGAAGATGCTCGATCTCGCTGCGATGGAGTTGGTAGAACTTGCGAATGAGTGGAGGCTCGCGGAAGAAGAAGGGGAGAAGAAGCCGGTTATTACAAAACAGGATTTTATCACCCGTATTCAGATCCGAACCTTGTGTATGCAAGAGGAAGGCACCTTTGTCGCATATTATGATGACGACGATATGTTTTGGGGGCATTGTATCACTGTGTACGGAAGTTTGGAAGAGGGAGTTGAAACTGCCCAAATAGAGGGTTGAAGGAACAGAGACGTCGGAGACTTACGGCGATGTCGCATAATTCAAAAAAACGGGAGGAGTCAAGTTTTTCTTGGACAAATGAATCCTCGAAAGCTTTGGTTTAACAGAATCTCTACATCTCGCCGAACAATATGGAAATCAGTTCGCAGCTTTGGTCGGTACTTCCTATATTGATAAGGGAGGAAAAGTGCGTTGTTTCTTTGAGGTGTTTCTCTGTGAGGGGAGATAAGAGGGAGTTTGCAAAATCGGGCAGAACTGCTTTTGCATCAAAAACGGAGATATGGAAAGGATCTATTTCACGGGGCTTTATATTCTACAAAACAATGGCGGAAGTAAGGTGTGCTCTCGAGGCTATGCTCAAAGGGCAAAGATCAAACGGAGGGTTTGATCAGGATGATTTAGGATGATCCTAGGAAGGATCGTGGATGATGGAAGGAGATAAGAGATGAAGGCAAAAAAAGAAGGAAACCTTCTGGTCGTAAGAGTGGACAGGGGAGAAGAGCTTGTTGAGAGCATTGAAAAAGCCTGTAGAGAACATAAGGTAAAAACAGGGATCGTCTCGGGCATAGGAGCGGTATCGAGCTGTGCCATGGGAGTCTTCAATGTGGAGGAAAAGAAGTATTATAAAAACGAGTTTTCGGGAGCGCTCGAGATCACCAATCTCACGGGGAATGTGACAACGAAGGACGGACAGTTATACCTTCATCTGCATATGACGGTGGGAGACGATAAGGGAGCTGCATTCGGCGGTCATTTGAATGAGGCTGTGGTAGGCGTAACCGCAGAGGTGTTTATTCTGATGTTTTCGATGGAAGTAGAACGGGAGATGGACCCGAACATCGGGATCAACACGATGGTTTTGTAAGGTGGATAGAAGGAACGGTTCTTTTTGCTACTGAATAAGAATCTTCCTTCATCCTGTGTTTATGGGAATGTTCTTTTTAAAGAGATTGATTTTGGGAGGAGAGGAAAACCGTGAATACTTATATTTTTGATTTGGACGGAACTCTAGTCGATTCCATAGAGTCCATTGCCTACTTTGCAAACAGTGCTTTGGAAGAATACGGAATCCAAAGTGTGGAAGTAGAAAAATACAAAGGCTTTGTAGGGGATGGAGCGAGAACTCTCATTCGAAGAGCTATGGAGTATAGAGGAAGTTCGTCTCCTGAATTGCTGGAACAAGTACTTCGCAGATACAATGAGACTTATGATGACAACTACCTTTATCTATGCAAAGTGTATGAGGGGATCGATGACTTGATAAGGACTTTGAGAGATAGAGGCTTTAAGACGGGGGTCTTATCCAATAAACCGCACAGCACTACGGTCAAGATCGTGGAAGCTCTATTCGGAAAAGAGAGTTTCGACTTTGTTTACGGGCAGAGGGAGGGAGTTGCATTGAAGCCTCATCCGGATTCGATCTTGAACCTGATTGAAAGCCACAGCTTAAAAAGGGAGGACTGTGTCTATGTCGGAGACACTATGACGGATGTTATGACGGGCAAAAACGCGGGCATATTTACGGTCGGAGTGTTGTGGGGGTTTCGAGACAGGGAGGAATTGGAGACCTACGGAGCGGATAAGATTGCGGCACTTCCCGTGGATGTGATTGTAGGATAAGGTTTTGGGAAGATGTCTGTCGGGATCTGCTAAGACGAAATTCATTACTCGTAAAACGCTCCTCGGAATCAGACATCTCTCCTTGTTTTTTCTTCAATGGGAGAACGGAACATTATGAAAAAGATAAACCGAGAGTTTTGAATTCTAATGTGAAATAAAAAGCAAAAAAGCTATTGACAAAAAAAGGGGAAGGTGATATATTAATACTCACCATCGCGGGGCCCGAGAAGAGGGCTTAAAAAAAGACGAAAAAAAGTATTGACAGAAGGAAAAGATGATGGTACTATATAAAAGCTGTCGGGTGCGACAGAGATGAACCTTGAAAACTAAACAGCAGACAACAAGCAAATAGAAATATTTGCAAAGAACAAACCATATTGCAACGTATTTTTTGACAAATCCAAGGGAAGCGATAAGCTTAACTGTGAGAGTGAGAAAAAGACGAAGCAAGACCAGTGAATACT
>NZ_JBHSHL010000009.1:0-70889 GCF_042652965.1 Filifactor villosus
GGAGCAATTCATTTGGCATCGATCGTTTTATGGTTAAGATGCCTTGTTTAATTTGTGTAGACACGCTCTAAAACATAGAGATCGTATTTTCGACTTTCCGAGATGAGGGAGGATCATTCTTATAATCATTCTTGTTTCCCTCTTCTGCTCCGATGTCTTTGGAGGAGTTTATAGTATTATCTGTTTAAAGCGACATATATACAGAATAGATCATTGCCGAAAAACAATTTGGAGGAGGATAGTTCAAAGTATTCAGAGAGTCAATTTTAATAGATGATCGCATTAGAGAGGAGAGTTCACGGATTTGATCTCGGTGTTTCTATACTGTTGTTCGCTCCGATGCCGGGTATGATCCGAGCTTCGAGATTGTTGCCGGACCTTCGATCTTACAGATTTCGAACCGGTGGTATTCCAATCGGATGACAGTCAAGAAGAAAAAAGAAGAGGAGAGTGTTGTATGGATTTTTTGAAGAAATATCCCCTTCCCATCGCAGGCCTGATTTTGGCGATCCTCGCCCTCGGCAATCTGCTGAAACCTTACGGGGAAGGTTTGAGGACAGTTTTGGGACTGATCGGAGGGGTCTTGTACCTGATCTATCTGATCAAACTGATCGTATTTAACACCAAGCTGTCAGAGGCGCTTGAACATCCGGTGGTCGCAAGCGTATTCCCCACTTTTACGATGGCCACCATGCTGGTACCTACATACATCAAACCCTACGCTCCCGCCTTGGCACCGGTTATTTGGTACATCGGAGTGATCGGACATGTGGTACTTTATCTGTGGTTCAGTAAGAATCATGTGTTGAATTTTTCGACCAAAAAAGTATTTCCTTCCTGGTACATCGTCTATGTGGGAATTGCGGTAGGCAGTGTAAGTTCTCCGGCTGTCGAGCAGTTGAAGGTAGGACAGATCGCATTTTGGCTTGCCTTTGTATCTTACTTCGCTATTTTGCCTTTTGTACTTTATCGAGTCTGGAAGGTGGGAGAGATCCCCGAGCCTGCGAAACCGACACTGATCGTGCTTTCCGCACCGGCTTCTCTCCTGCTCGCAGGTTATTTGAGTGCCTTTGAAGTGAAGTCTGCGACAATGGTCTATCTTCTGGCAACTCTTTCCTACCTGTTCTACTTCATCGCCTTGTACTATCTGTCCAAGTTGATGATGAGCAAGTTCTCTCCCTCTTTCTCGGCTTTTACTTTTCCCCTGGTCATCAGTGCGATCGCAGGGAAGATGTTTGCGGGATATATGAAGGCGGGCGCTGTGCTGGCAATGCTTGTAAAGGTTCAGGAAGCAGTTGCTTTTTGTATCGTTGTATTTGTTCTTTTTCACTATATGAGATTTTTGTTTAAGTCGGAAAATGCGTAAGCGATACCATATATTTTTAAGGAGGATGTTGAAATGACAAGAGAAGAATGTTTGAAGGATATCAGAGAAACCGCTGAAGAGTATTTTAGAAGCGGGACCTTTTTCTGTTCGGAGGCTGTACTCCAAACGATTAACGATGCTTTGGGAAAGCCCTACGACGACAGCATCGTAAAGATGGCATCAAGTTTTCCTATCGGAATGGGTAAGGCGCAGTGTCTGTGCGGTGCGGTTTCCGGAGGAGAGATGGCACTGGGCATCGTGTACGGACGTGTCAAGGGAGAGCCTATGAACCCTAAGATGTTCGAACATGCGAAGGGCTTGCATGATTTTATCAAAAAGGAGTATAGAAGCACCTGTTGTCGCGTAATCACAAGGGAGTGGGCAGGAGATAACTTTATGTCGGAAGGTCGCAAGGCACACTGTATTCATATTACAGGTCAGGTTGCGGAGTGGGTCGCAAATGTTTTGATCGAAGACGGAAAGCTCCCCGTAACCGAGTAGATCGTTCAAAAAAGATAAAGCCCGATTATTGCGATAGTAAAACAGAAATTTAACAAGGAGCCCTCCCGTTGTCTTTCTTGAAGAAGCAGCGGAAGGGCGTCTTGCTTTAATTGAAAATTCAAATTTTCTGAGAAATTTGAAAACCTTGAAACTGAAAAAGAGCCTTGATTTAATTTGTGAAAACGTTTATAATAATTATGTAAAATTCATATGTTTTGGATGAGGATATAGGGAAATTTTCTTAAGTGAAAAACCGAAGGTACAAACTGTTTTGGACCGAAAAACAGTGAAATTCTCAGGTAAGGGAACTTATATCGGACAAAACTCTGAAGTTGTAAGACAACAGGGAATCAGGTAGCTGTTTTTTTGTTGTTTTTTTATATGTATTTTGTGAAAAAGTTGAAGGGGTGGAAGCTTGGTCATTATCACAAACAATCCGTTGGTAAAAGAAAAACTGACGCAGTATGTCGTCGAGTTTGAGGATTGCAGTTACATCGATATTTTAAATAAAGTTCGATACAAGATCCATTCGGGTCATCGTCTGATGACACACCCCCTGTACGGAAGTGTAAAACCCTACGAAACGATGTACCGAACTGTCGTTTTGGAGGAAGGGAAGGACTTGGACCTGGAGTCGCTCTCCTTGATCGAGGATGCGATCGTTGTCACAGAGACCTTCATTCGCAACAAGAGGATGCGGAATTGGCCCGAATCGGTGATCGAAGATTTTCAGGTCATTGACTTGGATCTAATTGAGCAAACACTACAAAGATTTATATAGCGTTTAACCGATGATTTCGTACTTAACCGCTATCTAAATACAGTTGTCAGCAGTGAGGAGCGAAACACTTTGATTAAGGAGGGTTTGGCCTTGTTTTAAAAAGTGTTATCGACCTCAACAATAATAATTTGCAGGAGGTGCATGTATGGAGAATTTGTATGATGTGATAATCATAGGAGCGGGTCCGGGAGGTCTTTCTGCAGGACTTTATGCGGGTCGCTCCAAACTTAAGACTCTTATTTTGGAAAAGGAAAAAAATGGAGGACAAATCGTAATTACTCACGCCGTAGAAAACTATCCCGGTTCTGTAGAGGATGCGACAGGACCTTCATTGACAGCGAGGATGGTCAACCAGTGCAAGAGTTTCGGTGTTGAGATTTTCAGAGACACCGTTACCGAACTGGAGCTTGAAGGTAAGGTAAAGACTGTTAAAGGAGAAAAAGGAACTTATCAAGGAAAGACTGTTATCCTTGCGACCGGAGCAAATCCGAAGAAGATCGGTTGTCCGGGAGAGAAGGAGTTGACCGGAAAAGGAGTTTCTTATTGTGCAACTTGTGACGCGGACTTCTTCACGGACTTGGAAGTATATGTTGTAGGCGGAGGAGACAGCGCAATTGAAGAGGCTCTTTATCTGACAAAGTTTGCCCGTAAGGTAAACATCGTTCACAGAAGAGAAGGATTCAGAGCGAACAGAGTAGCTTTGGATAAGGCGAAGGCAAACGAGAAGATCGATTGGATGCTGCACAAGGTCGTAGAGGAGATCAAGGGAGACGGGATCTTGGAGTCTGTTGTATTGAAAGATACCAGAACCGGAGAGTTGACCGAGTTGTTTGCAGATGAAGATGACGGAACAATGGGAATGTTTGTGTTCGTAGGATTGGTTCCGCAAACTGAACTTTTTAAAGGTCTGATCGATATGGATGAACAAGGTTATCTCTTGGCGGATGACGAGATGAAGTCCAATATTCCCGGAGTGTTCATTGCAGGAGATTGTCGTCAAAAGATGCTTCGTCAAGTGGTTACAGCTGCTGCAGACGGTGCAATTGCAGCGGTTTCGGCAGAACACTATATAGAAAACCACTTTGCTGAATAAGTTTAAGAAAGGAAGATCGATATGCTAGAACTGGATAAGAATAACTTTGAAGAGGAAGTTCTGAAAGCTTCCGGGTATGTATTTGTAGATTTTTGGAGTCAGGGATGTGAGCCTTGTAAGGCGCTTATGCCTGAGGTTCATGAATTGGCTGAAAAATATGGCGATAAGATAAAATTCTGCTCCATGGATATCACAAAGGCACGCAGGGTTGCGATTTCCCAAAAAGTACTGGGTTTGCCGGCACTTTTGATGTATAAAGACGGAGAGAAGATCGACGAAGTAGGAAAAGATGATGCTACGATTGCAAACATCGAGGCAATGATTCAAAAATATTGTTAATTCGGTATTGGAAACAGCCAAGCTGTTTTTGATTCAAGAAGGCACAGTTTGTGTGCCTTCTGTAATAAATTGACTATTGCTTTAAGGAGGTGTAGTATGCGTCTTGAATTAGGTAAGATCTTCATTCACGATGTCGTGTTTGGAGACCAAACAAAAGTAGAAGGTGGAGTACTTACAATCAACAAGGCTGAGATGTTGGAAGAAATCGGTGGAGATGAGCACATCGCTTCGATTGATATTGATATTGCAAAGCCGGGTGAGAGTGTAAGAATCACACCTGTAAAAGACGTAATCGAGCCAAGAGTAAAAGTGGAAGGCTCAGGACAAATTTTCCCGGGGTTATTGAACAAAGTTGGAACTGTCGGAGAGGGTAGAACTCACGCGCTTAGTGGAATGGCAGTTGTAACGACCGGTAAGATTGTAGGATTCCAGGAAGGGATCATCGACATGATCGGAGAAGGAGCAAAATATACACCGTTCTCCAAACTTATCAACGTTGTTATTACAGCTGAACCTGTGGAAGATCTCAAACAACATGCTCACGAGAAAGCAGTGAGAATGATCGGTTTGAAAGCTGCAAGATACTTGGGAGAAGCAGGAAGAAACGTAGAGCCTAACGAAGTAAAAACTTATGAAACAAAGCCGTTGCTTCAACAGGTTCAAGAATATCCAGACCTGCCGAAAGTACTGTATGTATATATGCTCCAAACTCAAGGTTTGTTGCATGATACCTACGTATACGGTGTGGATGCGAAACAAATCGTACCGACCATCCTTTATCCGACAGAGATCATGGACGGAGCGATTCTAAGCGGTAACTGCGTATCCGCTTGTGATAAAAACCCGAGTTATGTACATTTGAACAACGGAATCGTTGAAGAACTGTATGAAAAACACGGAAAAGAGATCAACTTCTTGGGAGTTGTCATCACAAACGAAAACGTATATTTGATGGATAAGGAAAGATCTTCCAATTGGACAGCGAAACTTTGTACCTACTTGGGTGCAGATGCGGTTATCGTATCTCAGGAAGGTTTCGGTAATCCTGATACCGACCTCATCATGAACTGCAAAAAGATCGAAAACGAAGGGATTAAAACCGTAATCGTAACTGATGAGTATGCAGGTAGAGACGGTGCTTCTCAATCTTTGGCAGATGCGGATGAAAAAGCAAATGCAGTTGTAACAGGCGGAAATGCAAACCAAGTTGTTGTACTTCCCAAACTTGACAAAGTGATCGGACATCTTGACTTCATCGATGTGATCGCAGGAGGATTTGACGGTTCTCTACGTGAAGATGGTTCCATCGAAGTTGAGATCCAAGCGATCACAGGAGCTACCAACGAAACAGGATATGGATATTTAACTGCAAAAACATTCTAGTTTTTGCTTAAGTAAGTCTCTTTGATACAAAAGCAACAGAACGAAATGCAATGAAATAAAATGAAAGGAAGATGAAAATGAGTATCTTAGATAACAAAAAAATCATTATCATCGGCGACCGTGACGGTATTCCGGGACCTGCTATCGAGCAGTGTGTGAATACGGTTGCAAATACGGAAGTCGTATTTTCTTCAACAGAGTGCTTTGTCTGAACAAGCGCGGGCGCTATGGACTTGGAGAACCAAAAGAGGGTAAAAGACCTTGCTGACAAGCACGGTGCGGAAAACCTTGTGGTTCTACTGGGTGCAGCAGAGGCCGAAGCTGCAGGACTTGCAGCTGAGACAGTAACAAACGGAGACCCCACATTTGCGGGACCGCTTGCAGGAGTAGCGTTGGGAATTACTGTATTCCACGCGATCGAGCCTGAAATGAAAGAACTTTATGACCCTGAAGTATACGAAGATCAAATGGGCATGATGGAAATGGTACTTGAAGTTGATGAGATCGTAGAAGAGATGTCGGGACTTCGTGCAGACTATTGTAAATATCTATAAAATATCCTCGTCGAAAGACAAAATATAAGTGAGGAAAGGAGTAATATTATGGCTAAGCTAAAAGTAGTTCATTATATTAACCAATTCTTCGCAGGGATAGGTGGAGAGGAAAAAGCGGACACAAAACCCTTTATCGCAGAAGAACTTCCGCCTATCAGTAAACAATTGGACGGTCAACTCGGAGAAGAGTTTGAGGTAGTTGCAACCGTTGTTTGCGGAGACAGTTATTTTAATGAAAACCTTGAAACAGCTTCCAAAGAAGTATTGGAAATGATTTCAAAACACGAACCGGCGTTGTTTATTGCAGGACCTGCCTTTAATGCGGGACGTTACGGAGTTGCTGCCGGAACTATTACAAAGATTGTAAAAGATGAACTTGGAATCCCTGCGGTAACAGGTATGTATATCGAGAACCCCGGAGCGGATATGTTCAAAAAAGAGTTATACATCCTTTCTACTGCAGATTCTGCAGCAGGTATGAGAAAAGACCTTCCCAAACTTGCAAAACTTGCTCGCAAACTTGCATTGAAAGAGGAGGTAGGATCGCCTGCGGATTCCGGATACATCGAAAGAGGAGTACGTGTAAACTTCTTCTCTGAAGAGAGAGGCTCCAAGCGTGCGGTCGATATGTTGATCAAAAAAATCAAAGGTGAAGAATTTGAAACCGAATATCCGATGCCTAACTTTGATCGTGTAGCGCCGAACCCGGCAGTAAAAGACTTGACGAAGGCAAGAATTGCTTTGGTTACATCCGGAGGAATTGTACCTAAACATAATCCGGATCATATCGAGTCTTCTTCCGCGTCCAAGTATGGAGAGTACTCCATCGCAGAGTTCGATGTATTGACGGAAGAAAGCCATGAGACAGCTCACGGTGGATATGACCCTGTATATGCAAACGAAAACCCGAACCGTGTACTTCCTGTCGATGTACTCAGAGATATGGAAAAAGAAGGAAAGATCGGCAAATTGCACGAATTCTTCTATACCACGGTAGGTAACGGAACAGCGGTTGCAAGCTCCAAGGCATTTGCAGCTGAGTTCAGCAAGAAATTGGTAGATGCCGGAGTGGATGCAGTCATACTGACTTCTACGTGAGGTACCTGTACACGTTGCGGTGCAACGATGGTAAAAGAAGTTGAGAGAGCCGGAATTCCGGTAGTACACATTTGTACGGTAGTTCCGATCTCCTTGACTGTTGGAGCAAACAGAATTGTTCCTGCGATAGCAATTCCTCACCCGCTTGGAAACCCGAGTTTGGATGCTTCTGAAGAGAAGAAGCTGAGAAGAGGTTTGGTAGAAAAAGCGTTGAACGCTTTGACAACCGAAGTGGAAGATCAAACGGTATTTGATAACTAAAAAATAAGAAGAGCGAGTTCTACGTTTGTCAAGGCGTGGAACTCGCTCTAACAAAATGGAGGGATGAATGTTGTTCCCAGTAATTAAAGGAGCAGGATATGTCTTGGTGCATACGCCGGACATGATAGTAAGAAACGGTTCAACTTGTTCAGTAGAGAGAGTGACAAACCCGGACTCACAGTTTCTCAAAGATGTGGAAAAGTACATCAGAAGCTATGAAGAGGTTGTAAACTATCTTCCTAACCAGGTATATATCGGAAATGTGAGACCTGAAGCATTGAAAGATCATCCGTTGCCTTGGACTAAGATTGAACATCAAGGAACCCGTGAAGGTAAATTCGGAGAAATTATGCCCGAAGATGAATTTATAGGTTTGATGCAACTTTGTGATGTATTCGATCTTGTGTACTTGAGTGAAGAATTTGTTAATAGAGTAAAACCTCTTATCGATGAACACTATCCTGAGTTGACAGCTTGGTCGGCAAAAATGAAAGGAACAAACGTCGAGGAAGAACTGTCCAAACTGGATAAGCATTCCGTAGAAGAACTCTATTTTAACAATCAATTGGTAGGATTTGTAAAAGCGGCTCACGATGTAGACGTAAACCTGAATGCTCATGTTATTTTTGAGAACCTTGTAGTAAAGGCGAGCGGAGTGGTATCGGCTCTTCATCTGCTTCGTTCTTCCGGAGTGAATGCCTTGGATATCGACTATGTGATCGAGTGCTCCGAAGAGGCTTGCGGAGACATCAACCAAAGAGGTGGAGGGAACTTTGCAAAGGCGATCGCGGAGATCGTAGGGCTGAACAATGCGACAGGTTCTGACACCAGAGGATTCTGTGCGGCTCCGGCTCACGCTTTGACAAACGCTGCCGCTCTTGTAAAATCAGGTGTACACAAAAACGTAATGGTAGTAGCGGGCGGCGCGACAGCAAAACTTGGGATGAATGCCAAGGATCATATCAACAATGAGCTTCCTGTATTGGAAGATGTGGTCGGAGGTTTTGCGGTGCTTATTTCCGAAAATGACGGAGTACACCCTGTGATTCGTACCGATATGATCGGAAAACACTCCGTTGGTACGGGAGCTTCTCCTCAGGCAGTAATGAATGCACTGATTTTGGAGAGCTTGAACAAAGGAAATCTCAAGATCACCGACGTCGATGTATACTCCGTAGAAATGCAAAATCCGGATATTACCGTACCTGCGAAGGCAGGAAATGTACCGGAAGCAAACTACAAGATGATCGGTGCTTTGGCGGTCAAGAACGGCGAATTGGAGAAGAAAGAGCTTGCAAACTTTATCAAAGACAGGGGTATTCCGGGTTGGGCGCCAACACAGGGACATATTCCGTCAGGAGTGCCTTATGTAGGATTTATGATTGATGATTTGACCACAGGAGAGAAGAACCGTGCGATGTTTGTAGGAAAGGGAAGTTTGTTCCTGGGACGTATGACCAACCTCTTTGACGGACTATCCTTCATCACGGAAAGAAACACGGGAGTTGTGGAAGAAGCTTCTGCAAGTCAAGACAAAGAAGAAGTTCGTAAGATGTTAGCGGAATATATGAATAAAATAGCTATGGAAATGCTAAAAGAAGAATAGGAGTGAGAATATGTCAAAGAAATTGATTGCGGATGTATTCTTGGAAGCTGCAAAAGCTTTGGAAACCGGTAGCTTTCTTAGCAAACCTAAAATCGGACTTACGACGTTTGGAAGTGAGCATGGGCAGGAGATGATGATTCAAGCGGCAAACCTTGCAAAATCGGATTTATTCGATATTGTGCTTATAGGAGATCCGGGAGAATCCGAGTTTGAGACCATTGTTGTGGCGGATGATAAAGAAGGCCATAAGAAGATGGAAGAACTTCTCGATAGCGGAGAACTCGATGCCTGCGTTACCATGCACTACGATTTTCCAATCGGGGTATCGACTGTAGGTCGCGTCGTAACTCCGGCGAGAGGAAGAGAACTTATTCTTGCGACAACAACAGGAACATCCGCACTTAACCGTGTGGAAGCAATGGTCAAAAATACCGTTGCAGGTATTGCTGTAGCAAAATCTTTGAACATAAAAGAACCGAAGGTCGGTATCTTAAACATCGATGGAGCAAAACAAACAGAACAAATCCTAAAGAAGATGAGAGATAACGGATATCCCGTTTCCTTTGCAGAGTCCATGCGTGCAGACGGTGGAGTTGCAATGAGAGGAAACGACTTGTTGCAGGCGAGCTGTGATGTCATGGTGACCGACTCTCTGACAGGAAACCTATTGATGAAACTCTTCTCCTCCTATACGACAGGCGGAGATTATGAAGCGATGGGATACGGATATGGCCCCGGAGTAGGTGAGGGATATGGAAGAAAAGTCTTCATCATCTCAAGAGCATCCGGTGCTCCGGTGGTAGCGAACGCTTTGAAGTATGCGTATGACATCGTGAAAGGAAACTTGGAAAAACACGCAAAAGAAGAATATTCTTTGGCGGGTAAGGCAAACATGATGGATCTGATCCGTCAAGTAACGGATAAGAAATCCGAAAATAAAGGCGAAGAAGTGACTGCACCTCCAAAAGAAGTAGTAACGGGTGCAATTGCGGGAGTGGATGTGCTTGACTTGGACGACGCGTTAAAGCATCTATGGAAACACGGCATCTATGCGGAAAGCGGAATGGGATGTACGGGTCCTATTGTTATGGTAAAAGAGTCCAATGTAGACAAGTCAATCGAGCTTCTCAAAGAAGGGAACTTTGTAGCCGACTAGATGAAAACTGCTTTATTCATAACATAAATAAGGGCCGTGAAATGGGAAGAAAACTGTTTCACGGCTTTTTATATTGAAGGACGGCATCAACAAAGAAAGGTCTATCAATCTGCTCGCCTCTTATAAATCATATAGAACGATTGACAAGGTGAAAAAATAATTTATACTATTCTTCCTTTAAATTATGGATATAAACGATGTGTAACTCATAGAAGATAAAACGGATTTTCGTGTTCCAAAAACATATATATCCACACTTCTATCGGAGCATAGTATTAATAGGTGATGGTATCAAATCGATGTTTGTTAAAGGAGGGTAAAATGAAAAAAACAGTTTCTATGATATTGGTATTTGTATTCATTATTCAGTTCGGTATTGTTGCAAATGCAAGGGAGCGATATTTTAATGCAAAAGTGGTCGACTATCCCATATATAGGAATTCACAGTTGCAAGGGACCGAATTTCCCATTCTTAATGTACAGGGGAGGACCTATTTATCTCTAAGAGATATTTCGAGGATCTTAAGTGTCGAGGTAATATGGAACGCAAGGGAGAAAATCATATATATCGGTGAAGAGATCCAATATTTTGAGAATTACATAAGTTATTTTTCCTATGGAGGGTACAAAAAAGCGAAAGAGATGAATTTTCCCATCTATGTAAAAGGAGAACGAAAATATCCGTCAAACTTGGAATTGTTAGTAGACGCAAGGACCTATCTGTCGATAAGAGATCTGGCGAATATGTTGGCTGTGCCTATAGATTGGAATGATCGATCCAAGAGTATAGAAGTAGGATCTCGATATGTTCTTGAAACGAGTCAAGAAATTGATGAAGAAGACTATACTCAAGCAACGGACAACTATGATGAAGATAACAGGAGAGATACTGAAAACAACAGCACTTTGACCATAAAACCGGAGAATATTTACAGAAAAGAACAGGAGAACAGAATAAGGGCAAAAGCTCCGATTAATTATTTGCCCGATCGTAAAATCAAAAATATGAATTTTACTCAAGAGGAATTGGATTATATCCTTAATGACAGACTGAACGATTATGAGAAGGAGATGTTTGATAATGTAAATAAGGCCCGAGCGAGAGAAGGGCTAGGCCCGCTCAAGCTTTCTATGGAGCTTACAAAGGTTGCCAGGATACATGTGATCGATGCCGAAAAAAATGATCTTTACAGCGAGTTTAAAAAAAGTGGAGGAAATGGGCACAGCTGGTCATACAGCAACTATTGGACCGGCGGGGTCTATACGCCCGATCACAAAAATGCGCAAATGATGTGGTCAAAGCCCGGAGAGCTTACAAACTATACCGGCTATGGGTTTGAAAATTCCTACTACGGATCTTATGTTACACCGGATGGAGCAGTCAAAGGATGGGAAAATTCCGGTGGGCACAACGCTGTAATGAAATCGCAAGGAAAATGGTCGGATATCAAAGTTGTAGGAGTAGGGATAGGAAACTCTTATGCTTGTCTGTGGTTCGGAAAAGATGATGTGGATGAGAATGAAGGGTATTCGAAGTAGAAGAGGCAAGGATCGAAATTGACCCAAGATTTAAAGAAAACGTTGTTCAGAGATGGAGAATGATCGTTCTGTCGTTTCGCCAAATACACAACTCATAATTTTAAAAATCATCATAAAACCGATGTTATACGAAGGATGAAACTCTTGAAAATATTGATATGGCAAACTTCAAATTTCTATAACTGCATGGTAAAATCAGAAGTTTGCCTTTGTGCGGCACTTCTCTAAATATACAGAGCTTGTCAAATGAATACTCTGGAGAATGTATCATGAAAGAAAAAACGGTTTTGCAACTTGGATGACCCTAATGCTATCAAAGTATTAAACCTGTCAACTCTAATAGATAATAGTATGAAATTATACGAGGAGATTTTTATTGATCTGCCTCCCTTGCAATTTGGCATTCCAATTCAAGAAAATCCATCGAATAATTATCGTCTGTATCGATACTTGCAGAATAGGAATTATAAAACAGATGATGGCTGTTGCTGTCCCAGGAGATCACATAGTGTCTATCCTCTTCTGTTTGATCCGGTCTGAATATTTTATTTCCGAACACTTTTTTCATCTTATCGGCATCGATCTTGGAAAACAGATCCACTCCATTTAGCTTTACAGACAGTCCGTTGTTTTTTCCTTCGGCAATATACTCGTCCTCCATAGTGAAATAAATGATACTGCAATCTTTAAGAGGTGTTTCCTCCGTCATACTTCCATAAAAGATGACCTCGGCAACAAGGGTATTGTTTTTTGCCAAAATACCCCTGGAGAAAGGAACACGATCCGCAGTCTGCCAATGATAGCCCTTCGGGACAGATATGGTATCGGAGTATTTCTCGAATTGTTCTGAAGAAGAAAATTCCTCGCGATCCGACGATGAGGTACATTCTTTTTCCGCGTAGATCTCAAACCCGTCGTTCATCAGTTCTTGAACCGTAGTTCGGCCCAGTCTTATGTCCGTATTATTTACAGTAAGGACCGGAGCTTTTACAGGAAGGCCGATGATCATATAGGTCATAGTGCAAAACAGCAAAAATAATAAAGAGGAAAAAAGTGCAACAAAGGCCTTTCCTGTACGTTTTCTGGAATTAAAGAGTGCCATGATCGGTACAAGAATTATCGTTCGTATTAGAACAGCTGTTGCTGACGGAAGTTTGGCGCCCTTATATAAAAGCTGTATTGCAAAAAGAAGGGCTGCTATAAACATCAAAACATATAGGAAGATCTCCCCTATTTTCATTTTATCCGTTTTTGATTTGTTGTTCACGGGTTCATCAAGCACCCTTTTTCCGTGGATCGTGATATCTTTATAGCTCTTATACAGAAAAAAGATACAAAAAACAAACGAAATACCTAAAAATGTGATCATACCGATATGCAAAAATCTGCCCAAATCTGCCACCTCTTTTACTCTGTTGTTACGAGTTTGTATTATTCTCCACTTGAAGACGATGGTTTCGCACCTTGATAGAAGAATAGCACTAATCGAATAATTCTTCTATTTTACAGATATCAGAAATTGGAATTGTTTCCCCAAGTTCCAATTGAACCTCTAAAGAATCAAAGGATTTGATTCGTACATGGAGGTAATCGTCGCTCATCTTTAAGTTGCCGATATCCGGAACACCGTTATTCGACTCCCATTTTGCAACTGCCGAACGAGAAACATGTAGTCTTTCAGCAAAATCCTCTTGAGATAAGCTTATGTTTTTTCTCAACGATTTAATTTTTTCACCTATTGTCATGGTATCCATCCTTTCTTTATTTAGGGTATGAAATCATTTTAACTTCAAAACAAAAAACAAGCCATATCCTCAGAAGAACATTCCTGTTACTCATAGTAACGTTGGATGCAATCCTTCTCAAATAGCTGTTGGAATCCGGCATTTATTCGATGTTTGTGCTTATCACCGAGATCTTGTATATTCCCATCCACAAAAATGATATAAGTGCTGAAATACATAAATGATTTATACAATGCAGTTTCATATGAGCGGGAAATTCGAGTAGATAATGGTATTTACAACCTGTATTTGACACCTTATCTATCACATTAGAGGGATCTTCACATAAGAGAACGCTCAGCGCCTATAATAAAGAGACCGAGAAGCATAAATAATATTCCTATAAGAGTATAAGCGACCTTGCTGTTTTTGTTTACTTCGAGAGGTTTCAGTTCTCGTATAAAATGCCTTGCCGGCGAACGTTTATCGTAGATAACGCTAATGGGAACCTTCCCTTTATTTTTACATTTCCACAAAAAAGAAGCCTTGCTGTTTGAGCTTGAAAAAGTTTCTTTATATCGAAAGGTTTTACCGTTGTGGTTTGTAAAAACAACCTTTGCGTAACACTCAAAATCATATCGGCTACTTTTTATTTCGATTACTTGTAGGGTTCCTTTTGTCTCCTGACGGTTTGTATCATCTGCTAAAAGTGCTTTTATATCCTTAACGAGATCTGCGGATCTTCGTGATATAAGGGGAAGCGATAATCCAAATAAAAACAAAATCAGCGCTATCACATATGCCATTTTGACCTCCTTCGTTCCTTAGCTTTATAAATTTACTCTTCATATCGTTATTTGCCGGTACGGTCCGAATGTCGAACGCATTTGAATTGGTTTCTCTCCGTTTTTTAGAATTGTGCGGTACCTTCTAAAGTCCTTGCGTTTTATTCCTGTATATTTAAAATCAATCTCTCGGAGTACTCTCGAAGATACATATAATACTGTGTAAGACGATCTTCTATCTGATTGAAATTTTTGATCGCATATTCATCTTCTTTCATATAATGGCGGGTGAAGGACCACAATATATCCTCACAATTTTTTATGATCTCATTCACATAAGAAAAATACTGTTCTTCCGACAAATGCTGAAGAGCGGAATAGTTGTCGATAAACTCGGCAATACCTCCAATGAATGAATCAAACTTCTCTTCATTGAAAGTATTGCAGTTATAGAGTTCGAATATAAAGTTTTTTCGGTTCTTCCGATTTAGTTGGATCTCTAAATTTTTTATATCATACTCCATTTGGGGCACAGACCTCCTTTAATTTTTCTGTTAAGGAACAAGATGGACTCGGATCTTTCTGTTGCATACTATTCTCCGTTTGAGATGTCGGGTATACAGGATAATCATTATCGAAAAATGATTTGGATGATCATATTATTCAAAGCGTTCAAGTCGTCAATTTTAATAGATAATAGTATTACTCTGAGTTTTAAACTGTGCTGTATTTTTTATTATACCATACCACACTGTTTTTTACAGGTCAAACTCCGTTTGCACTATTTTCCGTTTGAAATACCGGGTATACAGACTTATCATACCGAAAAACATCGGGAAGAGGATGGTTCAAAGGGTTCAACCTGTCAGTTTTAGCAGATGCCGGTATTATGGAAACGCCGAACAAAGGCAAATTTCTGGTTTGAATTCCGGTTTATAAGATACTAAAGCCTGTCAAATCAAAATTTTCAGGAACTTCACCATTTGTATAGAGTTGATTTTATGTTGATTTTTCAAATCATGAGGTCTTTCCCTGTCTTTACAGATAAGCGGTTTGAACAGGTTTGATGTTCGAAAAGAAAATGTTTTATCTGTTGACATGCGGGTAAATAAAAGATACAATGTAATTCATAGTATCTGGGTATGAATTTTATCCGTTGCTAAAATTTTGAAAGGAAAAGGGTGGTCATGCTATGTGTTGTAGCTCTCATTGTTTTTATAATTTCATAAAGAAATGATAAAATGATGGCATGGCTATGACTTTTTTTAGGCTGCACACCTTTTCGGTTGCAATTGAATAGGGCAAAAAATGCACTCTTATCTCTACGGGGATAGGTGTTTCTTGCTTTGAATTTGTTCTGAAAGTCGAGCTTTTATGCTCGGCTTTTTCTATGCTCAAAATTTCAAGGAAGTGCCTTTCTCGATTGAAGTATTATACTATTCTCCAATAGAAGTATGGATATATCCGTTTTTTTCAACCTTCGAAAAATCTCTTTAACTTCTATGGTCACAGATTGTTTATATCCACAACTCAAAGGAAGAATAGTATTATACAAGAACCCGATCGAAATTTGGGAATATCCTCTCTGCAAAGAACTATCACTTCGGTATTTATAGATTGGACTCACTTTTATCAACCGTTAAAATTGAGGGAATTTAAACGGGTAGTAGTGTAAGATTGGGTTTTCCGACGGGGGCGAAGATATGGAACTTGCAGATTGCAAAAGTATATTGGAGATCGCAGAGCACAAGTCCTCGGTACAAATTCAAACGTGTAGTATAGAATAGAAATGCCATCGAAGGAAGAACGATATATAAAAAAGAAAAGGAGACCATTATGTTATATCAAAATATTATGGACACAATAGGAAATACGCCTTTGGTAAAAATAAACGGGTTTAATGCGCACAGCAGGGCGGAGATCTATGTGAAGTTGGAGTTTTTTAATCCCGGAGGTTCGGTAAAAGATCGAATAGCTCTCAATATACTGTCCGAGATGGAACGAAGGGGAGAGTTGAAAAAGGGAGATACTATCATTGAACCGACCAGCGGAAACACGGGGATCGGTCTTGCTATGATCGCCGCTGCCAAGGGATACAGGGCAGTCTTTGTGATGCCGGCGACCATGAGTGAAGAGAGGAAGATGTTGCTTAGAGCCTACGGCGCGGAGTTGGTATTGACCGAAGGGGCAAAGGGAATGAAGGGAGCGATCGAAGAAGCACAAAGACTTGTTGAAGAAGAAGGTTATGTAATGATGAAACAGTTTGACAACCCCGACAACCTCAAGGCTCATCATAAGACGACGGCGAAGGAGATCTTGGAAGACCTTCCCGAGATCGATGCCTTTGTTGCAGGAGTAGGTACGGGAGGTACGCTTACCGGAACGGCGCAGGTACTCAAAGAGCATAGGCAAGATATTCGGGTGATTGCCGTAGAACCTTCCTCTTCTCCGGTCTTGTCGGGCGGACAGGCCGGCCCTCATAAGATACAGGGAATCGGAGCGGGTTTCATCCCTTCCATTATGGACATGGGGATCGTGGACGAGATTACACAGGTGGAAAACGAGGAGGCTCTTGAATATGCACGAAGGGCCGCGGTGGAAGAAGGTATTTTGCTCGGTATCTCGGGCGGAGCCGCCTTCTTTGCTGCCTTGGAGACGGCAAAGAAACTGGGCAGAGGCAAAAAAATCGTGTTTCTTGCTGCCGATAACGGAGAACGCTATCTGTCCACGGATTTGTATCGACATTTGAGCGAGAAATAATGAACAAAGAGTTTGACGGACCAAAAGTTTGAGATTTCAATATAAGGAGGAAGACGACCGGAGATGAAAGGGCAAGGAGGAGTTATGAAAGCACAATGGAAGAAAGAAGGAACATCCTTTTTCGGCTCGGTATCCGATACGATAAGGACTTATAGGGAAAAAGATCCCGCTGCGAGAAGTGCTTTGGGAATTCTGATCAATACTCCCGGACTTCATGCAGTATTGATGCATAAGTTGACTCACTTGTTGTATAGGAGAAGATTGTATTTTATTTCGGGATTTTTGTCTCAGGTATCAAGGTTTTTCACAGGTATCGAAATTCATCCCGGAGCAAAGATAGGAAAAAGACTCTTCATCGATCACGGGATGAGTATTGTAATCGGAGAGACGGCGGAAATCGGAGACGATGTTACTTTGTTTCATGAGGTTACGTTGGGAGGAACGGGAAAGGGAAGAGGCAAACGTCATCCCACCATAGGAAACAACGTCTTTCTCTCTGCAGGGGTCAAGGTGCTCGGGCCGATCACCATAGGAGATAACACCAAAGTCGGAGCCAATGCCGTCGTACTGGAGTCTCTGCCTATGAATGCGACAGCAGTAGGTATTCCCGCCAAAGTCGTAAAGCTCAATGGGATAAAGGTTGAAGGATGAGAACGACGGGCATAAGAAGCCGATGTTTGATTGTGGCTTATACGATCGCTGGAATAAACAAAAGCTTTGAATTATCATTGTAAAAAAAATCCATGTAGTTTATAATAAAATAGATATGTAATAACACAGTAGAGGTGAAAACAATGAGATTTTATAATACTCTTGCAGGAAAAAAAGAAGAATTCGTACCTCTTGAGCAAGGTAAGGTCAAGATGTATTCTTGCGGTCCGACGGTATACAACTATTTTCATATCGGAAATGCCCGCCCGTTTATCATCTTTGATACGCTTAGAACTTATCTGGAATACAGAGGATATGAGGTAACCTTTGTTCAGAACTTTACCGACGTGGATGACAAAATCATCAACCGTGCAAACGAAGAGGGAATCACGCCTCTTGAGGTTGCGAACAAGTATATTGAGGAATACTTCAAGGATGCGGACAAGCTGGGTATCAAGAGGGCAAGCGTTCATCCGAGGGTGACCGAATGTATCGAGGATATTATAGAGTTTATCCGGGAACTGATCGACAAGGGTCACGCCTATGAGGTGGACGGAGATGTGTACTATGATACCAAGAGTTTTGACGAATACGGCAAACTTTCCAAACAGAACATGGAGGAGCTGGAGGCCGGTGCAAGGATCGGTGTGGATGAGAGGAAAAACAATCCGACGGACTTCGCTCTTTGGAAGAAGAAAAAAGAAGGTGAGATCGGTTGGAACTCTCCTTGGGGAGAGGGTCGACCGGGATGGCATATCGAGTGTTCGGTCATGAGTCGCAAGTATCTGGGAGATACGATAGACATTCATTCGGGCGGACAGGATCTGACCTTTCCTCACCACGAGAACGAGATTGCACAAAGTGAGGGTCGCTCAGGCGAAGTCTTCGCAAATTATTGGCTGCACAACGGATATATCAATATCGACAATCAAAAGATGAGCAAGTCTTTGAACAACTTCTTTACGGTCCGCGAGATCATTGAGAAGGTCGATCCGGAGGTCGTAAGGTTTTTCCTCTTGAGTGCCCACTATCGAAACCCTGTCAACTTCAGTCAGGAACTGCTTGATGCTTCGAAAAACGGGTTGAACCGTCTATATAATGCGAAGAACAAACTTTCCTTCCTCGTGGAGAAGGCGGAGGGAGCGATGACGGAGGATGAAAGAGGCAAAAAAGAAGAGGTCGAGGCTTTCCGTCATCAGTTTATTGAAGCGATGGACGATGATTTGAACACAGCGGACGGAATCACGGCGGTGTTTGAACTCGCCAAATATATCAACACCCATGCCAACGAGGGCAGCTCCAAGGAGTTTTTGGCCCTGATGAAAGATGTGTTTGAAGAGCTTACTGGAGTTTTGAACATTGTTCAAAAGGAGAGATCCGCCGATGTTGATGAGGCAAAGATCCTGGAGCTTATTGAACAGCGTAACTCCGCAAAGAAGGAGAAGAACTATCAGGAAGCGGACAGGATCAGAGATGAGCTTAAGGAGATGGGTGTGGAATTATTGGATACAAGGCAGGGGACTACATGGAAGAAAATCGACTAGCAGTGCGCGACTTTCCCTTGAATCAGGTCAATCCTATCAACCTCGCATTTATGGGTGACGGGGTCTATGAGATCTATGTGAGAGAGCATATTGTAAGAACTTTCCCGACCTTGAAGATTCACGAAATCCATCGGAAGGCGGTGGCCTTTGTCAAGGCGGAGAGCCAGGCAAACGTGATCCGAACTCTTATGGATAGGAATATACTGACACAGGAGGAGAGGGATTGGGTCAGAAGAGGGAGGAACCAACACTCGATGGCTCCCAAGAATGCGAGCATATCGGATTATCGCTATGCGACCGGTCTGGAGACTCTCGTCGGATATTTGTATCTAAGCGGACAGCACGAGCGTGTGGAAGAATTGATCGGTTATGCGATCCAAATAGTAGAAGAGTAAGAAGTCAAGGGGCCTATCACTGAATTTAGGCTCCTTTTGGCGTGGGAGGATGACAATGTATATTATTGTAGGGCTGGGAAACCCCGGCTCAAAGTATGAGGGAACAAGACATAACATCGGTTTTTTGACAGTGGACGAACTTTCGAGAAGACATCAGATAAAGGTAAACAAATTGAAGTTTAAGGCATCGATCGGAGAAGGAAGAATAGGAGGCGAAAAAATCATCCTTGTCAAGCCTCAGACCTATATGAATTTGAGCGGTCAGTCTGTAAGAGAAGTGATGGACTTCTACAAGGTTTCTCATGACAAGTTGTTTGTTATCTACGATGACATCGACTTGCAGGTAGGGCAGCTCAGGATCCGCAAACAGGGAAGTTCCGGAACTCACAATGGAATGAGAAATATCATCTACCTCTGCGGATACGATGACTTTCCGAGGTTTCGAATAGGGATATCGGGAGAACATCGCAGGGCGAATCTGGCGGATTATGTTACTTCCAACTTCTCCAAAGACGAGATCCCTGCTGTTGCCGAATCGATCGAGCGATGTGCGGATGCGATCGAGACGGCGATCAGGGAGAAGATCGATGCGGCAATGAATCGGTTTAACGGATAGGAGGCAACCATGGAAGAACTTCATTCGATATCACAGCATATTCTCTCCTTCCATCAGATTGATGAAGCGGTTTGGAAGGCAAATTTTCCTATAAGCATCTACGGGTTTCTGCCTAACCAAAAACTCTTTCATCTCGCCTATCTCAATCGCAAAAGAAGGCAGGGCCTCATCTATATTATGGCAACCGGGAAGGAGGCTCAGGAGGCGGTCAGTGTACTTGAGAAACAGGGATTAAGAGTCGTTTACTTCGAATCCGAGCCCATCTTGTTCTACCACATCGATGCACGAGACAATCAAAAACAGGCAAACACGCTTTCCTCCTTGAACAAGGTCTTGGAAGGAGATTATGATGTAGCGGTCTTCTCCTGCGAAGAGTTGCTTCGAAAGTATATGGAGCCACAGAGTTTTTTGAACAGAAAGCTCTCTCTCCAAAGAGGGAGGAGCTATGACAGGGATGAGCTGGTTCAAGCCCTGATCTCCATCGGATATGTGAGAGAGTACAGGGTGGAGGGTATAGGACAGTTTGCCCTGAGGGGAAGTATCCTTGATATCTACTCTCCCTCAATGGAACATCCTTGTAGGATCGAGTTCTTTGATGATGAGGTGGACTCCATCCGTGAATTTGATCCCATCAGTCAAAAGTCGATCCAAAATAGGGAAGAAGTCGATATCGTGCCCGCTCTTCTTCATCTCTATACGCAGGATATGAAGCTGCCTGTCTTCAAAACCAAGAACGAAGAGCTCCTTCAAGAGATCGAACATCTCAAGGTGGAGAGTTATTTTGAAGGCCTTTATAAATACGCGGATATTTTGTATGCGAAGAAGGCATCCTGCCTTCTTGACTACTTTAGGGAGGACGACCTCATCATTCTCTCGGACTCCAACCGTGTCATGGAACGCCTGGAAAATGAAGCGGAGCTCTTTGCCACTGATTTTAAAGATGCGTTGGAACGCGATGAAGCTCTCAAGCAGTTCGGAGCCATGTTGTTTTCCAAGAGTTTTGTCGAACAACTTCTGCAAGATAAGAGGCTTCTTCTACATTCCTACCTCGCCAAGAGGTTGATCTATTTCAAATCCAAGGCTCTTATTCAGGCAGAGACGAGGGAGAGTCTCTCTTTTCAAGGGAGGATCAACGACTTTGTCGATGAGGTCCGATACCTTCTGAAGGAAGGTTATACGGTCCTGATCTTGGACGATAACGAAAACAGTTATGATAATATACGCAGGAAACTCTTGGATAGCGAGGTCGCCCTTGAAAGTCTGGGTGAACACGGTAAGTATTGCCCTGATGAACCGAAGGTTTATATGTCTCGTGTTTTTTTGGAAGAAGGATTTTTGTTCACCGACTCCAAACTCGCCTTCTATACGGGCAACGACATCTTCCGTGTGATCAAACGCAAAAGAAAGAAGACCGAGAAGAAGTATGAAGGCACGAAGATTGAGAACTTCATCGAATTGAAGCCGGGGGACTACGTCGTTCACGAGGCCTATGGAGTAGGACAGTTTATCGAAGTCAAACAAAAGGAGTTTGACGGGATAAGAAAGGACTATATCAAGATCGCTTACTACGGGGGAGACAGCCTCTACGTTCCTCTGGAGCAGATGGACAAGGTACAGAGTTTTGTCGGATCGGGGGCGGGCGATGCTTACCGGTTGAGTAAGTTGGGCTCCTCCGAATGGAAGAAGTCAAAGGCCAAGACCAAGAGAGAGTTGGAAGAGATCGCGGAAGATCTCGTAAAACTCTATGCAATCAGAGAAAACGAGAAAGGTCATGCCTTCGACCCCGACACCCCTTGGCAGAGAGAGTTCGAAAACGAGTTTCCCTATGAAGAAACCGAAGATCAGCTCAAGGCCATTGAAGAGGTCAAGAGGGATATGGAAAAAGACAGGGTCATGGACAGACTGGTCTGCGGAGATGTTGGCTATGGCAAGACCGAGGTTGCGATCAGGGCGATCTTCAAGGCCTGCATGGAGTCCAAGCAGGTGGTCTTTTTGGTTCCTACGACGATCTTGGCACAGCAACATTACATCACACTCAAGAACCGATTTGAGCACTACCCGATCAAGATCGGGCTCGTCAGCCGTTTTAGAAGCAAGAAGGAAGTCGAAGAGACCTTTAAGGGTCTGGCAAAAGGCTTGATCGATGTCGTTGTCGGCACGCATAAGATCCTTTCGGACAAAATCAAATACAAGGACTTGGGCCTTATCGTCGTCGATGAAGAACAACGCTTTGGAGTAAAACAAAAAGAAGCCATCAAAAAACTTCGGACAAACATCGACTGCCTCACGCTTTCGGCGACCCCCATTCCGCGGACCTTGCACCTGTCCTTGTCCGGAATCCGCGAGATGAGTGTTTTGAATGAGCCGCCTCAGGAGCGTCGTCCGATCGCAACCTATGTGACCGAAGCCAAGAGCGGGATCATTGCCGATGCCATTGAGAGAGAGTTGGCACGTGGAGGTCAGGTCTTCTTCGTCTACAATCGGGTCGAAACCATCGAAAAGATCCATCGTCTGCTCTCCGAACTCGTTCCCGATGCGTCTATCGCGGTCGCTCACGGTCAGATGACACCGGCAAAGCTGGAGAATATTATGATAGATTTCCTGAACAAGGAGTACGACGTCCTGCTTTCGACGACCATCGTTGAAACAGGGATGGACATCTCCAATGCCAATACGATGATTGTCTACGATGCCGACAAGATGGGTCTTTCTCAGCTTTATCAGCTGAGGGGGCGGGTCGGACGTTCCTCCAGGCAGGGATATGCCTACTTTATGTACGAGAAGGATAAGGTCTTGACCGAGATCGCGGAAAAACGACTCAAGACCATCAAGGAGTTTACCCAATTCGGAGCGGGATTTAAGGTGGCGATGAAGGATCTGGAGATACGGGGAGCGGGCAGTCTGCTCGGAGAAAAGCAGTCGGGTCATATTGCCAACATCGGATATGAACTCTATATCAGGATGTTGGATGAGGCCATCCGAAAGTACAAGGGAGAAGAGGTGGAAGAAAAAATCGAAACCGAGCTTCACTTTCAGACGAACGCGTACATCCCCAACCACTATATTGAAGAAGAAATGGAAAAGATTGATATCTACAAGAAGATCGCGACCATAGAATCTCGTGAAGACTATGATGAGCTTTTCGATGAGCTCATCGACAGGTTTGCCGATGTGCCTCAGGCGGTCATCAACCTGATGAACATCGCCTATCTGAGATCGATTGCCTCCAAGTGCCATATCATAAAAATCTACGAAAGAAACAAAATGGTCTACTTTGTGGGAAGGGAAAACAAGATCATGGCAAAAAAAGCATTTCAAGGGAAAACCGATGATGCTTTGATAGGAGATATAGTAACGTTTCTGGAACACTTTCAACAAGCTCCGGCTATGTAAGCAAGTTATTCTGAAAAAACGCATTTCAGAACAAAAATAGGAAAGACGATTACAAGATGGTAACATTTGGGAAGATTTGATAAAAAATATTCTTAAATCTTGCAAAAGGTGATATAATAGTTAAGATTGAAATAGAAGAACAAAAATAAGATATAGGAGATGAAGCAGAGTGAAACGATTTTTGAAAACCGCAGCATTAACACTTGCTTCCGTCATCATGCTTTCCGCTTGTGGCGGCGGAAGTGCGGACCAGTTGGCCAAGGTGAACGGACAGGTAATTACAAAGGATGATTTTAAGAGGACACTTTCCCTCTATTCCCCGTCATACGAGCTCCAGTTCGGTCCGACGGTATGGGAGATGGAGATCGAACCGGGTGTGACCTTTGCTCAGAAGTTTCAGGAAGAGATCTATGAGAAGATGATCACGGATAAGGTGCTTGAGGAGGCAGCAACGGAGGAAGGTATCACCGTTACTGATGAAGAGGTTGAAAAAGATTTTGAAGAATTGAGTGCCACTTTGAAACAGCAGGAAGCCTTCAAAAAGATGATGGACGAAAACAAGATCGATGACGAGTACCTCAAGGGACAGATCAAAAAGGATAAGACGATCCAAAAGTTCTTTGACAAAAAGATGGAAGAGAGCAAGGTCAGCGACGAGGAAGCCAAGAAATACTATGATGAGCACATCGAAGACTTCACCAAGTCCGAGGTAAAGGCATCTCATATTTTGATATCTACAAGGGATGAAGCGACACAAGCTCCTTTGTCGGATGCAGAAAAGGCGAAAAAGAAAGAAGAAGCCGAAGCGATCTTAAAGCAGGCAAAGAGTGGAAAAAACTTTGCCGAGCTTGCACAGCAACATTCTCAAGATCCGGGTTCGGCGAAACTGGGTGGAGATCTGGGTTACTTTGACAAAAAAAGAATGGTGCCCGAATTTAGTGAGGTTGCCTTTGCTCTTAAGGTGGGAGAAATCTCGGACCTCGTTGAGACTGAATACGGCTACCATATCATCAAGTTGATCGACAAAAAAGAAGCGGAAGTGGAAAGTTTTGAATCTGTAAAACAAGGCATCAAAGACAACCTTGAATATGACAAATACAATGCTTTGGTTGAAGAGCTGAAAGGAAAGGCGAAGATCGAACGTAGTGAAGAGAACCTCAAGAAGGTAGAGGAAGAGATTGCGAAAGAAAGAGAACAAAAAGCGAAGGCGGATCAGGAAGCATCGGCTCCGGCGGAAGGCGAACAAAATGCCGAGAATACTGAGGGAACAGAAAACACCGAAGCTACGGATTCTACGAAATAACACATTGTTTATATACTGATGAGAAACCAAAGGACATTTAGTATCAATTACTAAATGCCTTTTTGGTTATAGAGATAAATTGGGAGAATATTTATGAGCCAATCAGAACAGAAAACATTTGTAAAGGGAGCTGCAATCTTAGGGCTTGCAGGGATTCTTGTCAAGGTCTTGGGAGCGGTCTTTAAGATCCCGCTTGTATCGATCATTACTTCTACGGGAATGGGTTATTACAGCTCCGCCTATCCGATCTACGTTATGCTTTTGGCAGTTGCGACTTCGGGATTTCCGATAGCGATCTCCAAGATGGTCGCTGAGAGAAGGGCGAAGGGAAACGTCAAAGGAGCAAACCGTATCTTCAGGACCATCCTGCCTTTTATGGCGGTATTGGGACTTGTGACCTCTTTGGGCCTCTTCCTCTTCTCGGAGTTTGTGGCGGAGAAGATGTTGCATAATCCCAAGGCGGTACATTCGTTAAGGGCACTGTCGGTTGCCCTGTTCTTTGTTCCTATCATGTCTTCTTACAGGGGATTTTTTCAAGGAAGGAACAATATGCTCCCCTCCGCCTTATCGCAGATCGCGGAGCAGATAGGCAGGGTGGCAATCGGTCTCACCCTTGCAGCTCTTATGGTCAAACGAGGCTTGGAGTACGGAGCTGCAGGAGCTTCGATGGGAGCGACCGTCGGTGCCGTCTTCGGTACTTTGACCGTCGTCTTGCTCTACCGCAGGGAAGGGCAGAGGATGAAGGAGGAGAACCTGATCTCCGCCCCGGGTGAGAGGGAAGGTTCTTCGCAGGTCATAAGAGAACTCCTCTCCATAGCCATTCCCATCATCATAGGCGCTCTGGTCAAACCTATTATGGACCTCATCGATGCCAATATGGTGATCGAGTTGTTGATGAAGAACGGTATGTCCGAAACGCAGGCCAACTCCAACTTGGGGCAGCTCAGCGGAATGGCGACTACTATGGTGAACCTGCCTTCCATCGTGATCTCTGCGATCGCCATGAGCGTAGTGCCCGTGATCTCTTACGAATATTTTCAGGGTGGGATGGAAAAGGCACGAAAAAATGCTGTTCTTGCGATAAGATTTGCTATTCTGATCGGTCTTCCGGCAGGAATCGGACTGATGTCGCTCTCCGAGCCCATCATGTCGCTTCTCTTTCCCAAGGAGGCAAGTGCCGCGCCGGGACAGATCTTGTTTATCGCTGCGGCCGGCGTTGTATTTTTGAGTCTGATTCAGGTGCTGACAGCCATTCTTCAGGCGATCGGAAAGGTTTATGTTCCCGTTTTCAACCTTGGAATCGGTGTTGTATTGAAGATCGCTCTGACCTACGTGCTGACATCCAACCCTCAACTTGGAGTCAAGGGTGCTGCAATCGGCACCTTGGTCGCCTATATCGTGGCAGCCGTTCTCGACTTTATTGCGGTAAAAAAGCTGCTTCGCATTTCGTTCAATTTCTCCGAGATCATCCTTCGACCCCTTGTGATCTCCGTAACTATGGGTCTGATTGCCTTTTCGGTGCAGTATGCGGGAAGAATTGTTCTTGTTGACAACCTCGGAATCTCTTCAGGAGCGAAACTTTCCACCTTGATCGCCATGTCGGTGGCAGGAGTCTTCTTTGTTCTTATGCTCTTTAAGGCCAAGGTCGTGACCGAAGAAGACCTGAATTCGATGGGAAAAGGCAAGAGAATCGTAGCTGTTTTAAAGAGACTTCACTTGTTGTAAAATAGGGTTTTCATCTTCCTGTAGGGCTTTGCCTCCGATCGGCAAGATCAAACCCCTTGCAGAAATGGACGAAACAACAAGAAGAGCTACTAAAAAATATAGTTCGTTTCAAGGAGAAAAAGGGTATAATAGATAGACAACAAATGTTATAATAGAAGTGTTTGGAAAAATTTTCCGCAAATTCGGACAGAAGATTGAAAAAAGTTCGATATAGATAGTTTTTGTTGAGAAAGGGGATGACATCTCCGCATAAGGAAGTGTCCGGACCCCTGCGGTCTGTGCGTAAGAGATCCGTTTTGAATAAAGATAGACAGTTAAGATATAGAGGAGCTGAATATTAGGAATGAGAAAGAAGAGAAGAAAAAAGACTGTCCTGCCCATGATACCGTTGAGGGGATTTTCAGTGTTTCCCTACACGGTGATCCACTTCGATGTCGGTAGAGAAAAGTCGATGTTGGCCTTGGATGAGGCGGTAGAGAGCAATCAGATGATTTTTTTGTCCACCCAGATCAATGCAGAGGTGGACTTACCCAAGAGGGAAGATGTCTACACTACGGGAACAGTGTGTAAGGTCAAACAGATGCTGAAACTGCCGGGCAATTCCCTCAGGGTTTTGGTGGAGGGTATCTATAGGGCACAGATCCAAGACATTGTGTCCGACGATCCCTTCTTCCTTGTGGAAACGATAGAACTTCCCGAAGAAGAGGAGGAAGAGACCCTCGATATCAAGGGTCTTAGAAGGATGACCCTGCGAAGTTTCGAGCAGTATGTCATGGTAGGCAACCGGTTGACGCCCGAAGTATTGCTCGGCCTTGACGAAATCGAGGACATCGGTCAGTTCTGCGATGTCATTATCTCCCATCTTATGTTGAAGCAGTCGACCAGGCAGGAACTTTTGGAAACGTATGTTCCAAGCCGGAGATTAAGACGGCTCTACGAAGTTCTTTTAGAAGAGATCGAAATTCTTGAGATCGAAAACAAGATAGAAAATCAGGTCAAGCAACAGGTCAATCAATTTCAGAAAGATTATTATTTGAGGGAGCAGATCCGCGCCATCCACAAAGAACTCGGTGAGGAAAGTGCCTCCGATGAAGCGCAGGATTACAGGGAGAAACTTAACAAGCTGGAGCTTGCGGATCACATCCATGAAAAAATAGAAAAAGAGATCAACCGTTATGCCAAGACTTCTACGGCTTCAGCGGAGAGCAGTGTGATACGGACCTATCTTGAAACGGTGCTGGAACTGCCTTGGAACAAGAGTACCGAGGACAATAACGATATCGACCATGCACAGAAGGTTCTGGATGAAGACCATTACGGCATGGAGAAGGTAAAGGAAAGGATCTTGGAGTTTCTTGCGGTAAGGCAGATATCAAAGAACCTGAAATCGCCGATCATTTGTTTGGTAGGGCCTCCCGGGGTAGGAAAGACCTCGATTGCCAAATCGGTTGCTCGTTCACTCAATCGAGAGTTTATCAGGATGTCGCTGGGGGGAGTCAGGGACGAATCCGAAATCCGCGGACATCGTCGCACCTATGTGGGAGCGATCCCCGGAAGGATTATTTCTTCCATCAAGGATGTTAAGGTCAACAATCCGGTCTTTCTCTTCGATGAGATCGATAAGATGACCTCCGATTTTCGTGGAGATCCGGCATCGGCGATGCTTGAAGTCCTCGATCCCGAACAAAATAAGGATTTTGTCGATCATTACCTCGAACTGCCCTTCGATTTGTCGAAGGTCCTGTTTATCACGACTGCCAACACCTTGTCCACCATTCCCAGACCCTTGTATGACAGGATGGAAGTCATCGAGCTCAGCGGCTATACCGAGCAGGAAAAAGTCAGGATAGCAGCGGACTTCCTTGTACCCAAGGTCTGTGCTGAGAACGGTTTAGGTAAGAAGTACCTTAGAATGTCCGATGAAGTTCTCTTTGAGATCATCCGTTCTTATACGAAGGAATCGGGAGTGAGGGGGCTTGAGAGGGAGATCGGGAAGATCTGCCGAAAATGTGCCATCGATAAGGTGAGGAATCCCAAAAAGAAGTATGTCTTGATCAATGCACAAAATCTGCAAAAGTATCTGGGCAAACAGAAATTCCGATACTCCAAGGCCGATAAGGCAGCTGTGATCGGAGCGGTCAACGGAATGGCTTGGACTCAGGTCGGCGGAGAGACTTTGAATATAGAGGCGATGGTGTTGAATGGAAGCGGAAAGCTTGAACTTACGGGAAAACTTGGAGAAGTGATGAAGGAGTCGGCGAAGGCGGGTCATTCATACTTGCGAAACGTCGCCGAAAACTACGGGATCTCCGGTGATTTCTATAAAGAAAAGGACATCCACATCCACATTCCTGAAGGAGCGATCCCCAAGGACGGACCTTCGGCAGGAGTATCGATGTTTACCGCGATGATCTCTGCGTTGGGACAGATACCGATTCGTTCCGGAGTTGCCATGACCGGAGAGATCACCTTGAGAGGAAGGGTGCTTCCTGTAGGGGGGATCAAGGAGAAGGTTCTCGCTGCCTACCGTTCGGATATCAGAGAGATCATCTTACCGATAGAAAACGAAAAGGATATCGAAGACATTCCCAAGGAAGTCAGAGATGAGATCCATTTCCATTTGGTTGAACACTTGGAAGAAGTTCTCGATATCTCTTTGGAAAAATCGAAGAAAAAAACAAAGAAGACAAAGGGCAGAGGTGCGACGTTTCAAGGGGAAATAGGCTCGCGACCTTCCGTTTAGAACCTTCTGCTGAGAATATGGACTTTGAAATAATCAAAGAAAGAGAGAGGTAGGAAATAAAACAAAGGAAGAAGGTCTTCGTGGGAATGGATTTTCTGAATCCTGTTGTTTTGTGCGGCTTTCACTCAAGGATTGAAGAGATCACCCGATCTTTCTGTGTAAGGGTTTATCTCCAAAAGGATTTGTTTTATTAAAGAAAAGAATAGGTGGGGGGCAGACAAACTTGCTGTCTGCCCCTATTTTTAAAGGGAGGACAGTATGAAAATCAAAGATGTTCAAATGAATTTGAGTGCGGTGGACAGCCGTCACTATCCTGAAGACAACTTGCTCCAGGTCGCCTTTGTCGGGCGTTCCAACGTGGGCAAATCCTCGACCATCAATACCCTCCTGAATCGACGAAGTATAGCCAGGGTCAGTTCAAGCCCCGGAAAGACCAGAACGATCAACTTCTACATGGTCAATGAGCAATTCTACCTTGTGGATCTTCCCGGTTACGGCTATGCCAAACTGTCAAAGTCCGAGAAGGAGCATTGGGGAAAGATGATGCAGGACTACTTCATCAAATCGAAGAACCTCATCCACCTTTTTTTGCTCATCGATATCCGCCACGAGCCAAAGGATACCGACATTCAAATGTATGAATTTGCAAAGTATTGGAATATTCCGGTCAGCGTGATCGCCACTAAGTCGGACAAACTCAAACGCAGTCAGTTACAGAAACATACCTCCGCCATCCGAAAGGGATTGAAACTTGCGCCGGAAGAAAAGATCTACCCTCTTTCTTCTCTGAACAAAACGGGACAGGAAGCGGTATGGGAGCAGATGAAAGCCATCTACGAAGAGCATGGCGTTCTTATTGACAGTGAGGAAGAAAACGAAGAGTAGTCTGTATATTAAGAGGTTGTGAAAGATATGGAGAAAATAAGAGATTTTAAGATACAAAACTATCTTATCAAGATCAAATCCGGTTTTTTTATGGCTACGGTATTGGTAGGTCTGCTTTTGAGCTTTCAGATCAACAGTCCGATCAATACGGAACGGGAGATCTCCTATACGACCAGGGTCTTAGCGAATCAGATCAATCGGGAGAAGCTGACCATCAATTACTTAAAAAAAGAAAGGAAGAAGGCGGAGAAGGATAAACGTGATCTTCAACAGTTTTATCTGGGCGATGATCCTTCGTACGAAAAACTCAAAGAACAACTTGACAGAATGAAACTTTTGACAGGAGAATATGACGTTCAGGGAGAAGGTGTCATTTTGCGCATCGACTCGGGAACGGGGGAGAATATCGCCCATGTTATTGAGAGTAAGAAAGTTCTGATTCTGTTGCTCAATGAGCTTAAGGTGCAGGGTGCAGAAGTGATCTCGCTCAACGGACAGAGAGTTGGAAACCAAAGCGGCATCACGCTTGCGGGCAACAACCTCGATATCAACAACACCGAGATCGCTCCTACTTATGAGATCCGTGTTATAGGAAATTCCAAGCAACTCTATCTCTATCTCAAGGATAAGAGCGTTATTATGAAGTTTATGAAAGATGTCTATCAATTCAAGCTATCACTCAAACAGAGCAACAACGTCCTGATCGAAGCGGATCCTTATCGCAAAAAGATCAGCACAAAAGACGATGCAAAACGATAGACAAGAAGAGATATTGCCGTTTGAGGCTTAGGAGGTGCGAGAAGATGGGCTATACGATTTTATCGGAGATCACTCCATATAATCACTCGTTTTTATTCCATATTTTTGAAAATGATGATAAAATATACTTGAATATGCCCAAGAGTGTTTTAGTCGTTTGGGTTCAAGAAGTTCATCCGGACTATGCGAGTCTGGACATCAGACCCGTACTCAAGGTCGAATTGGCACAGGACGAATTGAACCTTGCGGATAAGGGCTACACGTTGATTAGAGAGATATTGAGACGTGAGATTATTGATTTTGAAGCATACGAGTTTCAAGAAAAAGATATTTTAAGACACCTATAATTCGACTTTTTCGGCAAGAACAGGGGAGTATCTTTTGGCATACATACAAGAAGGGAGACTCGATACCCTGTCTTTCCTGCGAAAAGGGGATATTACCTCCTGAACCCTGACAGTTTTAAGGAGACCCCTGTGGAAAACCAAACGAAAAAGTCGGTTATATCATACAATTTTTAAAAACTACTTTAATGTCTTGGGAGGATGCTATGGCACTACACATAATTCCGCAACTTTTTGCAGGATTAGGAATGTTTCTCTACGGAATGAATCTTATGGGGGGCGGGCTTGAGAAGGCTGCCGGGAATAAGATGAAGCACATTATCGGACTGCTTACAAAGAACAGATTTATCTCCGTTCTGGTGGGAATCTTTGTGACGGGAGTCATCCAAAGTTCATCCGCGACGACCGTTATGGTGGTGGGATTTGTAAATGCGAGTTTGATGTCGTTGAACCAGGCGATCGGGATCATCATGGGTGCAAACATAGGAACCACCGTGACGGCACAGCTCGTGTCCTTTGATTTGGAATCGATCGCACCGGTTGCGATTGGAATCGGTGTGCTATTGATGATGTTAAAAAAGACAAAACGTGCCAAAAACTTTGCCGAAATACTTGTGGGTTTCGGGATTCTTTTTGTAGGGATGAATTTTATGAAGGACTCTTTGGCACCTTTGAGGGAGTACCAAGGATTCCGCGATCTTTTGGTCTACTTCGGACACAATGCCTTCCTCGGTATCCTGATGGGCTTTCTTCTGACTTTGATCTTACAGAGTTCTTCGGCTTCCATAGGAATACTCGTAGCCTTGGCTTCTCAGGGGGTGCTTCCTTTGGAATCAGCTCTGCCCATCTTATATGGAGATAATATCGGGACCTGTACTACAGCCTTGATCTCAAGTATCGGTGCCAGCAGGAATGCGCAGAGGGCCGCTATCATGCACTTGGTATTCAATATCATAGGAACAATCTTGTTTTCGATGGTGTTGATGTATCCCATCAGGGAATTGGTCATCTTTATCAACCCTGATTCGACGGCAAGACAGATTGCAAATGCACACTCGCTTTTCAACATCATCAACGTGGTCATCCAATTCCCCTTTGCGGGTCTGATTGTCAAAATCGCCGAAAAATTGGTGCCTATAACAGCCGGGGAACTCTCTGCCGTTCATACGAGCCGTTTGGACGAGCGTATGCTGGAGACGCCGACCATCGCCTTAGAGAATACCCTGATGGAGTGCCTAAATATGGGAGAACTTGCGAAGAAATCACTTGTCGGTGCGATGAAGGGCTTTGTCGATAAAGATGAAGAGAGTGTTAAGAGCGTTTTGGAGCTGGAGAAACAGATCAATCAGATGCAACTCGATCTGGTCGATTACCTCGTCAAACTTTCGAACACGACCTTGTCGGCTGATGACAGAACCATCGTAGACAACTTGTTCAGTGTAGTCAGCAATGTTGAACGCATCGGAGATCACGCAGAGAATATAGCGGAATTGGCAGCCTATGTTATAGAAGAAGATCTTCAGTTTTCCGAGGAAGCTTTGATCGATATCGATATTATGTACCAAAAGGTGCTCAAGTCTCTGGAGACTGCGTTGGAAGCAAGGAAAACGGGAAAGACCGAACTTGCGGAGGAGACCTTGCGCCTGGAAAACCAGGTCGATATGATAGAAAAGGCCTGCCGTACAGGGCATATCAACCGCTTGAATCAGAATGTATGCAATCCGAGTTCCGGAATTATGTTCCTGGACTTGTTCAGTAACCTTGAAAGAGTTTCGGATCATGCACTCAATATCGCGGATTCCGTGTTGTCCGAGGCTTAGAATTTTGAGAAAGACAGGAGCAGATCGAGCCTCTTTATCTAGCTTCGATCAAAAAAACCAATTATAGAAACAATATGAGCTTTGGATACATGCGATCCCGGAAGGAAGCTCGAATGTTCGATCGGTTTCAACGGAGGTTTCTCTCCTGTCACAGTAAAATAAAAGGAAGGAAACAACGAAGATGAAAGAGATTTCTTTGGATTATCGATATACACAGGGGATTATAGGAGATGAAGAGATAGAGCAGATGATGGTGTATGCAGAGATGGCGGAAACCATTCTGGAAGAGGGGGACGGAGCCGGAAACGATTTTTTGGGTTGGAAGAATCTTCCTGCTTCCTACGATAGGGAGGAGTTTGAAAGGATAAAAAAGGCGGCACAGAAGATCCAAAGCAATTCCGACTACCTTGTTACCATCGGAATAGGAGGCTCCTACCTCGGAGCGAAGGCGGTCATTGAGGCCCTTCAAAATCCGTATGGAGAACCAAAGACGAAGGTTCTGTTTTCGGGCAATTCCATAAGCGGAACAGATCTGGCGCAGCTTGTTGAATTTCTTAAAGATAAGCAGTGGTCGATCAATGTGATCTCGAAGTCGGGAACGACCACCGAGCCCGCGATTTCGTTTCGTATCTTGAAGAATGAGTTGGAGAGCAAGTACGGAAAAGAAGAGGCAAGGGAGAGGATCTATGTCACCACTGATGCGAGAAGAGGAGCTCTAAAGACTCTTTGCGACAAGGAAGGATATGAGTCCTTCGTTATTGCCGACAACATCGGAGGACGCTACTCGGTCCTTACAGCTGTAGGCCTGTTGCCGATTGCTGTTGCGGGTTTTGATATTGACAAGCTCATGGAAGGTGCAGGCTCTTCGATGAGGGATATGAGAGAAAAACAAGGAAAGAACAATCTTTGCAGGCTCTATGCCGCTCTTCGAAACATTCTCTATAACAAGGGTAAGCACATCGAGATCCTCGTCAGTTACGAGCCGCGTCTTGCTTATCTCAGCGAATGGTACAAACAACTCTTCGGAGAAAGCGAAGGAAAGGATGGAAAGGGCATTTTTCCGGCTTCCGCGGTTTTCTCGACGGATCTTCATTCCATGGGTCAGTATATTCAAGACGGAAAGAGGGTTTTGTTTGAAACCGTGCTCAGGATAAACGAACCCTCTGCAGACATTGTACTACCTGAGGTGGAGGAAGATTTGGACGGTTTGAACTATATTGCGGGAAAAACCGTGGACGAGGTCAACCGGATCGCTTTGGAGGCTACCGCTACAGCTCATCTTTCCGGAGGGGTCCCCAACATCATCATCGATGTTCCCAAGTGGGACGAATATCACCTTGGCTACCTTCTCTACTTCTTTGAGAGAAGCTGTGCGATCAGCGGTTATCTTTTGGCAGTCAATCCCTTTGATCAACCGGGGGTCGAAGAGTACAAAAAGACGATGTTCAGGATGCTCGGTAAGCCGGGGTATTAAACGAGCGGGGATACCATGTTTAAAAAGGGAGATATTGTCATCATTGTAGCCATCCTTTTGGTTTCGGCATTCACTATGTACCTTACCGTTTATGGGGGAAGGAGTTCGGAAAAAATCATCGAGGTGGTTCACAACAACGAAGTGGTGGCCTCTTATCGGATCGATGACTCCTTTGAGGGAAGGTACGATTTCTTCGACGGAGAGGGAGGACATGAGGTCTATTGGATTCATGACGGAGGAGTGGAGGTCATAGAATCCAATACTCCACAAAAGATATGTGTGAAGATGGGTTTTATAGATCAGGACGGACAGATGATCGTTGCCCTGCCCCATCGGATGTATATTACGGTAAAGTCGGTGAAATTCGAGAAAGAAGAGGGCGGTTTGGATGCCATCGTCAAATAAACGTTCATAGAGACACAAGGTCGGAGGATGCCGCTGCTACAGATTTGTATAAGAAAAGGCTCTGGGAAACAAGAGTTTTTGTAATAAGAATAGGAGAGTAGATTGCCCTTACCCTTGGATGTGAAACAAAGAGAGTGGGGGCAATTTTTGAGAGTCGATACCGAGATGGGATGGAAATATCATTTGTATAAGCGATATCAAAATGCCGGAACAGAGTGTTTTCTTTGCAGGGATTCAATGCTGCTCTGCATTTAAAATGCCGAGTACGCGGAAGGTATCATTACCGAAAAACGGTTTGGAGGATGATGGTTTAAAGAATTCAACCTGTCAAACTTAACAGATAAGGGGATGAACGCGAGAAGTATCGCAGTCTGTTGAGTGTGATTCGCTGATACAAACAGTCTTGACGGATTCTCGTGTGAGACGGATATCGAATGAAATTAAAGCCGGGGAGGAAGAGGATTGAGAAAAACAAAAAAACTGATATTTTTGGGACTGATGATAGCCTATTCCCTCATCCTCCACTTGGTGGAATCGACAATGCCGGGGCTTCATTTCATCGCTCCCGGAGCCAAGCTCGGACTGACCAATATCATCACCGTCGTTCTCCTCTACAGTGTCAGCAGGAAGGAGGCGTTTACTGTTTTGTTAATGAGGATCTTGCTTGGTTCGGTTTTTGCGGGAAGTTTCTCCTCCTTTCTTTACAGCTTGTCGGGAGGAGTCTTCAGTTTTATGACTATGGTCTTGATGCAAAATCTGGAAAAGTATGAGATCAGCATCTTGGGTGTCAGCGTTATGGGGGCCTTGGCCTTCAACATCGGACAATTGATTATGGCGGGGCTTATTATTCGCAATATGTCCATCATCGTTTATTTTCCGGCGATGGCGGCGGTGTCGGTTGCAACGGGAACCTTTGTCGGTTTGGTGGCGAATTTCCTCTTGCAGAGAGACTTATTTCGGATCGGAGGTATGAGGATATGAAGATATACTTGGATAACAGTGCAACGACCAAACCTTATCAAGAGGTGGTCGAAGAAATGAAGGCGGCATTGACAGAGGACTTCTATAATCCGTCCTCCATTTATGACGGTGGCGTTGACATTTCCAGAAAAATCGAAGGATACAGAAGCCTTATTGCAGACACCTTGGGATGCAAACCTAAGGAACTCCTTTTTACTTCGGGAGGGACCGAGTCGATCAACACGGCGATCTTTTCACTCAAAAACAGTCGCAAAAAGCATATCATAACTTCAATGGCCGAACATTCCGCAACCTTGGAGGCGATGAAGAAGATGGAAAAATTATCCTTTGAGGTAACCTATCTCAAACCCTCGAAGGATGGGAGTATAAAACCGGAGCAGGTTTTGGATGCATTGAGAGAAGATACCTGCCTGATCAGCTTGATGGCTGTCAATAACGAACTTGGCAGCGTGACCGATGTGATCGGGATTGCAAAGCAGGTCAAGAAAAAGCAGGATGTCCTCATTCATGTCGATGCGGTCCAAGCTTATTTGAAACAGCCGTTGAAGCTCTATGACAAAGTCATTGATTTTCTAAGCATATCGGCACATAAGATCCATGGACCCAAGGGAGTCGGCGTCTTATATCACAACGAAGAAGCTCTCCTTCTTCCTCTCATCGTAGGAGGAGGACAGGAGGGGGGGCAGCGTTCGGGAACCCTCAATACTCCGGGGATCTATGGGATGGGAAAAGCGATCGAACTCTTCTACCCCGATCTTCAAAATCATACGGAGAAGATCCGAAGGAGAAAAGAACAACTCAGGGACAAAATCTTAGAGGAGATCGACTTCGTGAAGGTACTGAGTCCCGAAGACGGGATCTGCCACATTCTCAATCTCTCCTTTGTGGGACTTCGGGGTGAGATTCTTCTGCATAGCTTGGAGAAGGAAGGGATCTACGTATCGACGGGTTCCGCCTGTTCCTCGAAAAAATCCTACTCCCATGTATTAAATGCTTTGGAGCTCGGCAGGGAGATCAAGGAAGGTGCGATAAGGTTTTCCCTAAGTGAAGAAACTACCGAGGAAGAAATCGACAAGGTGGTGGAAGCTCTGAAAAAAAATGTAGTTACAATAAGAAGAATAATGAAGATGGGAAAGAGGAGAAATGTATAATTCAATCGTAATCAGGAACGGAGAAGTTTCGATCAAAGGGATCAATCGTCCGGTCTTTGAAAAAAGACTGATAAAGAATATCAGAAGAGCCTTCCACGGTTTGGAGGGTTACAATGTTTACAAAGGAGACGGAAGGATCTATGTGGATTTCGAGGAAGAAGTCGGGGACGAGATCATGCGTAGGCTCAAAAACGTATTCGGAGTAATGTCGTTTAGCCCTTCAATCAAGACCGAAAGCGGTTATCAACTTGCAAAAGACACTGCTTTGGCACACTATAACGAAGTGATTGAGAGGACGGGAGCAAAGACCTTTAAAGTCACGGCGCGGAGGGAAGATAAGAGCCTTCCGATGACTTCGCCTGAGATGTCGAGAGACATCGGTGCGTATATCCTCTCCCACTCCAAAAATCCTCTCAAAGTCGATGTTAAGAATCCGGATATCCATCTTTTCGTTGAAGTCAGAGAGAAGAACAACATCATTTACAGCGAAAAAGAGCAGGGGGTCGGAGGACTTCCCGTCGGTGTGAACGGGCGGGCGATGATGTTGTTATCCGGAGGGATCGATTCTCCCGTAGCAACTTATATGATAGCAAAGAGAGGTCTTTGGATCGAAGCCGTGCATTTTCATAGCTTTCCTTTTACCAGCGAGAAGGCAAAGGAAAAAATAGAGCGTCTTGCCAAACAGCTTTCTCTTTATACCGAGGGAATCCGTATCCATATGGTCAATTTGCTTCCTATTCAGACGGAAATTTCGGAAAGTTGCCCTCAAGAACTTATGACCATTCTTTCGAGGCGGTTTATGATGAGAATAGCGGAAAAGCTTGCCTTGGAGACGGTCTGTAGTTGTCTTGCTACGGGAGAGAGTATCGGTCAGGTTGCTTCTCAAACCGTAGAAGGGTTGCAGGCGACCAACTCCGTTGTAAAAGAAGTTCCCGTCTTTCGCCCGCTGATTTCCTTCGATAAAGAAGATATTATTCGCGAGGCGAAAAAAATAGATACTTTTGATATCTCTATTATTCCGGAAGAAGACTGCTGTACGGTTTTTCTCCCTAAGAGACCGGCCACAAAACCCAAGATGGAAAAAATCCGAAACGCGGAGGAGAACCTCGACATCGAAACTCTTGTAGCTTCGGCCATAGAGGAAAGAGAGATTAGAGAAATTGGAATGTTGAAGTGGTGAGGGATCCTATGAAAAACAATAAGCTTGTCCAAAAGAAGAGTGTAAAGAACATGGGTCTTTTGTTTTCGGGCTCATTGACATCAAAGCTGGGAGACATTATTTTTGATTATACAAACAGTGTATGGATTGCGGGGCTCGGTGCAAACAGTCCCAAGATCATGGCTTTCTACCAAGCGAGCCAAAGTGTTATGGGAGTGTTGTTCAACCTGATCGGCGGGTATTTCTCCGACCTTTCCGACCGGAAAAAACTCCTTGTTTTGACGGATTTTTTCAGTGCCTTGGTCTGTTTTCTGGCTTCCTTTTTTTTACCTACGCCTATTGCCCTGTACTTTGTTTTGGGAACAAACATTGCTTTGGCCTTCTTTTACTCTTTTAATTCACCTGCATACAGGGCTTTTGCAAGGGAGATTATGGTCGATGAGCACATCGGCAGGTATAACTCGCTTGTGAGTTCATTCTTGGAGTTGGCGGGCATTATAGGACCGGCACTTGCCTTGGTATTGATGGAGCATTTGAGTATCCGACAGCTTTATTGGATCAATGCGGCGACCTTCTTGTCGTCTGCGATGTTGGAACTTGGAATCACAGTTCTGTTTCCCAAAAAAGAAACGTTGAAAAAAGAAGGGTTTTGTGAGGTTTTTCAAGGAATTCGAGAAGGATTTTCGTATGTGAGGAAACGAAGAGAACTTTTTGATATCGTTCTTCTTGCATCTTGTTCCAACTTCTTTCTCAGCGGATACAATCTGCTTATGCCCTACACAAGTGAAATAACGGGGATAAAGGGTTTTTACGGTCATGCACTTGTTGCAGGTGCGGTAGGAGGGATTTTGGGAGCTTTTCTTATGAATAAGGCGGATTATAAGAAGATGAAGTTGGGATTTAAAATGGCATTAAACCTGGGAATGACAGGGGTAGCAATGATCTTCTTTTTCGTCTCGAGAAATCTTTTTGAGACGGAGTTTTTCTATCTCGTCCCCCTCTTTATCTTGGGAATGTTCATTACAATGTTCAATATCAGCGTAATGACAAGTGTGCAACTGTCAGTGGAATCCGAGTTTCTGGGAAGGGTATTCAGCATTATGTTTACAGTATCTCTGCTCTTTATGCCGGTCGGTTCCGCTTTTTTCTCCTATGTTTTCGATGTCTATCGAATCTTAAATTTTTTGATTTTAGGCCTCGGAATTGTCTCTCTTTCAGTAATGTATTTTGGGAAGCAGTATATACGACAAAGAAAGATTGAGAAGCATTAAAAGAATAGGGATTTTGTGTTTCGTTCTCGCAGAGTTTTTTGATATGTGACCTGCTCCAAGGAGACGGGTCCGTTGTCCTGTTTCGACTGAATAAGAATAGAGAATATCTCCTATTTGAACGGTTTGAGCAATAAAAAAACAAAATTGATAAGAGGGTTCTTATTTGGGTAACAATAAAGATATCGGTTTGAGCTCCTTTTCGTTGTAGATCCTTTTGTTGCTTTTAATAAAGAGAGTGTCTACGGAGAAGGAGTGTTTTTTGAATCGAAACACGGTACAAAGCATTGTTTAGGATAGATAAGGAGAGGCCATGGAACAGCTATATTATGAAAACTTGCTCCAAAAAAACAACAGCGGGAGTGAAGAATCGGAAAAAATGTGGGACCAAAGAGCGGCTCATTTTTATGAGGCTCAAAAAAATGACAGATCGACGTTTACAAGGGAAGTTGTAGATGTGTTGAAAAGGCGGGGGATGTTGGAGAAGGCGGAAATCTTGGATATCGGCGGTGGAAGCGGAAGATATGCACTGCCACTTTCAAAAGAAGCAAAACATGTCACTCTTACGGATATCTCCACAAATATGCTGACACTGGCAAAAGAACATGCCGAGCAAAACGGAGTCAAGAACATATCATTTGAAAAATTGGTGTGGGAAAAAGCAAATCTGGCGGACTTGAAATGGGAGAAAAAATTTGATGTGACCTTTGCATCGATGTGCCCTGCGATTCGCACTCCGGAAGGCTTGTACAAAATGGCTGATGCGTCGAAGGGGTATTGTGTCATCAACCAATATATTCATAATACGGATTCGCTGTCACGGTTTTTGAGGGAAAAAGCCGAGTTGCCTCAGGGGTATAATCCTCATAACGACAGAGAAGCGGTACAGTCGATATTCAATTTGTTATGGTTGAAGGGCTATGATGTAGAACTCCACTATTTAAGGAGTAAGGATAGGTATATCCTGAGCAGGGAAGACATTGAGGTACAGTATGCCTTCGTCCTGGAAAGTATTCGGGAGGATAGAGGCTTGGATACAAGCAGGCTGCTCTCACAATATGCCGAGCGTGACGGGTATCATATAACCGAAGAAAGTGTTCTTGCGATGATCATGTGGAAGGTATCTGCTTAAATGCCGAACCATATGAAAGTGTAAATGCTCGAAGGATGCAAGAGAATGTTCTTCTCTCGAATCGAAACCTCAAGCATATAAACGATATATCATTCTAATACTAAAATTGTCCGTACGACAAACTTGAATTCTACAATCACTCAAAACGTTTCCGGTAAATATATATTCTATTTACCTGATATGTTAAACGCAGAATAGTATAATACTATTTTTCAATAGAAGTATGGATATATTTATTTTTCGATGACGAAAAACATATGTTGTCTTCTATGGGTCACAGGTTATTTATATCCACTATTCAAAAGAATAGTAGTATAAAGGGTTTGTCGGTTGCCAAATACAGGAGCACTGCAAAACCGTTTGAAAAAAGAGCTGGATCAATTGCGTTTGTATCAAAAAAATTTTTGAGGTCAATTCTGAAGGAGTTTTTTGGTTTATCGTCTCTCCGATAAAACGGATATGTGAAGAACAATATCATACTGCCATCCGTTTGAAACGTGGATATCGAAAAATTTGACTTCTCCAGATTCAAAAAATGTATTTTTATAGTCAAAGAAGATATAACCGTACTTCTATTAAAATAGAATCAGAACCGAAGTACGTATGTTTGAGGAAATACTTCTCTTGTAAAATCGGTCAATGGAAACAGAATTATATGACAGGTTCGCTTATAGGAGCAGGCGAGACAAAACACGCCAAAAAAGGAGTCCTTTTTTCAAAAGATGGAAAAAGAGGACTCTTTTTTTTGAGAGCAATGCTACAGTTATACGAATACCCATATCTGTTTGAACGGTATCGATGTCCTGCATCCTACGGCTACTTATACCGATATATTCTCTGTTACGCTCTAATACTACTATTCTTTTGAATAGTGGATATAAACAATCTGTGAGCCATAGAAGACAACATAGTTTTTCGTCATCGAAAAATAAATATATCCATACTTCTATTGAAAAATAGTATAATAGAAATATCGAGAATTCTAATTTTCAATGGAGAACATCCATTTTTACATTTTATGAAATGCAAATCGTCGATATCTTTAACTCAAAAAAATAAAAGTCTTATAGAGGAAAAACAGTTATGCAAATCAAGTCTGCGATTGAAGGAAAATGTATGGACGCAAATGCAATCGGTTAACGACAGTAAGACGGAGTTAAACCGGAATGGTATGAGATGGGCAAGAGCATACACCTATATTTGGAAAAAATTAACAAGAAATATAAAAAAATTTATAAGACACAGACTTCAATTGATAAAAAAATATCAATGAAAACAAGTTGTTGGAACACCTTGTATTTTCAAATGATTTATCGAATAAAAAATTTAAAATTTTGCTGAAAAACATACTTTACTTTTTGTATTTCGTATAATATAATCAAAAATAAGATAATGATTATCATTTATAACCAAAAATGATTATCTTAATATTAACAACTATACCATAAAAGGAGATGTGTAATCATGAGCAAAGTAAGTTTAGTATATTGGAGCGGAACAGGAAACACAAAGGCTATGGCGGATTATATTGTAGAAGGTGCAAAGTCTGCCGGTGCCGACATTGCAGTTTTTGAAGTTTCGGAAGCGAATGCAGATACTGTTTTGCAAAGCGATGTTATTTTGATGGGTTGTCCTTCCATGGGAGATGAAGTGTTGGAAGAGGAAAGCATGGAGCCCTTTATGTGTGAGATCGAAGGAAAATTGGCAGGCAAAAAAGTTGCTCTCTTCGGCTCTTACGGATGGGGAGACGGACAATGGATGAGAGATTGGGAAGAAAGAGTACAGGCTGCTAAGGCTACTTTGATGGCGGACAGCATCATTGTAAACGGAGAGCCGGCTGATGACAGTGCGATTTCCGATCTGAAGTCCTTGGGAAGTACAGCGGCGCTTGCATAAGTTCACATCGGCATGAAGGTGAAGAAAAGTTGCGTATATCTGTCTTATCTGATGAAGGAGATGGAGGATTACGAATACCTGTTATCCGTAATATCCCATCACTGCGGACCTGCACTTGAGGGGGTTAAGGTTTCGTCCTTGTTGAATATCAGAAATACCGGAAAACGATGTTTGATTGATACATGGCAAGAGAGAAAAGATGAGATTCTTGATTTCTTTCGGATCGATGCCTTCACTTTAAAGAAGGAAGAAAACAGCGAGGTTGTCTTGTTGTTTCGTAGGGAAACGTTGGAACATCATTTGAAAGACTCCTTTCATCTTGATTTTCTAAAGAGATTCGGATACGGAGAAGAATGGGATTGCAGTGAGTTTTTACTTCACTTAAAAAATCGATTTACGGACTGTTGCCCTCATGAGATCGGCGTGTTTTTGGGTTATACCCTTTGCGATGTCATTGATTTTATGTCCTGCCCCAATAAGGAATGCAGGCTGGTCGGATATTGGAAGGTGTATAACGATGAGATTGCCGCTCGGGAGCTGTTCCGTCGATTCGATGAAGCCAAAGCGATCTCTACAGGAAAGACCATGAGGAGGATCGCACAGCAAAGAAGAACGATTCGACTTGGTTCGAATACAAAACAAAGCTGAAAAGGTAAAAATATAAGTGCATCAACTGAGGGGGAAAAAGATGACCAACTCAATTGGTGCGCTTTTTTATTGCAAAAAAGGAGGAGAGTTATGAGTATTGTATTGATCGGCGGACATGACAGGATGCACTGTATCTATTCAGACATATGCAATAAATGCGGGCATAGAGTAAAGATTTTTACTCAGGGAGATAATACGATGGAGAAACAGATCGGGTCGGCGGATGCGATGATCATTTTTACTTCAACAGTTTCACATAATATGGTAAAAAGGGCGTGTAAGACCGCGAAGAAGAAGTCGATCCCCATTTATCGCTCTCACTGCAGCAGCGGATGTGCACTTGAGAACCTTCTGAGTGAAATGAGGGCTTAGCAAGCTGCTACATAGCAGTAGGGACATATGTTTTGATTTCGTTCGGGAAGAAGGTTGTTCAAAATAAGTGAAAACAAAGGTTTTGTCAAACAGAAAAAATCTCCGTTAATCTGTTTCTTTGCGGAGATTTTTTCGTACATAGAACACTACACCTTGGACTATGAGCTTCCAAAAATATTATATGCTTGAATAAGACGTAAACTACGTGTTAATACTATTCTCCGTTTGAAATACCCGGTATACAACATATATCATTACTGAAAAACAACTTTGGGGGCTATGCTATATACTTCAAGACATCCAAGTAGTTAACCGGAATAGATCCTAGTAGAATCTATGCGAGTTGCTTCATAGCAAGTACTGAAACAATGGAGTTCAGTACGCCGGTGACGGATCCGAAGACGATTGTAACGATTTGGCTCATGATTCGTATGGAGGAGAGCAGGCTCCAGTTTTCTTTTGCTATAAGGATGTTTGAATAGGTAAGCAACATCAAGAGGGCGTTGAGAGCAAGGATCCAGCTGCAGAGACTTAGGCTGAGAGCCGGAAAGGGCTTGTTTTGTAAACATAATCTCACAGCAATAAGAGGAAGGATGAGGGAGGCAAGCCCCAACGATATTCCCAGGTAGATCAGCCATTGATACATGATTATTTGCTCCTTTCCTGAATAAAAAGTTTCGGTATCTACTCTTTTTTTGAACCGTATTTGCACTCTTTCAAGCGCAGTGCTTCTTGTATTACAGATAAACACCTATCCGATCACAATGTTTTGAGCTCTTCCTTCCAAAAAGGCAAGGGTATTGGAGAAGGCAATCTCCGCACGGCGAAGCATGGATTCTTCAGAATAATAAGCAATATGAGGGGTAAGCAGGGTGTTTTTTGCATGGAGAAGAGCAGTGTTCTTCTCAAGCGGAGGTTCGAGGTCGAAGACATCAATGCCCGCTCCGGCGATTCTTCCTTCGTTCAGAATATCCGCAAGGGCGGAGTTATCGACAACGGGGCCTCTCGCACAGTTGATCAGGACGGAGCTCTTCTTCATAAGGAGGAGTTTTTGCCTGTCGATAAAGTGGTAAGTATCTTCGTTCAGAGCAAGATGCAGGGAGACGATGTCGCTCTCCTTCATCAGAGTTTCTATCGGGACATAGTCGATACCGAGCACTTCTACATCCTTTTTGGGAGTTCGGTTGTATGCGATGACCTTTGCTCCGAAGGCTTGGAAGAGTTTTGCCGTGGCGATGCCAATCTTTCCCGTGCCGATGATGCCTACAGTCTTTGAGTGGATCTCCCTTCCGATAAGTCCGTCGGAGCCTCCTTCGTTTCTTACTGTATGATCGGCCTGTATCAAGTGTCGATACAGGGAGAGGGTAAGTCCGAGAACAAGTTCCGAGACGGTTTCATTGGAATAGCCTGAGGCATTGCATACCTTGATGTTTTTTTCTTTTGCGAGGGATCCTACATGGTCGTACCCGGTAAAAGCGACATTGATAAGTTTGAGGTTGTCCAACTTGGAGAGAACCTCATTCGGGTAAGGGGTGTTGGCGATCATAACGATGTCGCAATCCAAGCTTCGGTCGATCAACTCCTGAATGTCCGTCGTTTTGGTATCGTAATAGGTAAAGGAATGTCCCTTATCGATCAACGGTTGAGCAAGGCGTTGAATGTTTTCTTCCGACACTCCTAACGGTTCCAGCAAATGGATTTTCATTGTAATCATCTTCCTTTCTATACTGATGAAATAGCGATTTATACTATTATTCTTTTGAGTTGTGGACATAAACATTCTGTGACCCATAGAAGATAAACCAACTTTTCGTGATTTTGAAAAACAGATACATCCATACTTCCATTGAAAAATAGTATTATACTGTTTTCTGTTTACGTTGACAGGGTGGATGTTTTGAGCTGTGACCATCCAAGTTGCTTTTTGATAATAAGATATGTTGTATATCCATATCCGCCATCTCAAACGGAGAATAGTACTAATACCGTGATTTCCCCTTGCAGTTAAAAGATTGTACCGACTTGAAATGTTTCGGGAGGGTTTGAATGATTCATCACTGCTTGATCGGACAACGGTGTAATACTAGGATTCATTTGAGCTATGGATATTAGAAACCTGTACTCAACAGAAAGATACCACGGATGTTCGTAGTCACAAAGTAGATATAACCACACTTCTATTGGAGAATAGTATAAACAAAACATAAGAGTTTACCGTTCTTATTTTTTATAGTATCATTATATAGGTTTCTTCTGAGTATGGCAATGTTCCCGGACCACGGTTTTTTGGAGAGGATCTGTCATTGTTGTCAAATGTTTTGTAAAAACTTCTTCTATAATTGGATTGAATTGTAGAATTAGCCGTTTTTGCGATGTGAAAAAGCGGTTCGAAATTAATGTATACAGATAACCGAACAAAGAGTTCAGGTGCAAATAAGAGGCTGATCTTCATTTAAAAAATAGGATGAAACAGCCAGCACAGGAGGGATAATGTGCCGGAAACATTGATTTCAAATTGTTTCGGGAGTTCTATCAAATCACGGAAACGAAGAGTTTCATTTTTGTACGCTGTATTCACAAAAATAAAGCAAACGAAACTGCAAAAGGAGGGGTTGTGTGATATACGGTATAGGTACGGATATTGTATCGGTTGCTCGAGTTCGCTATATTACAGAGAAGCACCCGAAGTTTCTGACTCGATTTTTTACATGTGAGGAAGCAAAATACTTTGCGGAAATACAGATTCCCTATGAGACCATAGCAGCCTGCTTTGCTGCAAAAGAGGCGGTTTCAAAGGCGATGGGAACAGGGTTTTCGACATTTTCGTTCAAAGATATCGAGGTACTTCATCGGGAGTCGGGAGCCCCTTATATAGAATTACATCGAGGTGCGAAGCTCTTGTTTGAGGATTTGTCTCTCAAGAGGATCCATCTCTCCCTTTCTCATGAGAGGGAATACGCTGTGGCTTACTGTGTAATCGAAATGTAATACGACAAAAACTTATTTCGTATCAACTGGAAAGCATTTGTTTTATAGGCTTTTCGCTATTTTTTAAAAAATGAAAAAAAAGCATTGTATATCTTTGTGAACTGTTTCCCTAATTAATGCCACAAATTGATGGTATACTGTTGAAAACAAGATGAGGAGGAAGGGAGGATGATTTTGTTGAAACCTTATCAAGGAACCCGAGCGGTGATCAATTTGGATCATTTGGAGCATAATTACAGGTGTTTGACTTCTTTTGTGAAGCAAAAAACAAAAATATGCTGTGTGATCAAGGCGAACGGATACGGTCACGGGAGTTTGGAATTGGCGAAGCTTTATGAAAAACTCGGTGCGGACTATTTTGCGGTTGCCACGGCGTCGGAAGCTATGGAGTTGAGAAAAAATAAAATCGACCTCCCTATTGTGTGTTTGGGATACGTTCCCGAATCCTCTTATGAGGAGTTGATCAAAACCAGGGTCGACATTCCGGTTTTTTCTTACGAAGTTGCAAGGCGCCTCAGTCAGGTTGCAGGTGCGATTGGGGAATGTGCGGACATACATATAAAAATTGATAGCGGAATGTCTCGGATCGGTTTTCAGTGTACGCAGGAGAGCATCCGGGATATAGAGAGGATAAGAGAACTCCCCAATCTATACTTCAAAGGAATTTTTACCCATTTTGCAAGAGCGGACGAAGTGCAGAGAGAAACCACATTACAGCAATTTGATCGTTTTATGTCCATGGTTTCCTTACTGGAAGCGGAGGATATTCACTTTGAGATCAGACATTGTTGTAATACGGCAGGTACGGTATATTACCCCGAATTTCACCTGGATATGGTGAGATTGGGAATTTCTTTATACGGTTACTATCCGTCGGACGATGTTGACAAAGAGAAGGTTGAACTCCACCCCGCGATGTCCCTGTATTCCTGCCTATCCCACATCAAAAAGCTTGAGAGAGCAAGGGGGATCGGTTATGGACATAAGTACACGGTGACAGACGATTATGAATTGATAGGGACAGTTCCGATAGGTTATGCGGATGGATTTACAAGGATGCTGAACAACAAGGCGGATTTTGAAATATGTGGAGAATGTTGTGAGGTCGTAGGGAGTATCTGCATGGATCAGTGTATGGTCAAGCTTAACAAGGATGGAGATTATCGTATAGGAGAGACGGTTACGATATATTCCGATAAGCCGGGTTTCGGTGCAGACAGACTGGCAAGGCGACTGGGTACGGTAAGTTATGAGATAATCTGTATGTTGAGCAGGAGGGTTCCGAGGATCTATACGAGGGAGAACAAGGTCGTTAAGGTGATTGATTACCTGAGGTTGTAAGCAGGTATATGTTTGGCATGGAAGAATGCAAACAGTTTTATGAAGCCTGCTCCTTCGTGTTGATATGTAAGGAGCAGGTTTGATACAAAACTGCTACATACAAAGATATGGAATAGATGAATAGGTAAGAGCGTCTTTTTGAGAAGGGAGCGCATGTTTGAATTTCTGTTTGTATAAGAACATAGAGAAAGAAGCGATTTTTGAAAGAAGAAAGTGGAAGATACTATGAGCAGCCCAATTGTGAAAAGAGGAGATATATTTTATGCGGATTTGAGCCCTGTTGTAGGCTCTGAGCAAGGAGGAGTACGTCCTGTTTTGGTCGTTCAAAACGATATCGGTAACAAGTATTCCCCGACGATCATCGTTGTGGCGATTACTTCTCAGATCAACAAGGCGAAGCTGCCTACTCATCTCGAAATCGGTGCAAAGGACTTCGGGCTCTCCAAGGATTCCGTCGTTCTGTTGGAACAGGTGAGAACCATAGACAAGCAAAGACTTCGCGATAAGATAGGAAAATGCAGTCCACGTTTCATGGCGAAGGTCGATAAAGCATTGCGGATCAGTTTCGGTTTGTTGGATATGCGTGATGTGTAATTCGCTTTGCCCGTCGGAAGACGGGAAGCGAATTATGCTTTGACTTACATAGAAAATCAAGGTCGTTTTTAGAGGAATTTGTTGACAAAGACTGACGGATACAGTATCATAATTTATGAAAATTGTATAGGATTTACGTCAATCACAAATCTGTACTCTTTTAATTTAGTACGAGAGACTATTAAGGAGGAACTTGAATGAAACATTTAATCGGAATCAACGATTTTTCAATGGACGAACTTGCAGAACTTATTAAGGTAGGACAGGACATTTCCGAACATCCCAAGAAGTATATGGACAGGATGAAGGGAAGGGTCATGGCTACCTTATTTTTTGAGCCTTCGACAAGGACCAAGTTCAGTTTTGAGGCGGCGATGCTTCGATTGGGAGGCCAAGTGATCGGGTTTTCCGAAGTGAAGAACTCATCGGTTGCAAAGGGAGAATCTTTAAAAGATACAGTGGAAACGGTCGGATGTTATTCCGATCTCATCGTTATGAGACATCCCTTGGAGGGAGCTGCCAAACTTGCAACGGAGGTTCTCGATGTACCTCTGATCAACGCGGGAGATGGAGGTCATCAGCATCCCACTCAGACTTTGACCGACCTTTTGACCATTTACAAAGAAATGGGAAGGGTGGACAACTTGAATATTGCCCTTGTCGGAGATCTCAAGTACGGACGGACCGTACATTCTCTTGTAGATGCGATGTCCAAGTACGACAACAACACCTTCTTTTTCGTATCGCCCAAAGAATTGGAGATGCCTGAATATATCAAAAACAGTTTGAAGGGGGGATGCTTCTTTGAGAGTACGAGTTTGGAAGAAGTTCTGCCCAAGGTTGACATCGTCTATATGACAAGGATCCAAAAAGAGAGGTTCGATGATCTTGAGACTTATGAGAGGCTCAAGGGGATCTACATCTTGGATAAGGAGAAGATGGAACTGGCAAAGGAGGATGCCATCATCCTTCATCCTCTGCCGAGGGTCAACGAGATCACGGAAGAGGTCGATCGCGATCCGAGAGCTAAGTATTTTCCACAGGCAAAGAACGGAATGTATATCCGCATGGCATTGATTCTGAAATTGGTCGAAGAGGCGGAGAAAAATCCGCAAAGACCTGTCGAAGAGGTATATTCGACCATCTATACCAAGTGTCCGAATCCGAAGTGTGTGTCCAACCATGAATATGTCGAAAGCGTGGCCTTCCATGAGAAGACGGCAGAAGATTTGGCATATTCCTGTGAGTATTGTGATAAGGTCATTACGATATAAGTAGTAAGAGGAGGAAGATTCGATGATATGGATCCAAGAAGCAAACATCCCCTATCTGAACAAGGTGGAGGATCTGTTGGTAGAAGAAGGCAAGATCAAGTGTGTCGGCAGGGAGAAAATACAGACCTACATTCTTGAGAAGAAGGCGGAGTATCGAATTGTCAAGGCAGAGGGGCTATACCTTTTGCCTTCCTTTGTAGACAGCCACTTTCACCTTCGTAATCCGGGTTTTGAATATAAGCAGACCTATGAGGAGGCAAGCAGGGCCTGCATGAAAGGAGGATACACGGATGTAGTCGCTATGGCAAATACCAAGCCGGTCGTAGACAGCTGTGAGGTATTGAAAGAGATCGCCGAAAAGTCAAGCGCTTATCCGCTGGATGTGTATCAGGTCGGCTCGGTAACCAAGGGACTTGGAGGACGTGAACTCGTGGATTTTGAGGAACTGATGAAATACACAAATATTTTCTCGGATGACGGAAAAAACATTGATGATGAAGAAGTGATGAGACAGGCTTTGATCGCGTCGAAAGAATTGGGGTTCTTGATTATGGATCACAGCGAGCCTGAAACGGAAATGGTCATTCGCAATCTCAAAATCCTTGAGGAAGTCGGAGGCAACCTTCACTTCTGCCATGTGAGCCGCAAGGCATCGGTGGAGGCAATTGTGAAGGCGAAGGAGAAGGGTCTCAATGCGACCTTGGAAGTAACTCCGCACCATATCTTCAGCCACAGCTTGTCCTATCGGGTCAATCCGCCGATCGCAACTGCCGAGGATATGGAGTTTTTGGTGGAGGCGATCAAACGAGGATATATCGACTATATCGGAACCGATCATGCGCCTCATACCTGTGAGGATAAGAAGAAGGGTGCTCCCGGTATCATCAATATCGAGAACGCCTATGCAATGGTAAGGAAGATCTTCTACGATAACAACGTCAGTTGGAAGGAAATGGTCGAGTTGATGGCATTTCGTCCGGCGGCCCTCGTAAACAAGAAGAGAGGCTTGGATGAAGGAGATGTCGCGGATCTTGTCCTGTTGTCGGACAAAGAGTCCGTTATAGATCCTCAGGGTTTCGTTACGAGGAGTAAGAATACCCCCTACGAAGGCAGAGAGGTAAGGGGAGCTGTTGAGATGACGATTGTGAAGGGAGAGATCGTGTATGATAATGAAAGAATTGCAACGAAGAGCAATTGAGAACAGTCCTCTTTGTGTGGGGATTGACCTTAGGGAGTCCCATCTTCCTCTTGAAATTCGTGACAGCCGTGCAGACCTTGGGACCAAGTTCATAGACTATGCGAAGGAAGTGGTTGATGCGAGTATTGAGAAGGCCGCCTGCTTTAAAGTTCAGATCGCCTGCTACGAGGCCTACGGTTTGAAGGGACTCCTTGCCTACAAAGAGATTTTGAGTTATATTCGCGGCAAGGGAGGTCTTGTCATTGCCGACATCAAACGGGGAGACATAGGTTCGACGGCGGAGATGTACGCACAGGGTCATTTTGAAGGGGATCTGGAAGCCGATATTTTGACCTTGAACCCCTATATGGGAGAAGATGCGATCGCTCCGTACTTCCCCTATTTCAAGAGGGGAAAGGGAGCTTTTATCTTAGGCAAAACTTCCAACTTCGGCTCAAGGGATTTTCAGGATCTGAAGTTGAAAGACAGCGGCAGAAAGCTTTCCCAAGAAGTGCTTGAACGAATTGAGGTTTGGGGACAAAACTGTGGGAAGGACGATGTCTTTGGAAGCCTCGGAGCGGTCGTTGGGGTCAACAACATCGACGACATCTTGGAGATGAAGCCCTATACCGACAAACTCTTCCTGCTGGTTCCCGGCTATGGGGCACAGGGGGCCAAACTGGAAGATATCAGAGCCTTGATAAGTGAGAAAAAAAATGGAGTTGTAAACGTCTCTCGGGGTTTGACGGCAAAACTTACGGAAGAAAAGGATTTCAGGGCGGAATTGGATCGCAGGGCGGATCAGTTTGCGAAGGAGCTTAGAACGTGTTTCGAGAAGTAAAGATAGCAAAAAACAAGAAGATCACCAAAGATATTTATCTGCTCAAGATAAGAGGAGAGTTCAAGGTTAAGCCGGGACAGTTCTTTATGATAAAGAAAGAAAATTCTTCCATGACCTTGTATCGCCCGATCAGTGTCTTTGAGTGTGATGAGAAGGAACTGGGATTCCTCTACCTTGTAAAAGGAGGAGGAACTCAGGTCTTAAAAGAGCTTAGAAAGGGAGATGTTCTCTCGATCCACGGACCATACGGCAACGGGTTTCCCGAAGCGAAGGGCAAACTCTGTCTGATCGGCGGGGGGATCGGGATGGCACCTCTGTATCTCTGTGCTTTGAATAACCCTAAGGCTAAACTCTATATCGGTTTGAGGGAGGATCTCTATAGCGACGAGGAGATTCAAAACATCAAAAACCTTTTTCGAAATGTGGATACCCACATTAAAATTGGAGGCACCGTCATCGACGATGTTCGCTTTGACAAGTACGACACTGTGTTTACCTGTGGACCTTCCGTGATGATGAAGATCATAGGGGAAAGACATTCCAATGTGTATGTATCTCTTGAAAAACATATGGGTTGTGCGGTGGGAGCCTGTCTTTCCTGTTCGTGTAAAACAAGCGAGGGGATGAAGAAGGTGTGTAAGGACGGACCCGTATTTTCGGCGAAGGAGGTCGATTGGGAATGATGGAACAACAGCTTTGGGGTTGCAAGTTTAAAAATCCCCTGATCGCAGCTTCGGGAACCTTCGGTTTCGGAGAAGAGTACGACAGTTTCTATGATATCTCCGTTTTGGGGGGAATCTCCACAAAGGGGATGACCTTGGAAGCTCGTGAAGGAAATAAGGGGCTTCGGATCATAGAAACGCCGGCAGGCATTATGAATTCCATCGGACTGCAAAATCCGGGGGTGAGAGCTTATGTGGAACACGAGAGCAGGTTTTTGGCTCGAAAGGATTTGGTAATATTGGCGAATGTGGGAGGTTCAACCTTGGACTCCTACCTTGAAGCCTTATCGGTACTCGAAGAAGCTAACAAGCAGAGAAGGGTGATGGACATTGTTGAACTCAACATTTCCTGTCCCAATGTTAAGGCCGGAGGTATGGCCTTTGGAATGTGTGCAGAAGATGCCGCTCTGATCACAAAGGAAGCAAGAGCTGTGGTCAAGGAGCCTCTTGTAGTCAAACTCTCGCCCAATGCCCACAACCTTGTCGAAGTCGCAAGGGCGGTTGAAGAAGCGGGAGCGGATGGGCTGAGTTTGGTCAACACCTTCAATGCGTTGGAAATCGACATATACGGGAGAAGGGCTCTGTTTGACAATATCACGGCAGGTTTATCCGGGCCTTGTATCCGTCCGATCGCACTTCGGATGGTAAGGGAGGTCAGTCAGGCGGTCGGCATCCCCGTAATCGGCATGGGTGGAGTCGACACCTGGGAAGATGTCGTCAAGTTTATTATGGCGGGAGCTCATCTGGTGCAGTTCGGCACCGTCTCTTTTATGAATCCGATGGCGGGAAGGCAACTCGTCGAAGGCTTGGAGAGTTTTATGAAGAAACAGGGGATTTCAAGCTTGGATGAGATAAGAGGGATCATTTAAGATCATTATGCGATTGAACGGTAATGGAAACGGTGCAAAGTCGGAAGGAGATTGGAGTACTCATAGAGCTCGCAGAGGCAGTTGGAAGAGTTAACAGTAGAACTTCGGATGAGGGAGGATGTTATGATAGAGATTTTGAAACAAACGGGAGCCTTGTTGGACGGACATTTTTTGTTGACATCGGGCAAACATTCCAAACAGTATGTGCAGTGCGCAAAGATATTAAGGTACCCGGATAAGGCGGAGCAAGTGCTGCGACCGGTGGCGGAGAAACTCAGGGAGTTGAACTTGGACCTCCTGGTAGGACCTGCGATGGGAGGGATTATCGTCGCTTATGAGCTCGGTCGTCAACTCGGTTTGGAGTCGATTTTTACCGAGAGAGTTGAAGGGAAGATGGAGCTTCGAAGAGGCTTTGAAATTAAGGAGGGTGCAAGGATCGCCATCTGTGAAGATGTTGTAACAACGGCTAAATCTTCCATGGAAGTCAAGGAACTTCTGGAATCTATGGGGGGGAAGGTGATCGCCATCGCTTCCATCATCGACAGAACCACGGGAAATGTTGATGTCGATGTCATCAGTGCTATCAAGTTGGAGATCGAGACCTTTGAACAGGAGAACTGTCCCCTTTGTGAAGCGGGAGAAGCTTATGTGAAGCCCGGAAGCAGAAAGATAAAGTAAGAAGAGTAAGAACTTGTGTCGGAAAGATCCTGTGTTTTTATCCGAAAAATTAATAGGTATAGGAAAATACCGCGAGATGACAAAGACTTGATTTTTTGATTGTTCAAAATACAAAACAATTGCAACAGAAATGTTTTCAGCAACTTTATCGTTGGTGTGAATACATGTTTTCGCTGTTGTTTTGAACTCTGCGGTATCTCCATAGATGTGTGGGAGCAAGGAGGAAGAGATGAAGAAGGTAGCTGTTTTGTTTGCAAACGGATTTGAAGAAGTGGAAGCGCTTACGGTAGTGGATTATTTGAGGAGGGTTTCCCTTCATGTGGATATGGTATCTATCGGAGATGAAAAAAACGTCAAGGGAGCCTCGGGAGTTGAGGTGATAGCCGACAAACTTCTCGGTGAGATCACAGAAAGCATCGACTATGACTGTGTTGTCTTGCCGGGAGGACTTCCGGGTTCGACCAACCTCAGAAAAGACGAGAGAGTCATCGACTATATTCAGAAGATGGATGAAGCAAACAAGTATATCGCTGCAATCTGTGCGGCTCCCATCGTCCTGCATCGGGCAGGACTGACTGCCAAAGCAAAAATCACCTCTTATCCGGGGGTCGAAGGGCAGATGAAGGGGATTGATTACAGCGAGGACGTTGTAACGGTGGATAAGAACATCGTTACCTCTCGAGGTCCTGCAACGGCGGTTCTGTTTGCACTTAAACTCGCTGAGCTGCTTACAGATGAGGAAACGGCAAAGGGATTGAAAGAGCAGATCCTATTCCCTATGATCAGCGACCTGTAGAAGATATCCGGTTTGATCTTGTGATGGTATCGATTCTTTTCAAACCGGAGTATATTGTTATGAAAGGATTGTTCTCGCGCTGCGAGAGGATTGCTAACAGATGTTTGATACTATTATCTATTAGAATTGACAGGTTGAATACTTTGAAACATTATGATCCTCCAAATTGTTTTTCGACAATTGTATATTTTGTATACCCGACATTTCAAACGGAGAATAGTATGAACGCGAATAATGATAGGAAGAGGAAGAATTCTCTGAATCGAGGTTCTTCTTTCTTGATTTAATTTCTCTTTTGATGTATGATAATTTGTTGTAAAGAGAGGGATTCTTGATTGGGGAAGGGGTGTTTTTCCCCTTTTTAGAAAAAGAATACTATAATCTATATTGAGTTGTTTGTAGCGATGACTTGCAAGTCTATGAATGATGGAACAAGTTTTCGTATTTGTGGAGTGGATATTCTCGCACTTCGATTAGGTTTTAGTATAAAGCCGCAAATACAAGAGATGTTTAAGGAGGAAATTTAATGGGATTGTTTAAAACTTGGGAGAAGATGGCTTACGAGCCTCAGACGCAGCAGGAATATGAAACATTCTGGAACGAGTATTTGCCAAAAGAAACCGACATCTATCAGTTTCTTTTGGCAAATAAGAATGAAGTGATTTCGGGAACGATATCCGAATTGGCACAAAAATTTAACATCGACAGCGTTACTATGGTGGGGTTCGTTGACGGGATCAATACTTCCCTTGTGAAAGAAGTGGATATGGAAGCTTTGGAGGAGAATTCTCAGATTTCGCTGGAGATCGATCATAAGAAACTTTATTTCAATATGCTTGGTGCGAAAGCGGACTGGCTTTTTAATCTTCCGGAATGGGATGCCATATTGACACAAGACGAACGCAAGGAAATTAAGAAGGAATATAACAGGACAAAAACCATAGTAAAGGAAGATAAGGTCGGACGCAACGATCCGTGTCCTTGTGGAAGCGGAAAGAAATATAAGAAGTGTTGTGGAAAGGAAGAGGTCGCAGAATAAGGACTGCCGTTGAAAGCTCGACGGATCGTTGAAGAAATGATCTGCTTGCCTTCTTTTGAAGAGAAGACACGGGGAGCTTGCATACAGTTGAATTTTGTAAAGAGCAAAAACAATCATTGGATCCAATGGTTGTTTTTTTGTATATAGAAAACCACACGTTAGACGTGTGGTTCCGAAAATGTTACACATTTGAACAAGACATAAACACTTGTGTTAAAATTAAGTTGCGACTGTCAGAGCAACTTAATTTAACACAAGGAGGTGTCATTTATGGGGATAAATGACATAAATAGTTTATCGCATACGAAGTGGAATTGCAAATATCATGTAGTGTTTGGACCTAAATATCGAAGAAAGGTATTTTATGAAGAGAAACGAAAAGAAGTAGGGAGGATTTTAAGGCAATTATGCGAGTGGAAAGGAGTAAAAATAGTAAAAGTCGAAGCATGTCCGGATCATATTCACATGTTGTGAAATACCACCGAAATATTCGATATCAAATTTTATGGGGTATTTAAAGGGAAAGAGCAGTACGATGTTATACGAGCAATTCGGAGAGCTGAAATATAAATATCGAAACAGAGAGTTTTGGTGTAAAGGATATTATGTAGATACAGTAGGAAAAAATGAAGTACGAATTGCGGAGTATATAGCAAAGCAGTTAGAGGAGGATAAGTTAGGAGAACAGTTAGTAATGAGTGAAGTAGGAACTTTTAAATCAAAGAAAAAGTAACAAACAGGTAACGCGACTGACAGTCGTATTTACACGTTTGACGTGTACGCGAGGAGCATAGGGCTATGCCCGCAAAATAACAACCACGCGTTTGACGCGTGGATGTGTTTTTGTTCAGAGCATTACAATTTGAAGAAGGTTATTGTCATTTGATGCATTTTGTTATAAAATAAAAACAGTTGAAATGATTTATTTTCAGAAAGTTGCAGGGGGTCTGATCTGTTGAGAATACCCTTTCTTTTGAAGAAGCTTGTGAAGGGGTTTTTGAGCAGATCGGTTTGTAAAAGGAAAGACGGGATCGAATGTGTTTTTTAAAAGATATTTTAGCCCCTAATGTTTTGGGTAGTAATAGAGTAGACTACAGAGTGATGGATCTGTCGCTGTATCGAAATGAGATGGAAGAATACTTTGAGTTTCTCAAAAAAAGAACAAGAGACAGGGCTATACTTGATATCGAAGAAGAGGACTGCTCAAAAAGAGTATATCCCGAATGTTCTTTAGAGGGAGCGAAGGCTCTTATTGTGTTTTTTGTACCCTACTTTGATTCCAATTTGATTTTTGACGGAAACAACATTTCTATCCACGCTCAGGCAAAAGACTATCACCATGTAGTAAAAACCGTTCTCTCAAGGGCAAAAGATGAATTGGGGAAGCATTATCCGAACGAAGAATTCATCTGTCAATGTGATACGGGACCTCTCTGTGAACGTTTTTTCGCAATTCATTCAGGACTTTGTCTTGAAGGAGATAACGGTATGGCCATTCATGAGACCTACGGAAGTTACGGTTTTCTCGGTTTGATTGTTACAACGGCAAAGTTTGAGGCGACAAAGTCCTTCAGAAGATACTGTATCTCCTGCGGAAGATGCAAAAAAAGTTGTCCGGGGAGCGTTTTGGGGAGTGACAACAGGATTTATCATACTTGTATTTCATGGTTAACGCAGAAAAAAAGTTTGACACCGAATGATGAGGCAAACATCAAAAAAGCAGCTATGGTTTATGGTTGTGACGAATGTCAGAAGGTTTGTCCCTATAATTGGAAATTATGCAATACGGATATCGATGAGTTTAAAACCGATTTTATCGGAGTTTTGACATCGGAGGAGTTGCAAGCTTTCTCCAACCGATCGTTTAGGAAAGCCTATTCGAACCGGACTTTTGCTTGGAGAGGGAAACAGGTACTTGAAAGAAACATTGACATTATCAAAGGTAAGAAATAAAATGTTTATAGGAGTTTTGGAGTTGGAGTTAAGACTCTTTGAAGTATATTCCCTGAAAGAAAAGAGGAGTATTCTCAAAAGTCTTCTGACACGATTAAAAAATAAATTCAATGTGACGGTTTGTGAGTCGTCCTACAACGATCATCATCAGAAGACCGAAATAGGTATAGCTACGGTTTCCAATGACAGCAGGCATATCGATTCCATGTTGGAAGCGATCATCGACTTCGTGGATGGAGACAACAGGCTGGAAATCACTCAAATACGGCGGGAGGTTCTTTCATGACAAAAGCGATGAGAGTCGTTCGTTCCCTTGAAACGGTATATCCGGATGCAAGGTGTGAATTGAACTTTGAATCTGCATACGAACTTTTGATCGCAACGATGTTAAGTGCTCAATCGACGGATAAGAGGGTCAATATCGTGACCAAAGAGCTGTTCAAGGAGTATAATACCGCCGAGAAGATGGTTACCCTGTCCGAGCAGGAGTTGATAGAGTGGATCCGTACCATCGGTTTCTTTAACACAAAGGCAAAGCACATCCTTCAAACCTCTCATATTCTGTTACAAAAATATGACGGCCAGGTTCCAAAAAGCAGAGAAGAACTTGTCACTCTGCCGGGGGTAGGCAGGAAAACTGCCAATGTGGTGTTGAGCAACGCCTTCCAAATACCCGCTTTTGCCGTGGATACTCACGTGGGAAGGGTAAGCAGAAGATTGGGACTTACAAAGTCGGAGGATCCCAATGTTGTTGAGAAAGATGTCACTTCGAAGTTGCCGAAGTATTTGTATTCCAAGGCGCATCATTTGATGATCTTCCATGGAAGACGCTGTTGTAAAGCTCAAAGGCCCTTGTGTGACGAGTGTGTTGTTCTACAGGAATGTAGTTATTATAAAGAAAGTCAAAAGTCTAAGAACAAAAAAGTACGAAGGAAGGATAGTAAATGAAAAAATTAGCAGCAGTATTGATTGTTTTAGCTCTGATCGTATTAGGGACGGTGGGCTACTTCTACAATTATATGAAGAAGGACATCATCTATGACAGCGTGTCGGTAAATCAGATCCCGTTGGAAGGCTTGAATAAACAAGAAGCCAAGAAACTTCTGCTTGAAAAAGAGCAGTATAAGACCATTACCTTTGTCTATGAGGATAAGGAGTACAAATACGAACTTAAGGAACTGGGTTATGTGATGGATTACGACAAGGCGATCGAAAGTGCTTATGCGGTGGCAAGGACCGGAGGTTTCTTTCAAAACATGCAAAAAATTGCTCGTCTGAAATTTTTGGCGGACGCGGTCGATATTCCTTTGCAACGTCAGGAAAACCTTGCGGCACTTACGGAAAAAGTAAAGGAGATCAATTCGCAGAACTACCTTGAGCCAAAGAACGCAACGATATCGATCAAAAATAACTATGCCATCCAAAAGGAAGTCGTTGGAAGAAAGGTACAACTCGATGAGGTGGAGTCTCTGATCACTAATGCTTTGAGGCCAAATGAAGATGTAGTCGTAACCCTTCCGGTCAAAAAAATTGTACCTAAGGTCACCGAGGAAAACTTAAAGAGAATCAACGGGAAAATCGGACAGTTCAGTACGAGGTTCAACGGTTCGATAGCAGGAAGGGTTGAAAACATACGCGTTGCAACAAAATCAATAGACTCGACTGTTCTGTTGCCGGGAGAAGAGTTTTCTTTCAACAAAATCACAGGAGATAGAGGATTGGCGGACGGATACAAAGAAGCCTCGGTTATTATCAACGGAAAGTATGAGAAGGGTGTGGCAGGGGGAGTTTGTCAGGTATCGACGACTCTTTATAATGCGGCACTGTACGCAGGGCTTGATATCACGAGAAGAAGACCCCACTCCATTCCTGCGGGATATGTCGATGTGGGAAGAGATGCGGCTGTGGTTTCCGGCGAATTTGACCTGAGATTCAAGAATCCCTATGATTATCCGATCGTCCTTCAAGGCCATGTATCGGGAAACAATGTAGTCTTTCAGGTATATGGAGATGTAAATTCACATAAAGCCGTTCATCTCAAATCCGAACTGGTAAGCAGGGTGCCCAAGAAGGTCATCTACAAAAAAGATCCCTCGCTTCCTCAAGGAAAACAGGTTGTGGAAGAACCCGGAAGAGATGAGATCCGTTCCGTCACCTATATGACGGTAAATGGAGAAACCAAGATTATCAATCGGGACCGATATCCTGCAAAGGCCGAGATTGTACGTATAGGGACCGGGGCACCCGAGGTCAAACCGGGCAATGCGGCAGCTCAGCCGGGGCAACCGGTATCGGGAACTCAGCCCAATACCAATCAAGTTCCGGCAGAAAATCATGATATTACAGGATAGGAGAAATTATGGGAAGGATCATATTGGTGACCGGAGGAGCCAGATCCGGAAAAAGTCTGTATGCGGAAGAACTCTGTAAAAAAAGTAAAACGAGTGTAGCCTATATTGCCACAGCGGAAATAAGAGATATGGAGATGAAAGATAGGGTCAAAAAACACAGGGAACAGAGACCTTCCAATTGGACCACCTACGAGTGCCGGACGAAGATCTCTCCTTCTCTGCCCGATATAGTGAGCAAAGATAAGACAATCCTTTTGGATTGTCTTACTATGTTGGTCTCAAATCTTATGTTTATACAGCCCTATATAGATTATGAAACGGCGGATATGGATGAGGTGAATCGTCGCGAAGAAGAAATTGGAAGAGAAATTGATTCCATATTGTCGATTGTAGCTTCTTCCGGGTCCACCTTGATCATTGTGAGCAATGAGCTTGGAATGGGTATTGTACCTCAAAACAGACTGTCGCGACTATATAGGGATATTATCGGACGTATGAACCAAAGGATAAGTGCAAGAGCGGATGAGGTCTATTTTTTGGTAAGCGGTATTGCAATGAGGATCAAAAAGGACGGTGAGGTTTGTGTATAGAGAGTTCTTGGTTGCTTTGGGATTTATGACGAAACTTCCCGTTCCCTTCCATCCCGATATGAAACTGGAGGATTTCTCGGTCATTATGAAGTACTTTCATCTTGTCGGTTTGGTCTTGGGAATAATCTACGCTTTAGCAGCATGGATATCGGGTCTTGTGTTTGATCCTGTCATTACCTCTATTTTGATTGTTATGACTTCGGTAGCATTGACAGGGGCCTTACATATAGACGGTTTGGGCGATACCTTTGATTCTCTGTTCAGCTATCGAACCAAGGAGAGAATGCTTGAAATCATGAGAGATCCTCATGTCGGAACGAACGGAATCCTTGCCGTTTTTTTTCTTCTTCTCCTAAAGACAGCCCTTTGGTATTATTACCTTCAATATGCGGTGGAGACTCCCTTTCTGCTTTTAACTGTACCGGTGCTGGGGCGTTTGTCCCTTGTATATTCTTGCCATAAAGGCAGATATGCCAGGGAAGACGGTATGGGAGGACCTTTCATCGGAAAGGTGTCCAAAAAGATCTTCTATAAGGTATTGGTAGGAGCACTTCTTTTGAGTTCGGCTTTATGCATCGTATTTGCTGATACACAGACTCTTGTTTTGCACTTGATCTGTTTTGTTGCGACCTTGCTTTTCGTAAAGTGTTTCAATGGTTTTGTGAACTCAAAGATAGGAGGAATTACAGGAGATACCTTGGGAGCGGTCTGCGAACTTAGTGAACTGATGTATCTGTTGCTTTATTATGTGGGCGGGGTGATCCTATGGACTTATATTTAATTAGACATGCAGAGACGGATGCCAATCGAAAAGGGCTTTTTTTGGGACGCACGGAGAGCCCTTTGCTGCCTGAAAGCAGGAAGTCCTTGGAGGAGCTTCGATGTAAGTTTGAAGCGATATCCTTGGATAAGATCTTTTCTTCGCCCAGAAAAAGGGCGATCGATACGGCAAAAGTTCTCAACAAAGAAATTGAAACCTTAAAAGCCTTGGAGGAAATGGATTTCGGTTTGTTCGAGGGGTTGACCTATACACAGATCGAAGAGCGATATCCAAAGGAAACAAAGAAGATGATGAGTCAGGCAGGAACCTATACCTTTCCCGGCGGAGAGTCGGAAGAAGGATTTTCTCGGAGGGTAAAGGCGGGGCTTGAAGAGGTTGTCTACATTTCACAACAAAAGGGCTATGAAGCCATCGCTCTCGTTTCTCATGCGGGGGTGCTTCGTCTCATTCTTTCACAGCTTTTGGCGGGGGACGATCATTTGCGGTGGAATTTTAGAGTAGATAATGCGAAGGTCAGCAAACTTAGTTGCAGGGACGGATTTTGTGTGTTGGAATATCTGAACGGATAGAGAAGAGAGGTAGAGAACATGTTTGAATTGATTGCAAGCGATTTGGACGGAACGCTGCTCGAGAATGTCGCCGGCTATAGTGACGAGACCTATCGAAGTGTTCGTGAACTGATAAAAAAAGGAATGAGGTTTATTGTTGCAACGGGAAGGATCTATCGTTCCGCCTCATTATTTGCAAAGAGTTTGGAAACAAAGGACTACGTCATTTCGTGCAACGGGGCCTATGTACGCCATACCGATACGGGAGAAGTATTGCTTGAAGAGCGGATTCCCGAGGAGGCCCTGCTTTCGATGATGGATTACTTAGATCGGGAAGATGCCTTCTACTGTATTTACGATGCTGAGACCATCTATTCCAAAAAGCCCACGGGACTGGTAGAACATTACTTGAGACTGAACCGGACCTTGGAGCCTGAAGACAGGATCCATGTTGAAATTACGGAGGACTTTAAAAAGGTCGTTGAAACAGACAGCAAGATTCTGAAACTGGTAGTCCTGGAAAAGAAGGTAGAGATTCTTGACAAGTGGAAGAACATACTTTCGAAGATGGAGGATTTGGAAGTGGTGCAGTCCTCCGATACAAATATGGAGATTATGAAGAAGGGAGTATCCAAGGGAAGAGGATTAAAATTAATCAGTGAACGCTATGGAATTGCTCCCGAACGTATCATTGCCTTTGGAGATCATCTCAATGATGCATCGATGCTCAAGTATGCCGGGATCGGTGTCGCGATGGGAAATGCAGGCAATGAACTCAAAAAGATGGCGGATTATGTGACGGATACCAATACGAAAGAAGGGTTTTCCAAGGCAATGCGTTATATTTTGGAAGGGGGCGTAAGCAGATAGATGCCAGTAAATATCGTTTTGATCGAACCTGAGATACCGGGAAATACCGGAAATATCATAAGGACCTGTGCATGTACGGGAGCTAACTTGCACTTGATCAGGCCCTTGGGTTTTTCGATGGAAGAAAAAAAGCTGAGAAGAGCAGGACTGGACTACTTGGATCTGGTCGAGATCTTCTACTATGACAACTATGCCGAGTTCGAAAAGCAACACGAGGGTGGACAGTTCTTTTTTTATTCGACGAAGGCGAGTAAGAACCATGATGAAGTATCCTATAAGGACGGATGTTTTTTGATCTTCGGTAAGGAAACCAAGGGAATAGCCGACCACATCCTGGAAGCTCATAAAGAAAGCATGGTTCGCATCCCCATGTTGAATGAAGAGAGAATGAGGTGTTTAAACCTTTCCAACTCCGTGGCGATCGGAGTGTATGAGGCAATTCGACAGATAGGGTTCGGCTCCTTTAGATAAAAATTTATCAAAACCCCCTTGAAGATTCTTGGGGTTTGTGGTATCTTATAGTCAGACAACTGAATAATAAGTGTATGGTGTATTCTATCTTCTTTGGATACGAATACTTAAAAGGGAAGTTCGGTAAGATTCCGACGCGGTCCAGCCACTGTAAGACGGAGTGCTTTGTTGATGAATAACCACTGTGAGAAACGGGAAGGGAACAAAGTATGATGAAGTTAGCCAGGAGACCTGCCATAGACTTGCTCCAGTTAAGTTCTCACTTGGATATGAGAAGGAGGTTTATCAAGCGCTTTGTTTGCCTTTTAGACATCTGACTCCAAGAGACAGATGTTTTTGTTTTTCTTGGATAGAGGCTTTGTTTTGAAGTGCTTGGGATTACGGTGTGTAAACGTCGAGCCGAAGGTTCCCCTAAGCCTTCAGCTTGCTTTACAATATACTTTTAATTTTTCCTTAAAACTCTTTGTACTTTCCGGAACTTAATTGCTTAGGTTCCGGTTTTTTTGCAATTAAGTTCCGGTTCCCTCAAGGGAAGGTCAAAGGAGGATAAGGTGAGAGGAGTTGTGTTATGCCAAAGATTATCAATAATGTAAGAGAACATATTTTGGAAGAAGCAAGCAGGATATTGAGAACGCAGGGAAAAAAATCGCTTAATATCAGAAGCATTGCACATTCCTGTGATATCGGAGTAGGGACCTTTTATAACTACTTTCCGAGTAAGTCCGAACTCTTCCTTGCACTCTATGAAGAGGAGTTAAAGAATTTTTGCGGAAGGATAAAAATGATATCTGAACAGGATATAGACTTTGAACAGAAGATGGAACATACGTTTCAAGAACTTTCCGAGTTCTTTAATGTATGTGAAGCCTATCAGATACATACCATGAAGAGCAAGAATGATCTTCTTAGAGAAAGCATAGGAAATCAGAGTATTTTTTCCACGGTCGAGGCGATGATTGAAAACGAAGAAGAAAGGGGCGGAATTCATACGGTCCTTACAGCAAGTAAGTTGACTGAATTTATCCTCTCCAACCTGGTCTATCTGTATCAAAGACCTTATATGAATTTTGAACAGCTTTACAGTTGTTTCAACTTTTTTGTAAAAATTCCTTCCGGCAGAGGGTTGCGTAATTACAGTGTAGTCAGCTGAAAAAATTCTATTCAAGATGTCAAAAGTCTGTGTGAAATCTACTTTTTGCTTATATTTCATGGAGAAGAACCTGTATTCTGTGAGAGGAAATTATATAACAGGCAGACAAATGGGTTTCTGCTTAGCAATACCGTCAAAAAAATTTGGCGGTATTTTTTATATAACTCACAGACAATAGCATCGTTTATAGAAGAAAAGCATTGACATTCGTACATAGAACGGAAAGGGGATTGTGCTGTTGTTCCTTAAGTTATGGATTACATTGATTTGTAATCAGGATGAAAGGAATTTTATGGTTACAAAACCGATATAACCATACTTCTATCGAGGAATAGTATTAAGAAGTTTTGATGGCATCAGATTTTTTCTCCAAAAATGTCCTCGTTCCGTTTGCACCTTCATTTACTATAAATTATGATTTATCTCTATACCTTCCATACACCTGACATCTTAATTGGATTTTCGTATAAAACGAATACTCGAAGTCACAAACCAAATATAACCGCTTTTTTATTGAAAAACAGCATAAAAAGTGTAAAACTCGATTTTGTATTAAAAGTGTGGTATTCTTATGAATTTGTGTAATATATTTATATTGTGAAGTTTATTATGATAAAATGAGAGGGGAAGAATTTTTTGAACATACAAAGGTGGAGAGGACAGTGAGGAAGTAGATGGCGAAATTAAAGCAAATATACATCTGTCAATCTTGTGGCTTAGAGTCCTCGTCATGGTATGGAATCTGCCCCGAATGTAATGCTTATGGTTCTTTTGAAGAAGAGATCGTCTCCGCAAAAGTTCTCAAATCAAAAGAGAAGAAGGCAGGGAGTCTATCTTCCCGGGCGATATCGATCTCTTCGATAAGTCATAAGGATGAAGTCAGGTTTTCGACAGGCATAGGAGAGTTTGACAGGGTGCTTGGAGGAGGTATTGTAAAGGGTTCGTTGGTTTTGGTCGGAGGAGAACCCGGAATTGGGAAATCGACCCTTCTCTTGCAAGTAGCTTATAACATCAGCAGGACGAAGAAGGTTCTCTATGTATCCGGAGAAGAGTCGGAACTCCAGATCAAACTTCGTTCCAATCGTCTGTTTTCATCAAGTTTTGAGATGATGATCTGTAACACCAATGAGTTTGAACAGCTCGAATCGGAGATCAACAATCACGGTAGCGATTTTGTCATTGTGGATTCGATTCAGACGATATCCGCAAAAGAACTCAACTCCATTCAGGGCTCGGTATCGCAGGTCAAAGAGGTGACATCGAGGTTGATGGAACTTGCAAAGAGCAGAGGGATCAGTGTTTTTGTCGTCGGTCATGTCACAAAAGAAGGGAACTTGGCAGGTCCTAAGGTTTTGGAACATCTTGTCGATACGGTGATCTATTTCGAGGGAGAAAGGTATCATTCCTATCGGATGATCAGGGCGGTCAAAAATCGTTTCGGCTCTACCAATGAACTGGGAGTCTTTGAGATGACAGGAGAAGGTCTTAAGGAGATTATCAATCCTTCGGCTCTTATGTTGAGCGAAAAACCCATCAATACACCGGGTTCCGTAATTGTTGCTACCATGGAAGGAAGTCGGCCGATTATGAACGAGGTGCAGGCACTGACCTCGCAAAGCTTTTTTCCCGTGCCGAGAAGGACAGCTACCGGTGTCGATTACAACCGGATGAATATGCTACTTGCAGTGCTTGAAAAAAGAGCGGGATTTCAGATCCAAAATCACGATATCTATGTCAATTTGACAGGAGGATTTCGGAATAACGAGCCGTCCATAGATCTCGCCATTCTTATTGCAGTAGCTTCTTCTTATAGAACTATTCCGGTCGGAGAAGATACAGTCATTTTTGGAGAGGTCGGACTTACTGGTGAGATCCGCAGTGTGCACAACGCAAACAAGAGGATCGCTGAAGCGGAAAAGTTGGGTTTCAAGAAGGTCGTTCTTCCCTTTAATCAGGTGAAGGGGTTTGACAAGTCGAACATGGAACTGATTGGAGTACGAAGCGTCGATCAGGCAATCAAAAAAATTTTTGGAAGATAGTACCCTATGATAAAGGAAAGATTGTTATTTCTGCAACATGTGCTATATCCATGGCACATGTCGCTTTGAAATATAAATACATTTAAATAATTTGACAGAAGGGATGATCGTAAGATGAAAAAGAAATTGGCTGCCCTGCTGTTGTCTATGACAATGGTATTGGGAATTGCAGGCTGTACGCCTGAAGAAAAATCCTACCTTCAAGAGATCGAAAAGGTTTCTCAATGGGAGGCTTCGGAGTCTAAGGTAAACATGGAACTTTCCGTAGAGACCTCAGGGCTTTTTTCGACCGGAGATCCAAAGGATAAGATGGAGTTTGTTTTGACGGGGGACTCCTACAACCTCAATCCGAAGGGAGAATTGCAACAAGGGGTAGTAAACTTCTCTTTGAAAGAGAAAGGTGGCTTGATCAACATTCCGAGCGTGAAGATCTATATGCAAGGGACCAAGCTCTATATCAGCAAGAATTATATCGAAGATATCTTCAGAGCGACGGGAGAAGAAATTCCCGAAGCGGTAAAACAGGTAAAACAGGAGTATCTGCTCATCGACAGCACAAAGCAGATGTCCTTTGACAATGCTTCGGGTCTTCCCGTCATGAAGAGTAACGACGCCTTGAAAGCATACATTCAAAAGTATTCCGATCCTTCCAAGAGGAAAGAGTTTTACTCCAAGATGGAACAGGTGGGCGACTTGATCGGATTTAAGACTGGAATGAAGAAAGAAGGAAGGACCTTTAGCGTAGATATGACCTCGGATCATTTTATCGACCAGACAGTCCTCTCTCTTGACAATATCATCAACAACCTCGACAAAGTCCTTACTCTTGCTGAATTAAAAGAGGTCTTGCAGGTAAACGATGCAAGCATCAAGATGATCCAAGAAGGCTACAATAACGAACTCAAGAAGGAGATCGTAGAAGTGGTCCCTGAGATCAAGGAAGCCTTGGCGGGAAGTAAATACAGCGGAAAAGAGACTTTTACGGATTCGACCTATAAGGGAGATGTCGTATTGAACCTGCTCTTCAAGGGCTTCGGATCTGCAACGATGAAGGTCACAACGGACACCAAAAAAGTAGAGCTGAGACCGATTCCCTTCCCTGGAAAGAACAACGTGATCGACCTTGAAGAATATATGAAACTGTATGAACCTCCGGTAAAAGATGTCCTCATCATCGACAAAAAAGCGGGCAGCATAACAAGTGAAAAAACCGGAAAATCTATGTCGATCAAAGTTTTGGAAGAAGGGCAGTTTGCAACACAGTACCAATTTGCTCCGCTTATGAAGATGGCAGGCATTGAGTACGGCTATGACAAGGCGCTTGATCAGATCTACATTATGTCCGACGGAGAAAAAATCCCTCAGGACCTGTATGAAGAAAACGGCGTCAGCTATGTAGGAAAATATGACTTCGTATTCTACGACTTTGAAGAAGAGTATAATCCGGATGAAAATTCCAACATCGTAAGAATTACGGTAAGATAACAGATGTAACTGTAAAGATCGACTTTGGCTGAAAAGCTGAGGTCGATTTTTATTTCCTGATATATAAGGGCCAAGAACTGAGGTTCTCCGTTCAAAGGTGCGTCTTGATCCTGCAGTTACAAAAACTTGTATCGGTTTGGAATAAAAATCGTCGTTATCAACGGTTTGAAGGAATAAGGATATAAATGGCAGAAATAAATAATACTATTCTTCCTTTGAGTTGTGGATATAAACAATCTGTAACCATAGAAGATAAAGAGATTTTCCGCAGGTTGAAAAAAACGGATATATCCATATTTCCATTGGAGAATAGTATAAAGTATGTTCCTCAAATATGGAACATACTTCCTACCGAAGACGTGTTATAGCGATGTCTGTTTTCATAGCGATGATTCGGACTTCTCAAATTTTTGATGATGGGGAAGATGTCTTTGTGATCACATTGAGTGAGCGCATCAAACGGCATCGATATAAAACAAAAAATCCGAAATGCCGTTGGAATCTCATAAATTCAAGCCCGAGCTGCGCTCAGGTGGGTGTCTCGTTACTTGTCTCTGAAGTCCACTCGAAGGAGGCAGGTCATTTGACAAATATACAATCAGACTCCCTAATTCATCATGTCGGTTGAATTTACAGAGAATAGACGCACATTCCAGATTTTTCTAACACTATTATACTATGCTTTTAAAAAATGATAAAGGCTTAATGGAGAATTTGTTTTTAAAAATAGCAAACCTCGCATATTTTGTTACAAAAATACGGTTTTTTTGTAAATTTGTCCCATGGAAGCAAGGAGTTTTGCGTATAATTGAGAGTATAGGGATGAAAGAATAAGGATTTATTGAGAAATAACATTGACATCAAAATTAATAACAAGTAGAATATTACTATATCTCAAGAAGGTTTTGAAGATATAACAATCAATTAGAAATGAATATGGAAAATCACAGAAAAGGAGGTGGGTACAATCTTAAACTTCATTATGGCAGCCTTTTCTGCATTTCTTGGAGTTCTGATCGGTTATATCATTAGAAAAAAAATAGCTGAAGGTAAACTAAAACAAGCGGAGATAGTCGCTGATGGTATTTTATTAAAAGCAAATGAAGAAGCTGAAAAAGTAAAAAGAGATGCAAATGCAAAAATTAAAGAGGCAGAGGCTGTAAAAAAAGAAAAACTGTTAGAAGCAAAGGAAGAGTCTCATAAGATAAAATCTGAAGCGGAACGTGAGTACAAGCAGAGAAGAAACGAACTTCAAAAGTTTGAAGACAGAATGGTTCACAAGGAAGCTTCCTTGGATAAAAAGATGGGACAGCTGGAAGAAAAAGAAAACAGATATTCTGAAAAGCTGAAAATGGTGGAAGAAAGAGAAAAAGAAGTTGAGGTAATTCGAAGCGAGCAACTTACCAAACTCGAGAGCATTTCGAACCTTACGGTAGAAGAGGCCAAGGAGCAGATCCTCTCCGGAGCGGAAAAAGAAGTGCAAAGAGAGATGGCAATCATGATCAAAGACATGGAGGCAAGAGCGAAGGACGAGGCGGAGAAAAAAGCCAAAGAGATTGTCGCCTATGCGATCCAAAAATGTGCTGCCGATCATGTCGCGGAAACAACGGTGAGCGTGGTAAGTCTGCCCAATGACGAGATGAAGGGACGTATCATAGGACGTGAAGGGCGAAACATTCGAACCCTTGAGAGTTTGACAGGTGTGGACTTTATCATAGACGATACCCCGGAAGCGGTTGTATTGTCAGCATTTGATCCCATCAGGAGAGAAACGGCGAGAATCGCCTTGGAAAAACTGATCTCCGACGGAAGGATTCATCCGGCGAGGATCGAAGAAATGGTAAAGAAAGCCAAAGAAGAGATCGATACCCTCATCAAGGAAGAAGGCGAGAAGGCTCTCTTTGAAACGGGAATCTTCGGTGTTCATCCCGAACTTGTAAAGTTGTTGGGACGTCTTCGTTTCCGAACGAGTTACGGACAAAACGTATTGAAGCACTCCATCGAAATCGCACACCTTGCAGGGATTATGGCGACCGAGATCGGTGCGGATGCCGCCTTGGCGAAACGTGCGGGTCTGCTTCACGATATCGGGAAAGCGGTAGACCACGAGATCGAAGGGACCCATGTCGAGATCGGAATGGATCTTCTTCGAAGATACAAAGAGTCTAAAGAAGTCATCCATGCAATGTCCACGCACCATGGAGACTACGAGCCTCAAACCGTGGAAGCGGTCCTCGTTACCGCTGCGGATGCCATATCGGCAGCCAGACCGGGAGCCAGAGGCGAGACCTTGGAAGCCTATATCAAAAGACTTGAAAAACTCGAAGAGATCTCCAACGGTTTTGACGGAGTTGAGAAGTCCTTTGCGATCCAAGCGGGTCGGGAGATACGCATCATGGTCAAACCCGATAAGATCGACGATGATTATCTGCCCTTGTTGGCGAGAAATGTCACCAAGCAGATCGAAGAACAGATGGAGTATCCGGGGCAGATTAAAGTCAGCATTATAAGAGAAACAAGAGCAGTAGACTATGCAAAATAAACCATTCATTTCTGAACAATAAAAACAAAAAAAGTGTTGTATCAAACTTCAATGATATAACACTTTTTTGTTTGGAACTGTTTTATCATCATTTTGATTCGAAGACTTGATTTCCTGAGTTTCTGAGTTAAATGAGAAAAAACAAGCAAAAAAAGTTGGAATTTCAAACAAAATTTCAAC
>NZ_JBHSHL010000010.1:0-968 GCF_042652965.1 Filifactor villosus
GCATCTGTTTTAAAGTTCGTTTCTGTTTATGTCTTCCCAGTTTCTTAGACTTTTCCTTTTCTTCTTCTAGTATGGTTTCTACCAGTGCATCGATCTCCTCTGTATATTTCATAGGGCCGCGAGAAGAGACATCATATTGCGGTTCTTTTACGATCTGCGCCTGTAGTTCTCGAATGTCTGTATGAGAATCCGTGAGATTGAGCTCTTTTAATCGTTCGTTGTATTCATTCCAATACTTAGCTACTGTTTTACGGTCGATTCCCAACCGTTTGGCTGTTTCCCTGTTCGATAACCCCCTTCGTTTTGCATCAATGATTTTGAACTTGTCCATTAGTGTTTTCACCTCATGTCACCTCCGAGATTAAGTGTACCTCATCTCGGAGATATTTTGTGATTGATTGGACCGGTTTTCAAAGAGATTTTTTGTTGTTTGTGGACCATTTTTAGATTAGCATATACAGAATATCAATGAATAACTTCTAATCACTATCTTTGATCTTGTTTTATATCTTTTATTTTATCATATTTTTGTTCTTTATAGGGAACTATCAGCTCTTTTTATGCTCTATTTCATCAGCCTTTTTCAGGAGTTTGACAGTTTAAAAGGGAAAAAACCACTATAAGGGAAAGACCTCACAATTGGCAAAATAAAAAAAGAATGGGGATAACAGGGTAATACTATTTTTCAATAGAAGTGTGGATATATTTATTTTTCGATGACGAAAAACCATGTTGTCTCCTATGGGTCACAGATTGTTTATATCCACTATTCAAAAGAATAGTAGTATAAAAAATTGATATTTATTCCCCGTTATCTCCATGTTTCTCTTTGTTGTGCCCGATTTTTCGTTTTTCGGGCACAACAAATTAAGCACTTAGGCTCCGCCTCTGTGCGATCAATAGATTCGCCAAGCTACACAGGATATTTAGCTTCGCCTCCTGTTTCTTAAGTCCTTTATATCTCGTCT
>NZ_JBHSHL010000011.1:0-141 GCF_042652965.1 Filifactor villosus
TTACTTTGGTTTTTTGTGGAGGAGGGAGAGGAGATGATGGCAGCATCTACTATGGTTCCTTTTTTGAGAATGAGTCCTTGGTTACGAAGACGATCTACTACCTGTTCAAAGAATTGTTGCTGTAGATTGTTTTGCTCAAGA
>NZ_JBHSHL010000011.1:227-21502 GCF_042652965.1 Filifactor villosus
CTTCCGCAACGGTTGCCATGTCCGAGAGGTTATACAGGTTCTGTAGGATATAGAGTCGTAGCATCAATTCTATTTCGTAGGGTTTGTTTCCACGTTTTGCTTTGTAATAGAAGGGTTTAATGAGTTCTATCCATTCTTCCCAAGGGATGATTTGATCGATTTGCTTGAGAAATTCTTTTTTCTTTGTTTTGACACTTAGAAGTTCGTCTGTAAGAATGGATAGATTTAGTTGTTTGTTCATGGCTCTCCCTCGTTCTCTATTATGCAGTATGGTTTCTAATTACTGGGTTTGATTCTGTTTTATATCTTTTATTTTATCATAGTTTTGTTCCTTATAGGGAACTATTAGCTCTTTTTGTGCGGTATTTCCTTAAGAATTCTTTTTCATTATAACGAAGATTCTGAGTAAGGCGAAATATCAATATGTTACTACTGTAGTGACACGTTGAAATTCATGGTAATTCCGACTTCGATATGAATTCTTCCGATTTATCACCGAGATAAGAAATAAAGCCGAATATCAATATGTCAGTACACCGGGCAACGGATAATAGGATTACAACGATACACAGCGCTCATCCATATACTACCCTTCGATATTTACACTTGTACCATCAATCACAATCCGCTTGTGAAACAGGTGCCCCATATTCTGCGGCATTTGATGTGCAACAACAATCACGGTCCTCTCTTTTTTGGACACCGCAACTTCCATTAGCCTACGTGCAGTTTCGGTATCCAGATTAGCAAAACTTTCATCAAAAGTCACGATCGACGGATTGAACAACTCCATGCGTGCCAATGCGATTTTTTGCCGTTCTCCTCCGGATAGACTCTGTCCGCCCTGTGTGATTACATGGTTCAGTCCATCCTTATATCGTTGCAATACATAAGTAAACTCAATTTTTTGCAAGGCGTCGAGGATCTCTTCGTCAGAAAATCTCTTGTTGAACAAGGTAACATTGTCACGCACAGAGGCATTGAAAATAAATGTACTCTGCGTACAAGGCAGAATGAAATTCGCAAGCTGTCTCGTGTCGAGATTTCGGATATCAATACCGTCAATACATACCCTGCCTCTATCGGGATCTTCAATCCCCGTAAGAAGTTTTATAAACGTAGACTTTCCGCTCCCCGACGGACCACACAACAAATACTTCTCTCCACGTACGATAGTCGCATTGATTTTATCAAAAATCGGGATATCTGCATACGAAAAAGAAACATCCTTAAAGTCCATTTCCCTAAATGTAGCCGGAAATTGTTCAAACTCCATTACCTGTTTTTCACTGTAGAGTAATTCTTTTTGTAGGGTGCGGATAAGTTGAACAGCACTCTTGAGTTCCGTGATATCCTCTCCCAAAGTTTGTAAAGGCGCTGCAATATAGACCACCAGCTGTGAAGCTACAATCATCTTACTGACAGTCATAACACCTAAAATAGTAAGCATAGCGCCAAAAAAGAAGATTCCGACATAGAGTATCTGCCCAAAGGTAAAGGACAACAACCTGGCTGTCGATGAAAGTATCCTGGACTTGAACTTTGAAGTTTCCCACTGACGATTCGCCTCACTTATTGAGTGAAGGGATTGTGAAGTCAAATCAAAGCTTTTTAATAGATCAAAGCCGTTCAAATGTTCTGTAGCTGTTACTGTGAAAAGTTCAGCATTTCGCATTTGTTCAGACTTTCTCTCAGCAATCTTGGGTCCCATTATCTTGGGAATAAGCAGCTGAACAAAAGCTACTACAAATACAAAAACTGCAAGCCATGGAGAAATATACAACAATACGATAGCACTTACAAAAAAGGTAAAAAGCTCCGAGAAAACAGAAAACCATATTTCCATATAAGACTCCTCTATCATATCGCACTGACTTGTAAGCATAGATATCCGACTCCCTGTATTCTTCTTATGAAAAAGCTTGACGGGCATCGACAATAACTTTTGTACGATATCATCTCTAAGGTTTGTTTGTGCATTCTGAAGAGTCTTCCACTTTAATTTATTTGCAACATAATCCAAAATAAAATATGTAGCCAAATAGAGCACCAACCATAAGGCAAAGGATGACGCCTCTTGCAAAGATCCCTCCGATGCAAGGTCCACACAACGCATCATCACATAAGCCAACATGACTTCAAATAAACTGCTTGCTGTCACCAAAAACAAGGTACTTACAAACCTTAATTTCTGACCCTTGTATAAATAACCGAACAGTGTTTTCATTGTTTCTCCTTCTTGCTATGCAAATAATAAATCGATCCATCTACCCTCATTAAAATCCGACAAAAAATTTTTGTCTTTTATTAAGTTTAGAATAATCTATCTGTTTGAATTTATCATATTATTTTATATTTTTCAAGAGAGAGTAGGATGAGGAGGATGGTTTTTTATTGTAAAAAACTCTCTGTAAGGGATCGTGATTTTCATCGGATTTATGTTATAAACTCTACAATTACGGATGGTTCAGGAAGAAAAATTTATAAATTCACAAAATAAAGAATTACAGCCCCAAAGGATAAAAAATATGTTATACTTGAGTATGATGACAACGATGTTACCCCTTTGTTGTTGATCCTGTGAGGTCCTTGCAGGGGCTGACGTGCCGTATTTGGAATCCGCTAAGAACAATCATACAAAGACGGATCTCCCTGTAAGTTTGCAAAATGCAACACTCTTTCGGGTCAATGCTTTTAACAATTTCATCGTTGATATAAAATGAATACCCTGCCGATTTTTGGGATTATGTGGTATTGTCCTAATACTGCCTTCCATTTCAATTGTCCGGTCGTTCAGTTTGAATTCTTTGATCGTTCAAAACGTTTTGGGTCGCTATATGTTCTATTTATATTATTCTCCGTTTGAAATGCCGGATATAAAACATATATCATTGCCGAAAAACAACTTGGAAGAGGATAGCCTTCAAAGCGTTCAACTTGTCAATTTTAATAGATAGCGGTATTACCTGATGTTTCAATCGGGAAATCATATACAGGGCAAAAAAAGGTTATTTAAGCCGGAGCAAAGGTCGAGACGAAAGAGACTGTAAGATAGGTGTTTCTCCGGAACCTTTGTCAGGAAGAGAAGTGAGGTTGAGAAGTTTATTGGAACATTCAATAGGGATACAGGTCGTTTTGTTAGTGGTGTTGTTGCTGTTCTCCGCTTTTTTTTCTTCGTCGGAGACGGCGTTGATGTCGATCAGTAAAATCAGGCTGCGGCATCTTGCCGAAACCAATGTTAAAAATGCAAGAAAGACTCAAGCGTTGCTTGATGAACCCAACAAGCTTTTGGGGACGATTCTGGTGGGCAACAACCTTGTCAATATTGCCGCTTCGGCAATTGCAACTTCACTGTCCATCACTCTTTGGAAGGGAAAGGGAGTGGGAATCGCAACCTTGGTCATGACGATCCTGGTTTTGATCTTCGGAGAGGTAACACCGAAGAATTTGGCGATGGACTATACAGAAGAGATCGTCCTGTTTATCACTCCGTTCATGCAGAAAATCGTATTTTTATTTCGTCCCGTAGTTGCGGTTCTGACTTTGATTACCAATGCAATCATCGGAATGTTCGGCGGAAAGGTCAATGAGAAGAAACCTCTTATCACGGAAGAGGAACTCAAAACCATTGTTGAAGTTTCAAGCCAGGAAGGGGTATTGGAATCCGACGAGAAGGAGATTATAGACAATATCTTCGAGTACAGTGATCTGCGTATTCGCGATATCATGGTACAGAGGATGGATATTGAGGCGGTGGACTGTAACGCTTCGTACGAAGAAACGATCGAAGCCTTTGGAGCTAAGAGGTTTTCGAGGATTCCCGTCTACGAAGATACCATTGATAATGTGATCGGAGTCCTCTATGCAAAGGATCTGTTTTTTATGTCGGTGGAGGAAAGAGACCGTTTCAGTGTCAAGGATTATATGAGGCCTCCCGTCTACACCTATGAGTTCATTAAGATTTCGGATTTTTTCAGACGGATGCAGGGAGAGCGTGTCCATCTGGCGATCGTTCTCGACGAGTATGAGGGGGTCGCGGGCATTGTGACCATGGAGGACATCATAGAGAGCATCCTCGGAGATATCAACGACGAGTATGATCCTCAGGACGATCAGGACATCGTCTGTATCAAGGAGGGAGAGTATATTGTCAACGGCTATGTCAAGCTGGAGGATATCAACGATATGATAGGAACTCATTTTGAGTCGGAAGACTTTGAATCCATCGGAGGCTTGATCCTCGGTATCCTCGGAAGGGTCCCCAAGACAGGCGAGATCGTACCTTATGAAAATTCAAGATTTGTAATCGAGAAAGTCGACAAGAGTCGTATCATGAAGATACGTTTGTTCAATTAGATAAAAAGATTTAAGGAGGAAGAGTATGATAATCAGATCTATTATGACACCGGAGTCGAAATTGAAGGTATTGAGTCCGAATCTCAAGGTAAAAGAAGCCCTGGATGCGGTCTTGGAAGACGGTTTTCTGTCCCTGCCTGTAGTTCAGGGAAAGAAATACATCGGAATTTTTTACAAGAACAAAGTCTACGATGCCATCTTTTCTGACCCTCAGAAGAAGGAGGAGATTCTCAATGACAGTCTTGAGAACTGGATCATCAGTGAGGCTCTTCCCCTGCATGAGCTCGACTATGTCGAGAGAGCCGCTGAAAAGTTCTCCAAGAACAATTGGAGTTTCATCCCCGTTGTAAATAAGTTGGAGGAGTTTGTGGGCATCGTGACCCAGAAGGCGATTTTCCAAGTCGTGGTTCGCGTGTACGGATTGGAAGATGCGAGGTTGATCATCCACAGTTACGACTTTGTCGGGGTTCTCAGCAACATTACCAAGGTCATCCAAAAACACGGAGCGAACATTACGAACGTGACACAGTATGATACTGATATCATAGGGATCACAGAGATTTCAATCCGCCTCAAGGGAGAGAATTTGGATCAGCTCGTCAAGAAGTTAAAGGCTAAGGGAATCAAGGTTCACGAGTTTATTGAGAAGCAGGAACTGCTCTAAACAGGACTGCATTCTCGCAAAATATTGAAGGACATCTCCTCGAATAAAGTGACATTTTGTAAAGAGTTCACAGTATCAAATACTTCAAAACAACAGACCACGCTAATGGTCTGTTGAATAAATACATTCCGGAACATATTCGTTTCACAAGATGTCGATCTTTTATGAAGCAAAGGAAGAATTGTTTTGTATTTTTGGATACTGTTTCTACAACAAGGCCACTTGCACGAGCGGACGATCCTTCGGGAAGATGCTTTTTTTGAAGAACTGTGAATGAGATTAAGAAGGAAATAAAGTCCTAACGAGAGATTCTAAAGGATCTCTCGTGGACTTGTATGTTTAAAATAATATAAAAAGAGGGGTTGCCATGAGTTTAAAGAGTATTGTCCTGGCGGCAGGCAAGGGGACTCGTATGAAGTCCAAACTTCCCAAAGTCCTGCACGAGATCCTGGATAAACCGATGCTTGACTATGTATTGGATCGATGTCTTGAGTTGTCAAACGAAAGACCGATCGTGATTGTAGGGCATCAGGGAGAGATGGTTGCCAAGCACTTGGAAGGCCGAGCACAGATTGCGGAACAAAAGGAACAGCTTGGAACCGGTCATGCGGTCATGATGGGGATTGACCTGATCGCTGACGATGACGATGTACTTATTGTTTGCGGAGATACTCCGCTTCTTACCGCCCAAACGCTGAAGGCGATGGAAGAGCTTAAACAGAGCAGCGATGCGGTCGTTTTGTCCGCCAAGGTAAGCGATAGCTTCGGTTATGGAAGGATCATAAGGAACGGGGAAGATTTCATCAAGATTGTGGAGGAAAAAGATGCCACGATCGAGCAGAAGAAGATCGATGAGATTAACGCAGGGACCTATATGATAAGTGCGAAACTTCTTAAGAGGGAACTTTCAAACCTGAAGGCGGAAAACTCTCAAAAAGAATATTATTTGACGGATGTGTTTGAACAGGTGGCTAAGGACGGTAGGGTGAGGATCTGTACTGCGGATTCCGAGGAGATCTTAGGGATCAACAACCGAGTCCAATTGGCTGAAGCTGCCGATATAATGAAGAAGAGAATCAATCGCGAACTGATGATGCAGGGGGTTACGATTATTGATGAAAACAATACCTATATCGATCCGGAAGTCGTAATCGGAAGCGATACCGTTATCTACCCCAATACGCGAATCAAAGGCAAGACGGTGATCGGTGAAAGTTGTATCATTAGAGAGAATACGACAATAGAGGATTGTTTGATCAGTGACAAAGTGGAAATTAGGAGTTCCACCTTGTTGCAAGCAGAGGTCGGATCCCATACCACTGTCGGCCCTTATGCCTACCTCAGACCCAAGTCCAAGATTGGCCAACATTGTAAGATCGGAGACTTCGTTGAGGTCAAGAATGCGAATTTCGGTGATTATTCCAAGGCTTCTCATCTATCCTACATCGGCGATGCGGATGTAGGAAAACATGTCAATATCGGCTGTGGAGTAGTCTTTGTAAACTATGACGGAACCAACAAGCATAGAAGTGTTGTCGGCGATTGTTCCTTCATCGGTTCCAATTCAAATTTAGTGGCACCCGTCCGGGTCGGAGAACTCGGATTTGTGGCGGCGGGTTCGACCGTAACCAAGGATGTTCCCGAAGGAGCTCTCATGGTAGCAAGAAACAAAGAATATATCAAAGAAGGTTGGACAGAACGAAAAGGCTTAATCAAGAAAAAATAAAGTAAATTTAGGAGGATGTATTCATGAATGTTCGTGGGAATGAAATTAAAATTTTTAGCGGAAACTCCAATATGATTCTCGCTCGAAAGATTGCAATGGAGTTGGGCTTGCCCATAGGTGATGCCTATGTGACAAAGTTCAGCGACGGTGAAATTTCGGTCAATATCAACGAAAGCGTGCGGGGAGCAGATACCTATGTGATCCAGTCCACCTGTGACCCGGTCAATGACAATCTTATGGAACTTCTCATTATGATCGATGCCCTAAAAAGAGCTTCCGCAGGAAGGATCACGGCAGTCATCCCCTACTACGGATATGCGAGACAGGACAGAAAGGCAAAGTCAAGAGATCCAATCACTGCCAAACTGGTAGCGGACTTGATCGAGGCATCGGGAGCCGATCGTGTACTTACGATGGACCTACATGCGAACCAGATCCAAGGTTACTTTGATATTCCTGTGGATCACTTGCTCGGCGGTCCCATCCTTGTGGATTATTTCGCGGAAAAGAGAATTGAAAATTTGGTGGTTGTGTCTCCGGATCACGGAAGCGTGACCCGTGTGAGAACTGTCGCGGAGAAACTTGATATTCCTATGGCGATCGTAGATAAACGTCGTCCCAAGGCCAATGTTTCGGAAGTAATGAACATTATCGGAGATGTCAAGGACAAGAACATTCTGTTGATCGACGATATGATCGACACCGCAGGAACTTTGGTTGCGGCAGCGGATGCAATCGCAGCAATGGGAGCAAAGGACATCTACGCTTCCTGTACCCATCCCGTTTTTTCGGGCCCTGCCATCGAACGACTTGAAAAGTCGAGCATCAAAGAGATCGTTGTCTTGGATACGATTTCTCTGCCTTCTGAAAAACAGATCGATAAAATCAAGGTCATTTCATCTGCTCCTCTCTTCGCTAAAGCGATCCGAAAAACCTTTAACAACGAATCCTTGAGTATCTTGTTTGAAGCAAGATAAAAATTTCCTATCAGCCTTGTTCCGTTGAGGAACAGGGCTGATTTCTTGTCTTGTATATAGAGAAAACCACACATCAAATGTGTGGTTTTCTCTAGGGTATAAATTTGTAACGATATCCGTAATTATTGCCGGGTGTTCAAACGCAATTTCCAAGTCTCTGATTAAATAGAAGTTAATTCAATGCCTTTACATAAACGGATGGCTTTGCAATCTTTTGTATCTTTCCTGTTTTATAATATAACTTGTAGTATACAAACTCCCCGTCCCCGCTCAACGGGTCGAAGTTTTCTAAAACGAATGCTTCCCTATCGGTGCTTACCTCTTCAAAAAATCCTACCAAAGAATCGCTTGCATTGGAAATCAGCTTCTTGTTTTGGCCATTCTTATCCACTTCATATAAGAACTTCTTCTCATTTTCATCCTTGGACAGATAATAAATCTTGCTCGGTGTTACCTTAAATGCAATAATCCCTCGGGCAAGCTCCTTCTCATTTTGTCCGTTTAGATCGGTTACTGCCAAAACATCGGTAGCGGAATCAAAACGAAATCTTGTATAGAATATATTTTTTCTGTCCGCTTCAATTGCTACTAAATCAGAATTTGCCGAGCTTTTGATAATTTCCTTTTGATTTCCGGTCTTCATATCCAAAAGGTGGAAGGATTCTTTTCCCGAATTTTTATCCGGCACTCTCAGGTATGCGGAATCCCCTTGAATGTATTCCAGATGTGCGTAGGTATCAAAGTCCTTTATTTTTTTTGCTGTTCTCGTTTTTAATTCATAAGCCATCAGGGCGGACGGTGTCATCGTTCCGTTCTCTCTGCCGGTCATCTGCATGTAAAAAATTTTTTCACTGCTGCAAATAACATCGTATACATTCTCGGCATTTAAGAGCAAATCACTTGCCTTTCCCAAATGTAAACTTAGATTGCCCAAACTATCTTTAGAAAGAGACTTTTTATCAATACTTATTTTATAATTCCCTTGTTGGTGAGTGTATTCCTTAAACGTCCTGAGCTTTATACAATTTGTATGCGCATAGGTGTCAATGCCTGCCAAGCTGACGATCATCATTGAAAGTATCATTACAGATATAAATCTTTTTACAACTCTCATTTTTGTTACCTCCCCTTTTACATCTTTCCTCTCAAGCCGGAAAGACAAGTCCTAAAATATGGCAAAGGAATAACGCTCTATAATACAAAAACAGAAAAACGTTTGCCCGTACATATATTATATCATACTCCTCAGAAAAAAGATGATTTGAAATGCAAATGTAATCAAAAAGTTAAATTGTTTTATGCTTTTTAAGAAACTGTATTTGACCGCTCAGAACTCTTGTTTTAAAAGGGACATAAAGATGTTCGAACTCCTATTCTTTCCTTTTGAGATTCTTAGCAAGACTTTTTATTCCAAGAAAACAGGCTCGCACAAGGCTTGAAACGGCGTGATTTCCGCTCCATGATCGTCTTTACTGCTATCTGTTCGGATGTCGGGCAGTACAGAAGTGTACTCTGTTACATACATATTTCATTCTATTATTTACTTGATTTATAAGTGGCAGAATGTTGTATTTCAAAATAAATAAAACGACTTTTTTTATCATAAAATCGATATGACAACCGTTCTATCGGATAACAGTATAGACAGGGATAAAAAAGAACCCTATGAAACTCTTCCTTCACAAAGTTCTTTTTTCTGTCTTTTTTCGAATATACTCTTACTTCGTTCCGAAGATTCTGTCTCCCGCATCCCCAAGTCCGGGCACGATATAACCGTGATCATTTAATTTTTCATCCACAGAGGCCAAGTAGATATCTATTTCGGGATGATACTTATGTACCTCTTCAATTCCTTCGGGGCAACCTACAATACAGATGAGTTTGATGGACTTCGCTCCTTTTTGCTTCAACAGTTCGAGAGCGGCACTTGCCGAACCTCCGGTTGCAAGCATGGGGTCGACCAGGAGGAACTCTCTTTCTTCAATATCGGCAGGCAACTTACAATAATACTCGACAGGCTTTAAGGTCTCCGGATCACGATACAGACCCACATGGCCCACTTTTGCTGCAGGAATCAATTGAAGGATCCCTTCGACCATTCCCAAACCCGCTCTCAAAATCGGAACAATCCCAAGTTTTTTCCCTGCGAGAACCTTGGATTTCGTCTTGCAGATAGGAGTGTTAATTTCGATCTCCTGCATCGGAAGATCTCTCGTCGTCTCATACACCATGAGCATACCTATCTCTTTTACAAGCTCTCTGAACTCTTTGGAGCCCGTTGTTCGATCCCTTAAAATCGTCAGCTTATGCTGAACCATGGGATGATCCACTACTACCACTTTTCCCTTTTCCATTGACATATCAATCTCTCCTTACCTAATTGATTTAAGTATATATTACCCGGATTATACCTTCTCGACAAAAGCACTTCCCCATCCTTGATACAAGTTTAAAGCTCATTTTTCAAGCTGCATGATCTTGGACACACGTCTCTCGTGACGCTCCCCTTCAAACTCCGCAGCCAAGAACGCATCGACCAGCTCAAGCGCCAAGCCGGGTCCTACCGTCCTCTCTCCCAATGCCATGATCTGGCAGTTGTTATGCTGTCGACACATCTTTGCAGAAAATACGTCGGATACGGTCGCACATCGGATTCCTTGAACTTTGTTTGCAGCGATAGCAATGCCTATGCCCGTTCCGCAGACGAGGATTCCCCTCTCAACTTCTTCAGCTAATACCGCCTTCGCCACTTTTTCCGAATAATCCGGATAATCGACGGAGTCGGTAGAATCGGTTCCGTAGTCCACTACCTGATGTCCTAGTTTCAACAAATGTTTTTTGACGTCTTCCTTTAAACGGAAACCGCCATGGTCTGCTCCCAAACCTATCTTCATTGTCCTTCCTCCTTATAGAAACCGTGTGTTATATCAAATAACTACTTCTATTGTAACGGTATAGGTTGATGATTACAACCTATTTCGTCTGATTTGTCAACTTTTTTGTGTTCTGAGCAGAAGTCTGAAATGACCTGAAAAAATACACTCTTTATCTCCTTGCAAAACTTCTGAAAAACATTTCCGATCAAAAAACGGACAACGAAGCTTCCTGTTCTACAAAATCCGAGTTATGGCAAACCGGTGTAACAACACGTTGAAATTCACGGTAATTCCGACTTTGATATAAATTCTTTCGGTTTATAACCGAGATAAGAAATAAAGCTAAACAGCAATATGTCATTACACTAGCTGAACAAGCTTTTCAACCTGAGGATCTTGTTCAAAGAAGCATCGATTGCAGATAAGATCTCATCTCTGGTAGACATATATTCTTCCAAACTTCCTCCATAGGGATCCGCAATATCGAAGTCACCGTAAGATGATTCCGACGAAACACCGGGAGTTTGCCCACTCTTCTTTCGTTCGACAATTCTCTGCAATTCTTCTTCATCAAGGTTTTCAAACTCTTTCAAGGTAAAAACGAGTGCTTCACGAAGATGGCTGCGAAGCACATCCCTATGATCGGATGCCATGGTAAGAAAAAGATCTTGATCCAAGGTCTCGGGATTTGCCGTCCTGCTTCTGTGATCGGAGATATCGATATCCAGCTCTTCCATAGATTTTACGCTGTTTAAACTCGCCTCGTAACCGGCAAATCCTCCCAGTCCGAAAGAGGTGACTCGGATCCCTTCCATCCCCCTCTCCTCGATCAGCTTTTTTAAATAATACTCCGCTATCGGACTTCGACAGGTATTGCCCGTACATACAAACGCTATTTTCATAACTTCCTCCAAACTTTACTTTTCTCTCAACGTCCCGTTTGACAAACTTGAGATTATCCAAGCCTGCGACAAAGACACGCAAAAGTTCTTCTTTACACCGTTTTTTCAAATGATGTGCTATTTTCTTCCTGTTTTCCCTACATTTTAGGAAAACACTGCTCAAAGGGATATCGTACTTTTACTGTTGTTTTACAGAGGATAGAGATCTTATAAAATCAAGGTTTCTCAACTCTTTGTTTTTTGTACGAAACCGGATTTAACGTATTTTTCTTAATTATATAGCATTGCTTCGAGTTTATATCCGATTCACCCCATTCCTTTTGTGCATCTTCCCTTTTGAGTTCGCATAAATAAGCTTGCCACCTGCCGCCTTTTCTGCACGGTTCATCACCGCTAAGCCCACCTCGTCTTCTCCGACATTCTCCATCAGCACGATCCCGTGCCCTTCCCTATCCGCCTTTCTAAGGTAAGAGAACAGGACCTTTGCCGCCTCCAAGGATGTTGCTCCAAGAGAGTAAAGCTTCAAGCCCTCGTAATGCTGCCTGTGTTTTTCCATAGCGAAGATGACCGGATCTTCCTCTCTGTATTTTTGATATTCTTCAAGGATTCTTTCGACCATACCTTCCCCCTTGATGACGTACACACTCGCGTTTGGAGAATAATGGGTATACTTCATCCCCGGAGCCTTTGGAGCATCTCCCTGCCCCAAAACAGCCTTGTCCACACGGACAGGGCCCACAACGGCTTCGAGTTCGCTTAAGCCGATCTTTCCCGGTCGGAGGATGACGGGGATATCCTCCGTCATATCGACAATGGTCGACTCCAAGCCCACCTCGCTCGGTTCGGAGAGGAGGATTGCATCGACCCTCTCACCCATCTCTTCCACCGCATCTTCCCACATGGTGATCGACGGCCTGCCTGAAATGTTTGCAGACGGAGCTGCGATCGGCGTATCGGACAGGCGAATAAGTTCCCGGGCGACCTCGTTGCCGGGCATCCTTACCGCGACTGTAGAAAGACCTCCCGTCGTTTCCGCGGGAACAATGTCCTGCTTATCAAACACCATGGTCAGGGGACCCGGCCAAAACACTTCAGCGAGTTTCAAAGCCTTCTCTCCGAGGTTTCGAGCAACCAAACCGAGCATCTCCATATCGGCGATATGAAGGATGAGAGGATTGTCTGACGGCCTCCCCTTCGCTTGGTAGATATTGTAAGCCGCCTCGGGATCAAGGCCGTTGGCGCCAAGACCGTAAACGGTCTCCGTCGGAAAGATTACAGTTCCTCCACAGCGGATAATACGGGAGGCAAGCTCCATCTTCTCTTTTTCTTTCAAAGGATCTTCTATCCTTATCAACTCTGCTCTCATAGCATCCCCTCTTCTTTTGCTTCTAAAAAAACAGGAGCGATATGCCCCTGTCGATTATAGTGCCTGTAATTTTTCCGCTTGATCCGTCGTGATAAGAGCATCCAAAATCTCGTCTATATCTCCGTTAAGGAAGTTCTCCAGTTTATACAAGGTCAAGGAGATCCTGTGATCGGTCACCCTTCCCTGCGGGTAGTTGTAGGTCCTTATCCTCTCGGAACGATCTCCCGAGCCCACCTGACTTTTACGCTCCTGTGCCAATTCTTTCTGAGCCTTTTCAAGCTCCATATCATAGAGCTTCGCCTTCAAGATCTTAAACGCCTTCTCCTTGTTCTTCAGCTGCGACTTCTCGTCCTGCATCGAAATAACGATCCCCGTCGGCTTGTGTGTCAAACGAACGGCAGAGTCGGTCGTATTTACGGACTGCCCGCCGTTGCCTGAAGAACGGAACACATCGACGCGAACATCGTTGAGATCCAATTCCACTTCCACGTCATCGACCTCCGGCAATACGGCAACCGTAGCGGTGGAGGTATGGATTCTTCCACTTGACTCGGTCTCGGGAACACGTTGAACGCGGTGTACTCCCGATTCATACTTAAGTCTGGAATAAGCTCCTCTTCCCGTTATCATAAAGACCACTTCTTTGTAGCCTCCGATACCGGTTTCATTGGAAGACATAAGTTCCACCTTCCAGTTTCTCGCAGATGCATACATCGAGTACATCCGGAAGAGCACCCCCGCAAAAAGGGCCGCTTCGTCTCCTCCTGCACCGCCTCGAATCTCGACGATAACGTTCTTCTCATCGTTGGGGTCCTTGGGGATCAAAAGGAGTTTCAACTCCTTTTGGATCGTCTCCATCAACTCTTCCTTCTCGGAGAGTTCCATCTTCGCCAATTCTCTGAGCTCTTCATCCTTCTCTTCCTCCAAGATCTGACGCGAACCCTCGATATCATCCCTTGTCTGCTTGTACTCCCGATATTTCTGAATGATCGGCTCGGTGTCGGAGATCTCCTTCATATATCCCCTCCACCTATCCATATCGTTCATTGCCTCGGGCTGCGCTACAATGTTATTGAGTTCATTATATTTCTGCTCTAAGGCTTCCAAATTTTCAAACATAGTCTATTCCTCCGATTTTTTATTTCGTGTTTCTTTGCTGTTCCATGCGGTTTTGCTTGCAATAACAACACGGTTTTTTCCTGCCAGATCGTTGATAACCTCGATCTGCAGATAGCCTCGTTTCCTACAGATTTCGCCGACCTGATCGGCCTGAGTATATCCGATCTCAAAGGCAAAAAAACCGCCTTCCTTCAAATAACTTCTCCCTCTATCCACGATCTCTCTGTAGAAGTCCAGACCGTCAGGCCCTCCGAACAAGGCACTGTGAGGCTCATACCTAACTACATCTTCCATCAAGTCCTCCATCTCCGCTTCGTCAATATAAGGAGGATTGGATACAATAAAATCGTACTCTCCCTTCTCTACCTCGTCAAAGAGAGAAGAATGTTTGATCTTAAACCTGTCTGTAACTCCATATCTCTTTGCGTTCTCCATACTCACCCGAACAGGAACTTGCTCAATATCGGTAGCGGTCATCCTGAGCCTCTCTCTCTCACAGAGCAGACTGATGCTCACAGCTCCGCTTCCCGCTCCCACTTCGATCCCGCAGAGATTCTCATCGACCTTTAGACGACGAAGTACCTCTTCTACCAAAATCTCGGTGTCCGCTCTGGGGATAAGGACTCCCGGTCCTACCGAGAAGCTCCTTCCATAAAACTCCTTCTCTCCGATCAGATAGGCAAGGGGACAACGATCTTTGCGCCGTTCCACCAGATTCAAAAAAACCTCGATCTGCGAGGCTCCAACCTCTCTCTCCGGTGAGATAAGAAGTTCGATCGTCTCCAAATCCGTTGCATACATCAAGAGAAGCCTCGCATCCAGGATCGGAGTATCCAGATCTTGCAGTTCCTCCGCTGCGAATTTCAGGAGTTCTTTTACGGTCAACTTCCCACACCGCTTGTTCTTACTTCCTCCGACTGCAATTCGCTCAGGAGATATTCTTTTTTCTCCGTACCGTCCAAACCCAACGCCGCCTTGATCGACGCAATCCCTACCTCAATCTGACTTTCATCCGGTTCCTTTGTCGTGATTTTTTGAAGGAGCATTCCCGGATATACCATCAGAGAAGTAAACTTATTTTCCTTCTGTCCCGCCAGGCGTATCAACTCATAAGAGATCCCCGAAACAAGAGGAAACATCAACAGCTTGACAAAACTTCTTGCCCACAGAGTCCTCACGTTGACAAAAGAAAAAATCAATACGGAGACGATCAATACCAAAAAGATGAAGTTCGTTCCGCATCTGGGATGAAGTCTACTCATCGACTTGACATTTTCGACTGTCAGCTCCTTGCCCTGTTCATAACAATAGACGCTCTTATGTTCTGCACCATGATACTGAAATACCCTGCGAATGTCGTTTAGCTGCGACATCGCGAAAAGATAGATGACAAAAATCGAAATCTTTATCACACCTTCCTTCAAAGAGACCAGGAAAGTTTTTTCGGCGGAGTTTTTGGCCAAGAGGGTCGGCAACACAACGAAAAGGCCGATTGCCAACGCAAAGGAGACCACCGTCATAAACACATTGAGCACTTTTTCAGCATGTTTTCCGAACATCTTTCTCATCAATCGATCAAGCTTCGTCTCTTCTTCCTCATCCTCCATGTAAAAGTTTGCGGAATAGCTCAGATCCTTGCTTCCCTCGACCATGGAATCAATCAATACGAACAATCCTCGCAAAAAAGGAAGTTTTCGTACCTTACTGTCCTGCAAAAAACCCTTGGGTTTCGTCTTTTTTACGATGATATCGCCATCGGGTTTACGAACCGCGATCGCTTTGATATCACCGCATCTCATCATGACCCCTTCTATCAGAGCCTGTCCTCCCACTGTTTTTTTCATATATTCTCTCCCTTATCCGGACAGACCAAAGGGTACTCTACCCCCGCCTCACCGGATATCCTCTAAACTTCTATACCATACAGCCCTGATCTTTCTTTTCGATCTTCTCGAAGAAAGTACTGCCGGTGTATTGATATACTGATATTTATCTTTATTTCCTATCTTCGTCATAAACCAAAAGAGTTCCTAATGCAGCTTATACCTTACGGTTATTCAAGCTGTTTTCAACAGTCATCCGTCCTGTATTCACAACAATTCGATCGAATAACAAAATCGAGAAACTTCTTCGTATTCTAACATTAGATTATACCACAAAAACACTTTTTTGTGAATAATGCTTCTCTATATCACACATTTGTGCAATACTGCTATTCCTTCGAGTAGTGGATATCAACGTTCTGTGACCCATAGAAGACAAAATAGTTTTTCGTGGTCAAAAAACAGATATCTCCCTACTTCTATTGGAGAAGAGTGTAAAGTGAAAAAATCATCCCTACTTCAAAGAATCCTAAAGAAACGCTCCCAAAAATATAGGATCCTCTTCTCATCGTTTCGCAAAGTAGAGTTCTCGTCAAACAAACACTTTAGAAGATACGATCCCTTAAAAAATTTAATTTACGTTACTTGTTCGAAATTATGCAGTGTTGCTCCAATCTTTCATCAAAGAAAATGAACTCATCTCTATTGCAAAGAAGCTTCTCTACTTTTGCAACACTTCGGGGCGATGCGACTTTTCGGTCATCGGGCACAACAAAGCATCCCGCTTTAACACTATCGAGGTAATATACATTCGAGAAAACAAGGCGAAGGCGATTTCACGCAAAAAGTAACATTCTAAGAATCGTTGCTTTCACAAGATCTCCTCACTATACAAAACAACAGCAAAGAAACTTCTTTTGTACGGTGTCGGTCTGTCATCCGTTTGAATCGTTTATACCGATGATCTGCACCCTATCAACATCGAAAGAATATCACATACTTAAAGAGCAGACACTCCAACAGATCAGCTTTGAGTGTAGAACTCCTCTCCTTGATCTTCTCACAAAACAGCGACTTTAATCGCCGAAGGAAGAAGCTCCATCTCGACCTCCTTGGAGATAAGAAGTTCTCCGTCATATTGGACACAAAATTTCGTATCCGCCACAAAACGCAGATGTCTTCCGGCAAGAGTTTCTATCTCCTTGATCTCTTTATGCCTTCCCTCAACAAAGGGTTTTGCAAGTCGAAGGATACTCCAATTTGACATCTCCTTGACCTTAACAATGCTGTAAAATCCGTTCGACAGTTCAGCCTCGGGAAGCACCTTGATCCCTCCGCCATAAAACTTTCCGTTTCCTATCGCAACCAGAAGATAATCTCCCTCCAGCTTCTGTCCATCCAAATAAACCGTCGCCGACTTCTTGTGTTTGCGTAAAAGGACCGTATAGATCGCACTGAACGCATAGGCAAGCTTAGGGGGCAGGACCTTACTATTCTTAAAAGCGAGCGACTTTTCGATCACATCGGCATCCAAACCCACCGATGCAATATTGACAAAATAACCTTCGTTGATCCTCCCGATATCAATCTTCTTTACTCGAGCCTTCATAACCGCTTCTATTTGTTTTTCGGGAGATTCTTCAAAAAACCATCTCGGCATAAGATTGCGAATATAGTCATTGCCCGTTCCTCCCGGAAGAGCGGCGACCTCGATCCGCATATCCCCCCGACGGACCAGTTCGGATACCAAACAGGAAAGTGTACCATCCCCTCCAACAGCGTATATTCGCGCTACGCTTATACCCGCATAGGAGGACAGGACCTCCCTGAGTTCCTCTATCGTCTCGGTTGTCTCAACAAAGACATCTCTTCTTTTTTTCTTCAATTCCCGGAGCAGAGGAAGATACTGTTTCGATCCTCCCTTGCCCGATCTTGTATTTACAATAAACAGATGATTACGTACCTCGTTTGTCTTCATATTTCTTCGGGTCTCTCCTAAAAAATACTTCGGGTCTTCTTATAGCGATCTCCCATCTTTTCCTTCAAAAATCCTTGAAGCTCTTTATACTCTTCCTTAGGAGTTTCCTTCTTGGAGATATAGGTACCGAAATTCTTATCAAAAAACACGATCAGCATGGTCTTGGCCTCCATGACCAAAACCAGATCCCGATAGGTGAAACTTCCATGTTCCTTTCGATCCTTCAAAGAGACAACAGCCTTATCTTCTTCAAAGGTAAGGTTATGAATGATACTGTAGAAATCTACCTTGTTGAGACCGCTGAACTTGATATTTCGTTTTTCATATCTCAAAACAAGGGCAACTACTACTACAAGGTGCAGTATAAGAGTGGTAACGATCATTCTTACAGGATCCAAACCGCTCGCCGTACGGCTGATAAAGAAACCTCCCAGCAAAGATAACAGGAAGATATAAACTAAGACCCCTACCTTCCTATGAAACAGGATAAGGTACAAAAATTTTCGGTACTCCCACTTATCCACTTTTCTGCTTATCTTTATTGCCCGCATCGCTCGATCTCCTTTTTGTTCCAATATTCTTCCGACGGTATTCATACTGTTCTCCGATAAAAATGTCCTCCGAAAAACGATATAAGCGCTAATACTGCTCTTCCTTTGAGTTATGGATATAGATGATCTGTGACCCATAGAAGATAAACCCATTTTTCGCGGGTTAAAAAACAGATATATCCATACTTCCAGTGAAAAATAGTATAAAATGCATACGGAGCCTACGACTATAGTTCCGCTTGACCCGGAAATTCAAAACAGATAAAAAATATCGCCCTGCTCGCCCCGCCTGATCCCGTCACGGATATTATACCATCTTCGTTGTCTGATGGAAATAGAGTTTCCGCCGAAGTAATGATTTTTCAAATAGGCAAAGCATTGCCAAAGTGTAAAAATGAATATGTAGTGTTTCCGTCTCCGCCGGAGTGATGGTCTTTCAAACTCAACTTGTAAATTTGGTGTGTTCATAATATATGATAGTTTCCGTCTCCGCCGGAGTGATGGTCTTTCAAACACAGCGTTTGATAAATCGTCAAACCCATTCAGTTTTAAGTTTCGGTCTCCGCCGGAGTAATGGCCTTTCAAACTATGAGGTTTGGATCAAGGCTTACTCGGAGCACACATCATGTTTCGGTCTCCGCCGGAGTGATGGCCTTTCAAACATGACTACAACGGTCTTCTGTACGTCTTCAACGACGAATGTTTCGGTCTCCGCCGGAGTGATGGCCTTTCAAACTTGATGACTCCGTTTCTCTTTATCCCTTCGCGGATAAAGTTTCCGTCTCCTTTCGGAGTGATGGTCTTTCAAACCCTCATTTCTTTTCTCCTTTTCTCTACTATGTTTTGTGTATTTCCGTCTCCTTTCGGAGTGATGGTCTTTCAAACGAGAAAAGGAACAGATCAGAGAGATCGCAGAGGCTTCAGATTTCCGTCTCCTTTCGGAGTGATGGTCTTTCAAACGAGAAAAGGAACAGATCAGAGAGATCGCAGAGGCTTCAGATTTCCGTCTCCTTTCGGAGTGATGGTCTTTCAAACCGACTGAACGGAAATAACGACCCTCTTCGGGTCATGATCAAGTTTCCGTCTCCGCCGGAGTGATGGTCTTTCAAACTCCTTTCTATACTCTTATTATACTATGACATAGTAGAAAAGTTTCCGTCTCCGCCGGAGTGATGGTCTTTCAAACTTTTCGATAGCACATTATCACTACCTGTGTCAAAATGTTTCGGTCTCCGCCGGAATGATGGTCTTTCAAACAAGGTGTCAATGTATGCACCAATGGCGTGGAACCTTAAAGTTTCCGTCTCCGCCGGAGTGATGGTCTTTCAAGCATCCTTTCTTTTTGTTCTACGGTTTTCCGTAATTCAAAGTTTCGGTCTCCGCCGGAGTAATGGTCTTTCAAACACAGCGTTTGATAAATCGTCAAACCCATTCAGTTTTAAGTTTCGGTCTCCGCCGGAGTGATGGTCTTTCAAACACGATTGCATACGAATGTTTGAGTACAGGCTGCACATCGGTTTCGGTCTCCGCCGGAGTGATGCTCTTTCAAACTTTCCGAAAGCTTGTTAAAAGAAATCCTTGATTTAATAGGTTTCGGTCTCCGCCGGAGTGATGGTCTTTCAATTCCTATGGGATTTAGCATACGCTTGCTTTGTGTATTTCCACCTCCAAAATAGTTACTGTCATGGTAACATATCATGCTTATTTCGACAAGACTTGATATAGCAACAAAATATCTTGTATCTCTCTATCTTCTTTCCCCTCATCCATCCAGCACTCAGAAATGCACTAAGAGCCGGACTAAAGGTTTCGGTCTCCGCCGGAGTGATGGTCTTTCAATTCCTATGGGATTTAGCATACGTTTGCTTTGTGTATTTCCATCTCCAAAATAGTTACTGTCATGGTAACATATCACGCTTATTTCGACAAGACTTGATATAGCAACAAAATATCTTGTGTTTCTCTATCTTCTTTCCCCGCATCCATCCAGCAATCAGAAATGCACTAAGAGCCGGACTAAAGGTTTCGGTCTCCGCCGAAGTAATGGTCTTTCAAACTATTCCTAACAAAAAATGCAGAAGAGTGGATTGACTATGTTTCGGTCTCCGCCGGAGTGATGGTCTTTCAATTCCTATGGGATTTAGCATACACTTACTTTGTGTATTTCTATCTCCAAAATAGTTACTGTCATGGTAACATATCACGCTTATTTCGACAAGACTTGATATAGCAACAAAATATCTTGTATCTCTCTATCTTCTTTCCCCGCATCCATCCAGCACTCAGAAATGCACTAAGAGCCGGACTAAAAGTTTCGGTCTCCGCCGGAGTAATGGTCTTTCAAACGTATTTTTATGAAAGTTCTTTTGCTTAATTATTTGAGTTTCCGTCTCCGCCGGAGTGATGGCCTTTCATACTACTATTCTTTTGAATAGTGGATATAAACAATCTGTGACCCATAGAAGACAACATAGTTTTTCGTCATCGAAAAATAGATATATCCACACTTCTATTGAAAAATAGTATCAAACATGACTACAACGGTCTTCTGTACGTCTTCAACGACGAATGTTTCGGTCTCCGCCGGAGTGATGGTCTTTCAAACATACTTGACTTAATCGTTGAACGTGAAAGCGTTCAACAAGTTTCCGTCTCCTTTCGGAGTGATGGTCTTTCAAACGAGGGAATAGAAATGGCACTATTCGAAGCAGACGGAGGTTTCCGTCTCCTTTCGGAGTGATGGTCTTTCAAACAGTAGCGTCCGACGGTCTGAGGATGTATCGGCTTAACTCGTTTCCGTCTCCTTTCGGAGTGATGGTCTTTCAAACCTACTTTTGTTTTCATACTAATCCTCCCATACGTTACTTGTTTCCGTCTCCTTTCGGAGTGATGGTCTTTCAAACAATTTTGCGCCTAAAAACTAGAATTTAATTCTAT
>NZ_JBHSHL010000012.1:0-5876 GCF_042652965.1 Filifactor villosus
TCCATGGACAGGTCGAGATGCAGGACATCGAAGGATGGGCGAAGGAAGAGGGGATCGATATCGAGTACCAAAGGAAGAGACCCTCCCTGCTTGAAGATATCGAAGTGGGATACAACACCTTAGGTAAGCTTACCGTCAACACCCGAAAGGAGATCGGGGGTTTTAGCATAACCCTACTGACGGAAGATGAGACCTATGACGAGGTGGAAGAGTTGGAAGAGATCCTGCTGACCTTCGAGGAGAATATCGAGAAGAATCGGAGGATGATTGAGAAGGAGGCTCCCAACTTTTATCGGGAGTACCGGGAGGTACTCGATAATCCGAAAAAGACGGTCTACTTCTTTGACAATACAAAGTCTCACAATGTATATAGACTTATCGATAACGAGATTATTTTGGAAGGGGTATGGGCACAGATGGTGGAGTACAACCATAAGATGTTTGAGGAGGTATCTCAAGCAAGAAACGGAAAAGTCGAGGTGGCATCGAGATGGTTGGAAGAGGGGTTGGACTCGTCTTTGCTCAGGTGGTATTCGGACGAATTAAGAGAGACCCATTATCGGAATACGTTGCATTTGTTTAGGGAGGTCAAGGATGGAACTGCAATTGAGGCACACAAGAAGACCTTTGAGGTCATGGAGGCGAACTTCGGGGAGCTGACGGAAGAGAAGATAAGGGAACTGGTCTACAATGACGATAGCCGAGATAAGCTGATCTACATTATGGAACTGATCGATAAGAACCACAACATATTGGAACCCGGAATAAAGAGTAAGACGGTATATGCGTTGGGAGAAAATATGGTAGGTTTTACCGGATTTCTGGAGCCGAACAACTATAACTTTTTTGAAAACAGAGCCTTTGTCTATTATCTGATGAAGAGGTACGGTTTGGAGAAGATGTTCTATCTTCGGGTAAAGATAGGAGATGAAACGAGCTTTGAAGAAGAGTTCGGCAAGAGTCTGTATCAACTGCGGGAAGAATGGAAGGCGTATCTAAGGGAGAATATCAGGGACATCGATAAGCTTTTGTAGGAGAGGTCTTGGACCTGTTAAGATAGCATACTATTTTTCGATAGAAGTGTGGTTATATCCATTCTGTAAATACGAAAATTCGTTTTATACTTCATAAAGTGCAAGTTTCTGATATCAACTGCAAAATATAGCAAACGACATAAATATCTGCACTTTCGAAATGTATCTCGATTCTATTTTGAAGAATAGGGATTCGGCAAAGTGAAAATAATTTTTGCGTTCACTATAGTATTAGGCAATTGCAAAAGGAGACATTGTTATGAAAAAGTATTTGGGCCTATGCACAGTCTGTTTAATGATTGTTCTATTGGTTTCCTGTGGAAGGGGGCTTGATCTGTCCAAGCGGGAGGGGGAGAACTTTACCGTCTATTCCAATGAGGACATCGAGATCAAACTGCCGAACTCTCTGGAGAACAGGGAAGAAGTCTTGGACAAACTCACAAAGAAACTGGAAAAGCTCGATCGATTCGAGAAGATAACCAAGGTCAAGATTACAATAAACCCGCTCTATAACAAATTTAAGAACAGGGAAGTCATCGAAATTACCCCGGATTTTATAGAGGGGGAGGAGTTTGAGAAATATTTGATCGCACAGGCCTATGACCTCTACAACAACTGGATCGTCGAAGGAATCCGTCTTCTGGTGTTCGAAGATGGGAGAAAAGACGAGAAAACGGACTTCGTCTCCTACTATAAGGATAGGGAGTTTTCCCTGTTCGGAGTAAGGTTCTTCGAACCGTTTACCGAGGAAGAAGAGGTGAACAACCTCAAGGTTGCAAGTGCGGACTTGGCAGCCTACCTGATCGATCAGGGGAAGAAGGAAGATCTGCTCCATGGACAGGTCGAGATGCAGGACATTGAAGGATGGGCGAAGGAAGAGGGGATCGATATCGAGTACCAGAAACAGAGACCCTCTCTGCTTGAGGATATCGAAGTGGGATACAACACCTTAGGTAAGCTTACCGTCAACACCCGAAAGGAGATCGGGGGTTTTAGCATAACCCTACTGACGGAAGATGAGACCTATGACGAGGTGGAAGAGTTGGAAGAGATCCTGCTGACCTTCGAGGAGAATATCGAGAAGAATCGGAGGACGATTGAGAAGGAGGCTCCCAACTTTTATCGAGAGTATCGGGAGGTGCTCGATAATCCGAAAAAGACGGTCTACTTCTTTGACAATACACAGCCGGCCAACATATATTACTCTATTAATAACGAGATTATTTTGGAAGGGGTATGGGCACAGATGGCGGAATACAACCATAAGGTTTTTGAGGAGGTATCTCAAGCAAGAAACGGAGGTGTGGAGGGTTCTCCTCGATGGTTGGCGGAGGGCGTAGATCTGTGTTTGCCGCTGTGGTATTCGGACGAATTAAGAGAGCCCTATTATAAGGCTATGTTGCATTTTGTGAGGAATATTGAGGAGGGAACTGCAACCGGGGTCGGGAAAAAAATCTTTGCGGTAATAGAAGAGAACTTCGGGGAGCTGACGGAAGAGAAGGTAAGGGAACTGGTCTACAATGACGATAGCGGAGATAAGCTGATCTACATTATGGAACTGATCGATAGAAACTATCTTGAATTGATTCCGGGATTAAAGAGTAAAACGGTATATGCGTTGGAAGAAAACAAGGTAGGCTTTACCGGATTTTTGGAGCCGAACAACTATAACTTTTTTGAAAACAAAGCCTTTGTCTATTACCTGATGAAGAGGTACGGCTTGGAGAAGATGTTCTATCTTCGGATAAAGATAGGAGATGAAACGAGCTTTGAAGAAGAGTTCGGAAAGAGTCTGTATCAACTGCGGGAAGAATGGAAGGCATATCTAAGGGAGAATATCAAGGATATCGATAAGCTTTTGTAGGAGAGGTCTTGGACCTGTTAAGATAGCATACTATTTTCCGATAGAAGTGTGGTTATATCCATTCTGTAAATACGAAAATTCGTTTTATACTTCATAAAGTGCAAGTTTCTGATATCAACTGCAAAATAGTATTAGGAAGATACCGCATAATTCGAAAAAGTGGTGAAAAACCAGTTTTTCTTAAACAAATCCATTTCCAAAAGCGTGTATTTGGAATAGTTTCTACCCTTCGAGGAACAAAGGGCAAATTGTTTTGGATCTTTGTGCGGTATTTCCTTAGGAAATTGCAAAAGGAGACATTGTTATGAAAAAGTATTTGGGTCTATGCATAGTCTGTTTAATGATTGTTCTATTGGTTTCCTGTGGCAGGGGCCTTGATCTGTCCAAGCGGGAGGGGGAGAACTTTACCGTCTACTCCAATGAGGACATCGAGATCAAACTGCCGAACTCTCTGGAGAACAGGGAAGAAGTCTTGGACAAACTCACAAAGAAACTGGAAAAGCTCGATCGATTCGAGAAGATAACCAAGGTTAAGATCACAATAAACCCGCTCTATAACAGATTTAAGAACAGGGAAGTCATCGAAGTTACCCCGGGTTTTATAGAGGGGGAGGAGTTTGAGAAATATTTGATTGCACAGGCCTATGACCTCTACAACAACTGGATCGTCGAAGGAATCCGTCTTCTGGTGTTTGGAGGAGAGGAAAAGACCGAAACGGACTTCGTCTCCTACTATAAGGATAGGGAGTTTTCCCTGTTCGGAGCAAGGTTCTTCGAACCGTTTACCGAGGAAGAAGAAGTGAACAACCTCAAGGTTGCAAGTGCGGACTTGGCAGCCTACCTGATCGATCAGGGGAAGAAGGAAGATCTGCTCCATGGACAGGTCGAGATGCAGGACATCGAAGGATGGGCGAAGGAAGAGGGGATCGATATCGAGTACCAGAAACAGAGACCCTCCCTGCTTGAGGATATCGAAGTGCGCTATAACACCTTAGGTAAGCTTACCGTCAACACCCGCAAGGAGATCGGGGGTTTTACCATAACCCTACTGACGGAAGATGAGACCTATGACGAGGTGGAAGAGTTGGAAGAGATCCTGCTGACCTTCGAGGAGAATATCGAGAAGAATCGGAGGACGATTGAGAAGGAGGCTCCCAACTTTTATCGGGAGTATCGGGAGGTGCTCGATAATCCGAAAAAGACGGTCTACTTCTTTGACAATACAAAGCCTGACAGTATGTGTGATCATATTAAGAACGAAGTTATTTTGTCAGAACTATGGGCACAGATGGTGGAGTACAACCATAAGATGTTTGAGGAGGTATCTCAAGCAAGAAACGGAAAAGTCGGAGCGGTATCGAGATGGTTGGAAGAGGGGTTGGACTCATCTTTGCTTAGGTGGTATTCGGACGAATTAAGAGAGACCCATTATCGGAATACGTTGCATTTGTTTAGGGAGGTCAAGGATGGAACTGCAATTGAGGCACGCAAGAAGACCTTTGAGGTCATGGAGGCGAACTTCGGGGAGCTGACGGAAGAGAAGATAAGGGAACTGGTCTACAATGACGATAGCCGAGATAAGCTGATCTACATTATGGAACTGATCGATAAGAACCACAACATATTGGAACCCGGAATAAAGAGTAAGACGGTATATTCATCGGAAGAAAACAAGGTAGGCTTTACCGGATTTCTGGAGCCGAACAACTATAACTTTTTTGAAAACAGAGCCTTTGTCTATTACCTGATGAAGAGATACGGCTTGGAGAAGATGTTCTATCTGCGGGTAAAGACCGGAGATGAAACGAGCTTTGAAGAGGAGTTCGGCAAGAGCCTGTATCAACTGCGGGAAGAATGGAAGGCATATCTAAGAGAGAATATCAGGGATATCGATAAGCTTTTGTAGGAGAGGTCTGAGTGATTACAAGGTTTAGAATACACATAGTTAGGGACATACCTCACAATTCGGAAAATAAGCCTAGAATCGATTTTGTACGAACGATCAAATCCTTGAAAATATTGGTATGACAGACTTTTGTATTTTATAAAAACGGGGAAGATCAGAAATTTGACTTTGTGCGGTGTTTCCTTAATTTTTTTGAGGCTTCGATTGCCTCCTCATATCTCTGCCCCAACACAAAAAGAGCAGGCAAAATACCTGCTCTTTTCTCCAAGTTTTGCATAATTCAGCGCTAACAAAACGCCATTGTGCAAATACTCTAATGTTGTGCCATACGAAAATCAATACTGATATCTCCCGGTGTGGAGGAGCTTGATGTGGCATTAAAATAGAAACTTTGATTCGTACCGGTAACATTTACAGAGATATGACCGCTTTTATCCGGGTTGATGGTTCTTTCATTTCCACCGTTAATGCTGATCACAACCTCGGTGGAACCCTTGTTTTTAATCCAGAAATTTACTGTTTTTCCATTGTTTTTGCTCAAATAAAAAGTGTCATCATAATCTGAACCGGAATAACTTCCGGAATCAATAACCACATTTCGTAACGGCACTATCTCATTATCACCGGACGTTCTTTCCGATAAAACCTTGTCATCCGAATCCGGAACATTATGCCCCTCTGTGCAGGAGGGAATCAGCATACATATTGCCATCATTCCCGCTGTCAAAGCGATTGTTTTTTTCCCAAACTTCATTATCAATCACTCCTTCGTACAATTATTTTATTTTCCTTAGGTGCAATTTAATAATTATGGTTATAATGATGATAGCATAGTTTTTATAAATTTTTCAACACATTATTTTATTATATGAAGAATTCCTGTATTTTATAGACTCCAAGGGAGGTGAGGAGTTTATCTTTGTGCGAGTCCTCTTTGGTTATAGCAATACCGTGTAAATGCGAAATCTTGATTTTTCTAAAATCACAAAAATGAAATCTTGTTAGAGCGTGTCTACACAAATTAAACAAGGCATCTTAACCATAAAACGATCGATGCCAAATGAACTGCTCC
>NZ_JBHSHL010000013.1:0-146379 GCF_042652965.1 Filifactor villosus
GAGGGAGTGGCTAAAATAACGGGCCGTTTTTCGATGAGATCCCTGGACCATTTTTCGCTTGACAAATACACGATATTTGGGATTTGAAATAAAAAAACATAAAACCATGGACGAACTGATCTGTAACGGCAATTTTGCACAAGCCGAGATCTCGTTGAACTCTCTTGAACCCGATTCTAAAGACCCTGCATACTTTGGAGATGACTTTGAGAACAAAGGACAACAGGAGGAGCAGGTGGAAGAACAGAGGAGGGAGGATAATAATAACATCACCGCGGATACAGGAGACGACTGTGGATCTGATGAAGAGATCCCCGCACACATCTTATCGATACAAAACAATTGTCACATCATCAACCATCTCGTAAACAAAGCGAAACAGGAACGATTTCTCAGTTATCCCGAAAAAAGAGTCCTTCTATATATCTACAAATGTCTCGGTGACGACGGAGCAAAATACCTTCACACAATACTCGAGCACTGCATGGACTACAACTACCATACCACACAAGGATATATAGACCGTTGCAAAATACAACAACCCATGGGATGCAAAAAAATATCCGAACTCTTTGAAGACTGCTGCGACAAATCCGGATGCAATTGTAACTTTAAAAACGAGAAACTATATCCCACTCCGTTGATACATGCACTAAGAGAAAAAAGAGACTGCTTTATCCTATCCGAGGCAAGCAAAAACATCGGCCACTTCAAGAAGCTTCCTCCCAAACAGGATATCCATGAGCCCCTTTCAAAAACATTGACACTGAACAAACAGATCCATGAATTGAAAACCCAACAGAAAATCTGCAGACAGCGTTTGGAAGGCCTCTTTGAGAAAAACGGATATATGGAAATCGAAACACCTCAAGGACTCTTGATCAAAAATGACGAAGGCCTGTTTATAAAACTTTGAGGATCATCTCTATCAGAAAGGAAATGAAAGGAGAGAAGCCATGAGAGGTGCAAAAATATACGTCATCGCCTATGACATCAGCGACAACAAAAAGCGAACTCAGATAACAAAGACTCTTTCGGACTACGGTGTCAGGATACAAAAAAGTGTATTTGAGTGTCTCTTGAACAACGAACAAAAAAACGACCTCCTGTTCAAACTTCGCCTCGTTATCAAAAAGTACCCGGACAACGCTGACAGCTTGATCGTATTGGAAGACATCAGAGAAGATCAAATCCGATATCTGCAAGGCACAAACCTATTTTTGTCGAAATCAAAAAAATATAGCATTGTATGATAGATCCAAATTCGCTACAGAAGTATACAGTTCCTTAGATGATTACTCTCGGACTCCTCCCCTTACGGGAAGATCAAGCCCGAGAGTGATTTTGATACATCGCCTTTTCAAACTCGGGTAAAAACGGTATAAGGATGTTATATATTGCAATGACCGTTTATATGGATAGAATCCTATGACCGGTTGTGCTTATCCAAGAAATTACAGATCATGTTATTTCGACATATCAATCAAAGAATACTATAAACATCCAAAATTATAAATATTTAAAATAATATTTATCTTGAAAAGTGGATCGAAGTGTGATAATATTAATATATTAGGGACTGATAAAAAATCATCAAAAAACCTCCTTGAAAACCTATTTTAGGGTCAAAAAAGGGGGGAGGTTTTCAAAAAAACATCAAAGTCCGGTGATCCTCTGTTTGCAATGGATAGAGGGCAAAAAAATCATCATTTTTTTAGAGGCTTAGGTTTCGCCAAACCAAAAAAATCGCTTTTTTGAGGGAGGTTTACAAAAATGGCCTCTACACACAAGTAATTGCAATGTGTTCAAAACGTAAGGGTTATATAACCTGTTAAGCCCGAAAGGGCACGAAAACTTAAGCAGTTCATTTTTTATTTCTCTGTATTCGTCAAGTTATATAACCTGTTAAGCCCGAAAGGGCACGAAAACTCGTTACCTTTTCAGGCATCCTGTCTTTGAAGACAAGTTATATAACCTGTTAAGCCCGAAAGGGCACGAAAACTATACGACCGACTTGGTTTCGGGGTCGGTCAGCCCGGTTATATAACCTGTTAAGCCCGAAAGGGCACGAAAACCCTTTTCCAGCGAGGCGATCGTTTTAAAAATACTTTGTTATATAACCTGTTAAGCCCGAAAGGGCACGAAAACGCACCGGGTGGTTAGGTTAGACTTGGCTACTGCTTGGTTATATAACCTGTTAAGCCCGAAAGGGCACGAAAACCTTCTACTGCAATCACGATGCCTATGGGCTTACTTGTTATATAACCTGTTAAGCCCGAAAGGGCACGAAAACGGATCTTACAAGCCAATTCACAGCTCTATCTTTCTTGTTATATAACCTGTTAAGCCCGAAAGGGCACGAAAACCAGCGAGCCCGAACATCCTTAAAAAAAAAAACCAAAGTTATATAACCTGTTAAGCCCGAAAGGGCACGAAAACAATCGCTGCCAGTTGTCCATCCAACTCGCTGTCGAATGTTATATAACCTGTTAAGCCCGAAAGGGCACGAAAACTCGGCAGCCAGGCTTTTGACGACCTCGGCCACTTGGGTTATATAACCTGTTAAGCCCGAAAGGGCACGAAAACGCACCTCCGTCGCCTCAGCGGGGGCAATAACCTGCGTTATATAACCTGTTAAGCCCGAAAGGGCACGAAAACAATCGCTGCCAGTTGTCCATCCAACTCGCTGTCGAATGTTATATAACCTGTTAAGCCCGAAAGGGCACGAAAACTCGGCAGCCAGGCTTTTGACGACCTCGGCCACTTGGGTTATATAACCTGTTAAGCCCGAAAGGGCACGAAAACTTTCAGAGAATACATGAATAGAATCAGCACTACTCTGTTATATAACCTGTTAAGCCCGAAAGGGCACGAAAACAATTTTCCTATAGAATTTTAGTATTCTTCATTTTCGTTATATAACCTGTTAAGCCCGAAAGGGCACGAAAACGTTCCAACTCCACCACTACTGCCACTGCCGCCTTTTGTTATATAACCTGTTAAGCCCGAAAGGGCACGATATTAAAGACCCGAAAGGGTTCGGTATCACAAATATGACATACGGATAATATGTTGAATCATCAGGAAGAAGGGCACGACATCGGAGATCCGGTATACAATGCGAGGCATTGAATACCGGATCTTTTTTTGATGTGAAAAAGTCTGAAGAAACGCTGAATGAAAAGGAGGATTCCGATTTTTCGAATTATGAGGTATTGCCCTGACAGTAAAAGATAAAAACAAAAAACTTTCCTCAAAAAATTAACATGGGCAAAAGTAGGAATGATTATAGGTTATGGGGAGGATTTTTTGCCGAGCGAGGAAGATATCGGAGACGAAAAAAACAAAAAAACGTTCCTCAAAAAGTTAACATGAAGAAAAGTAGGGATGATTATAGGTTATGGGGAGGAGTTTTTGCCGAGCAAGGAAGAAATCGGAGACGAAAAAAACAAAAAAACGTTCCTCAAAAAGTTAACATGGGCAAAAGTAGGGATGATTAGTAAGTTATGGGGAGGAGTTTTTGTCGAGCGAGGAAGATATCGGAGACGAAAAAAACAAAAAACTTTCCTCAAAAAGTTAACATGGGCAAAAGTAAGGTGTGATTATAAGTTACAGGTCAGGTTTTCAAAGGATACCGCGGTCTAAGGCCGTAGAAGGAGGATTTTATGAAAACAAGAGCGGATCAAAGGATGGAAAGCAGATTATTTATCAAGGAGGAGAGAACAATGAACAGACTTGTATGGAAGAAGGGGATCGCATTATTGGTAGGGTTTTTGGTGCTAGGATGTGATCTGTCGTCAGCTTTCGGGCAGGATTTGAGTTTGAGAGGGGAAGCAAGGCGAAAAGGAGAAAAGGTCCACTATATTACAAGTGAGAAAGAATTGGAAAACTTTTTGACCAAGAAAATTTTGAATCATGAAAGGGAGTTTTATACTCCTATAGATTACAACTATTTAGGCGATAGCGGGATAAGCAGAGTCTTTGATAAATTACACGATAATCCTAAGGTGCTGGATTTTTATAATGGGTTAGATTTTGGAGCTGCTCGGTCATCGAACAAGAAGTATAAATTTAAGACAAGGGTCGAATATTCGGTTTCAAAACAGGATGCACAAGCAGTTCATAATTATATAAACAAGTGGGTGGAGAACAATATTACATCGGGCATGACGGAGGAAGAGAAGGTAAGGAGGATCCACGACAGTATAATTACAAATTTTGAATACAAAAAAGGAGATCGTAATAAAAAAGTCAAGGGTTATGTTGCACACAGTTCGGCAGCCATGGTCTTCGGTGGAGGAGGTGTGTGTCAATCATACGCAATTTTATTTGACAAAATGGCTACGCGAGCAGGACTCCAAACAAGGTATATTACAGGAACAGTTCACATCGGAGGGGAACACGCGTGGAATATGGTAAAAATAGGGAGCAATTGGTATCATATCGATACGACATGGGACGACCCCATCAACAACAGCGATAGGATCTATTATGACTATTATCTTAAGGGCGACGAGGACATGAGCAAAACACATAGATGGAATAGGCTCAAGTACGCGAAGGCGCCCGTGAGTTACAATCTTGCACAAAGCGTCAAAAAGGCAGCGGGAGGTTCGGATCCCAAGGTAGCACAGATCGATCAAAACAGAGAACGGGAGGAGGTGTCATATCTCCAACCGAAGGGGAGCGAACTGAGTGATTATGCGATGCCCGAAGATGTAAGAAACGGTATAAGCAGTTGGACAAAGGCCGAGAACACGGAGGAGATAAGCGCACCCACAGGATCGTATGAGAATTTGATTTTGGAAATACCCCTTGAGGAAGGAGGGGAGGAATTTGTACCTGATTACGATGGAGAGTTGATCACGGGTTGGTGTGCAGATGAGGATTGATCGAAAGGGATGTTAAGGATCGGACTGAGGGAAGGGCGGAAATGAGGTGCGAGACAAGGAGCACTTCCCTCGAGTCTCCTTCTAAACGTCTTCTATCTTATAGCAGTGGTTAAGGAAAAGGTTTTTCCTCCAATTATAAAAAATATCTGAAAATTTCGTGGATTTTTTGTAAAAGATGTGGTTTAATGATAGGGTAATATGATTTTCTTTTTCAAATAGCATTTATGATAATCAGTCAAGGGAAAAAGCGCAAAAGGGGAAGTTCCGACCTTCCTATGAGTTCGCAGAAGGTCTTTTTTATATTATCTGTCAAAATTGGTAGGTTGAATGCTTTGAAGCATAGGATAAGTTGTTTTTCGGTAATTATATATTCCGTATGGCGGGCATTTTTAACGGAGAACAGTATTGATCAACAAGTCTAGGAATTTCGTCAGTCGTATCAGAACTAATTTATACTGATTCTTCCAATCATGCAGCAACACCCGAGTTTTTTAGAGAGTTTAAACATTTATATGAGCAACAGTTTGATCGGATAACGGGATAAGCGGAAAGAACAGGGGGATGTATGAATAGGTTGAGGTTTTTGAAATTGAGTTTTCAGCTCCAAGCGACCCGAAGTTATGAAAGCCGGGGGTTTGTCGGAAATAAGGTAAGGGGAGCGATCGGAGAGGCGATGGTACATCTGTTCTGTCCTCATCAGGATCCTTTGTGCAGGCTATGTGAGGAGGCGCAGGATTGTATATACAGCAGTGTGTTTAAGCCGGTTCGTAGCCACCCGGAGTTCACAAGCCTTCCTTCTCCCTTTGTGATAGGGGTGGAAGAGCTTTGTAAGGAGGTTATCATCAAGGGAGAGATCCTAAACTTTACATTGACCGTTTTCGGGAAGATGGTCGAGTACAAGAAACAGCTGATCCGAGCGGTCAGGGAGATCTTCCGGGATGCAAGGAGGGGCTTTGGTAAGAATTTTGCTTTGGTCGCCATCGACTCGCTTATGGAAGCCAAGCGGATATGGAGTACGGGAGCAGAGGATGAAGACAGCGCTCAGGCGGTGCTGTGGAGAGATTCTACGGGAGAGGGAATGGACACCGGGGAAGAGAGGGAGGTTCTTATTCGATTTAAGACACCGTTACTTACAAAAAACAATATGCACTTATCATGGGGTTTCAATGAATTTTTGGATGCAGTATTATACCGTGTAGCAAGTATGATCGATGTATATGAAGATGGGGAGTGCCTCTTATCTTACGGGATGCTTTATCGCAGACCCTGTGTTTGTGCGGAGATTTTTTCGCAGGGCGAGAGGTTTGAGATGCTGTTCAAGGGAGACCTTACGAAGTATATGACTTATATTAGGATGGGAGAACACCTCCACATAGGCAAGAAGACGACCTGCGGATTCGGAGAGTATGAGTGTCTTCTCACGCTCTAGTGTAACAGTACGTTGGAATCCATAGTGATTTCGGCTTTGATAGGAGTTATAGTCAAGACGAACCATAAAGTCAAATATCAGTGAGCCGGATGTTGTCTGAGCGTGCGCCTGACATATCGATAGGTTCTGCATGTATTTTGGAGGGAGGTATGTATAGATCCCTAGCGTCGCAGACTGAAATGCTAGCGGTGTTAAGAGGATATTTTGATAGCGAATATGAGAAGGATTTTAAATGAGAGAGAGTAGGAGATGAGAGGAATGTTAAAGAATACCAAGACGTTTGTTACAGTGATCGCACAGCAAGGGATCAGAGACGGAAAGTCCATGCTTCAACCTGTGAGATACTCCTCGTCGGAGAATGAGAAACTTGAGTACAGGAAGGAGGGAGACTCCGAAATAGAAGAGATCCGGTTTCCCATAACGGCGGCGATCAACGGTTATACGGATTCGGAAGATGTGGTCAAGGTCATTGCGATAAGAAGTATTCACGATGAGAATCTTATGTATAATTGGGAAAATTTCTTTCTTCCGGAGATGGAGAAGGTTCGAGAGGAAAAAGGGATCGAGAAAGACAGGTTTCGGATCGAGTATATTGACATGGAGACTTTTTTGGGGATAGATGCGACCGTGGAGCTTTTTGAAGAGTTGCTCAACAAGATCGGAGATCACGAGAGGTTGCATGCCTGCATTACGTTTGGGACCAAGCCTCTTCCCATGATCCTGTTTGCAGCCTTGAACTACGCATACAAGGTTCGAGTGAATACGGGTATCGAGTGCATTTTGTACGGCAACCTGCATGCCGGAGGAGCGAAAAGACAACCGCAGATCGATGATATGACTCCTTTGTTTTATACCAATGCGCTGTTTACTTCTCTGGCGGAGTTGGGAGAGCCGGATCCTGTGGGAAGATTACGCAAAATTCGTTCTATAGAGTGGGAGGAAGAAGAGTAGAGAGTCGGTCGCAGAGGAGGTGTAGCGATGTCAAATAATTTTGAGGTGTGGAAAAACAAAATCGAGGCGAAGCTCGAGCATATAAGGAAGGTCTCTACGCAAACATCGGGAACTGCCTGGAGGGAGGAGTTAAAACTCTTGACGGAAGAAGTGCTGGATCTGCTGACGGAATCCGGGTTTGTACAGGAGGTGTCCGAAGATATCGATGGGATCAAGACGGACTCGGTATCGATCCCGTCTATCGGTGTCAAGTTGAGGGACGAACAATACAGGCTTAGGCTGGACAGAGTTATCAAAAAACATATTTCCGAAGCGGACGGGAAGAAGTCCTTCACCGATCGTTTAACCGAATATTTTTCGAGAAGCTACTTGATCGATGAATGGGCTTTTGAATGGTATCAAAAAAACGTACAACGAAAGCAGCTTGTAAATAACGGAGGAGAGCCCGAGAAGTTGAAACAGCTCGACAGAGAGATGGGGGATCTTCGTAATCGTATTTGGCTCAAATTAAATGAGACTCTGCTTCCTGTGTTTTTGAATAAGGCGAGTTCGAAATTGAAAGAAGAAGACATTAACGACAAACTTGTCGATGTCCTTACAGGATCTGTACTGAAACCGGACTCCAAGGCCGCTTATGATCACTCCAAATCGGATTCCCTGTACGGATATGTCTATTACAAGATGAGCTTGGAGATCAAGTCTCTTTATTTGCCATACGAGGATGAGGATTTGCAACAGGACGTTGATCCGTCTAAGGGGCAGGCTAAGAAGAAGTCCAAGAAGAAAAGAAAGATCGACAGTCTTGACAGGCTGACAGGAAAGAAGTGGGATAAGAGTCTCTATGAGTACATCGAGGACGACTCGGTAAAGGTGGAGGATGAAGCCGTGAATAAGGTAGGGCTGTATCAAACGTTTCCGCGCCTTATCACGGAGCTGTCAAAGGCATTGACCAAGCATAAAAAGAAAGACATATTCTACACACTCTTTACCTTCAACACAGTGGATGAGACGGAGGCGGAAAAAAACATGATCGAAAACATGATCACCGACGTCTATATCGAGAACAACGATTTGGTTTTTCCGATGATGGTCTTGGGCTTGATCGTCTTTTTGAAAGCGGGGAAGGAAGATGATTATGTCGATATGCTTACTCTGATAAGCAAGGATCTGAAAAGGGGAATTAATTTAAATCAGAGACAGTGTCTCTTGGGAAAATATATAAATGTATCGAGACAGACGATCGGAAAGTATGATGAGGAGTATAGGAAATTGCGAAAGTTGTTGATATAAGGAGGGTGCGTATGTATTTAACCATTTATGATCTAAGCGGAATGCAGAGGTATATTTTTTCGACAGGAAAATTGAAGGAGCAGGTGGGAGCATCTCAGATCATTCATGATCTGCTGTATCGCCATCTGCCGGAGGTTTTGGGCAAAGATCCCGAAGCGTGGGAAGAGGAAGATCTTCTCAATTTCAAAGAACAGGATGCTCACATCGTCTATATAGGAGGAGGAAATGCCGTTGTCCTCTATGAGGATGAGGGTCATATGCAGAGCCGTACAAGGCAACTTCAACAAAAGGTCTTGGAACTTACAGGCAATAAGCTGAGACTTTGTTTTGCCTCGGAGGAAGTAAAGGATGGATCTTCCAATTACTACAAGGTGTATACCGAACTGATGAAGAAGATGGCGGTCTCGAAGCATCACCCATCGCCGATCCGTCTGGCTACGGGCTTTGCCATCGGAGAACACGATCCGATCACTTTGGAGCCGATCACTCTGATCAAACCGGAGGGGGATAAGGATAAGGCGGAGTACGGCGCGGTGAGCAGGATCCAAAAACGCAGAAGCTTTAAAGCTGTTAAAAAAGATCCCGAAAAAGAGGGAACAAGAGCCTACGCTACGGAGTTTGAACGTTTCCGAAAGGAGGACAGGAAGAGTTTTGTCGCAGTCGTTCATATTGACGGAGACAGCATGGGACGACAGATAGAAGGCGCTGTAGAGAAATTTAGCAAAGAAAAAGATTTCGAAAATGCAATGTTGGAGATGCGTGCAATCTCGCAGGAGATCGACCGCTTGTACCGAAAGACTATGGATGCAGCGATAGATAAGATCTATCCTTCCGGAAAATCTGTTGAAGATGAGCTCCCTCTTCGACCGCTTATATCCGATGGGGATGACATTACCTTCCTGATAGAGGCGGAGAAGGCCTTTGACTTTGTGGAGGCATTTATGTCCAAACTAAAGGAGAATCGCAATTGTGCCGGTTCTTATCCGAAGATGGAGAAACATAGTTTTAAGGTATCTGCAAGTGCCGGAGTTGTGTTCGTGCATGACAAGTTCCCCTTCTATGTGGCATACGATATAGCGGAAGAGCTGTGTAAGTCTGCAAAAGAGATCAAGAAAGACCATGAGCACAAGGTTTCAACTGTGGACTTCCACATCGTTCAGAGCGGGATGAGATCCGGCCTTGAAGAATATAGGACAGAAAACTATATCAAACAAAGCAATAGCAAGACCTACCGTCTTAACCTCAGACCTTATTTCTTCCATGAGGATGATAAAGCGAAAGAATTGAACTCATACAAGAACTTCAAGGAGTTGAGATCTAGGCTACGAAAAGCTGTGGAAGGCGAAGAGATCGCACGCGGTAAGTTGAAAGCACTGCGAAACGCTTATGCTCAGAGTGTGGGTGAGGCTCAAAGGCACTATGAGTTTATGTTGGAAAGAGATGAGGGAAGGATCCTGAGAAAGATTGCAAAACATGCGTTTACAGAGGGTGGAGAAGGATTTGATGAGGGATATGCGTACTTCTTCGATGCTTTGGAAGTGATGGATTTTGAGGTGGATGATGGACCGATAAGGGAAGAAAGAGAGGTTGAGACAGTATGATCCGTTTTGAATTGAAGATAGAGCTCCTTTCCGATATGTGTTGCGGAAGCGGAGAGGGCGACGGGATCTATCAGGACATGAGTTCAAGCTATGATGAGCGGGGTCTGCCTGTTATCTACGGAAAGAGGCTTAAGGGACTGATCCGAGATAGGGCGGAGTTTTTGGTAGAGTATGATAAAACAAAGAAATATTTGATCGACAATATTTTTGGAACGGGAGAGAATGCCGGCCTCCTTCGTGTGGGAAACGCGGAGCTCGAGAATGCGAAGGAGATCAAAAGAGAGTTGAGATCCTTGGCAGGAAGTCAGGCGGAGCTGGTAACACCCAAGGCTGTGGAGTCCATCTATACCGTGCAACGTTATTCTACGGCGATCGATGAGAAGGGGATCGCGAGAGATCATTCTCTAAGGATGATCGGAGCGGTCCCCAAGGGAGAGGTCTTCTATGCGGAGTTGGAGTTGAGGGCGGGAGAGGAAAGTGAGGAACATAAGTTGATCGAGAACTCCTGCAAGATACTTCGTCGGATCGGCTTGAATCGCACAAGGGGCTTTGGAGAAGTCAGGTGCACCCTTTCTTTGAAAAAATGCTCAGACCCTGAGAAGGGTGAGGATAAGTCCGAGGAGTCGGTCAAAGGAGCGAGTCTTGCCTATGTAATAGAGCTCGATGCCGATGTGATCTCCCCCGGAGACTATATAGCAGGGAGCGCAGTCCAAGGGATGTTTATCAACGAGTTGCTTGCTTGCGGGAAGGTGAAGGAGGATGAGATCCATGACTATGTGTTGGGGATTCGTTTCAGCAACGCTTATTTGAGTTATGGTGAAGAAAGATGCCTTCCCCTACCCAAGGGGATGAGGACCGTCAAGAACGATTCCTCAAAGATATACAGTATGGCGGACGGTTTTACACCGGAAGAGAATACACAGTATATGAGGACATCGGGCTATTACACCGTTAATAAAAAAGAAAACGAAGAAGAACTGATAGCCTTGACTCCGGCGGACAGGATGGAATACCACTATGCAAAGAAGACGCATGACCTGTTCATGCTGACGAGTTTACGTCGTTCTCAAGTTTTTAGAGGAAGGATCGAGGCGGACGATGCCGAAAAAATCAAGGTGCTGGAGGGTCTGATCCGGGATAAAAAAGGATCGATCGTGATCGGAGCTTCTTCCAATGCGCAGTATGCGGCGGCGAAATTCACCTTCGGGGAGGTCGATACAGGCAGTTCGGACAGTAAATTTTTGTGTAAGGTGATTGTAAATCTGGTTTCCGATACGGTGCTTGTCGATGAATATGGAGTGAATCGTTCGGACGGCTCTCTTCTTAAGAGGGAAGTAAAAGCTCTGTTTGGAGATAAAGCTGAGGTAGAGAAGGTCTATACCGATACGGAGACGGTCGGAGGCTATCATTCCAAGTGGAAACTGCCCAAGAGAAGGTATACGGCTTTTGCAAAAGGAACTCAAGTAGTCGTAAAATTGAACGGCGATTCACCCTCGAAGACGAAGGGTTTTATGGGGATCCTGCAGACGGAGGGTTGCGGAGAATATGAGATCCGTCCTATCGGTAAAAAGGAATACAAACTCAAGAAAGTCGTAAACGCCAAGACACAAGAGGGAGGATCTCTTGGGAACCTAGCGGAAGAAACTAAGAAGATCATAACAGAGGTTTTGGTGAGAAAGGCATTGGATGAGTTCAGGACGCTTGGAGAGCATGGGGCAAGAAGTTATTGTAAAGGAACTGCGGGGCTCAGCTCATCCTCGGCAATGCGATTCTTAACGGCATATAAGGCTGTGGAGAGAAAGAGCAATTTTGAAACAGAATTGAAGGCATATATCGCAAATAACTTCGCAGGAGCCAGTAATGAGGAGATCAGAGGATTCTCGAACAATGCGGTGAAAAAATTTGATGAATATTTTCAAGAGCAGGAGGTTACAGAAGGAGCAAAGGTCGCAAACTCCGAAAGGAGGATCGCCTTTATTCTCAAAGACTTGAAAGATCTCGGTCGTTTGAATGGAGAAAAGGAGAGGATGCTTCGAGTCTTTATGCAGGGATATATTGAGGCGGCCAAACTGTATTATAGGGAGAAACACAATAAAAAGAAGAATGAAGAGGGGAGGGAGTAGAAGATGTTGTTATTGTTAAAGGGGATTTTGACGGCGAAGACACCTTTTATGATAGGAAGCGGAAAAGATGAAGGTTCCGACAGCGATGTACTTCGAAACGGAAGGGATGAGATCTTTATTCCGGGAACGACCTTGGCGGGCGTATGCAGACATTTTTTGGAAGATGGAGCTTTGAAAGAAAAACAGCAGAAAATAGAAACTGCGGAAAACCAAGTTGGAGAGAAACAGGAGACAGGAGACAGAAAAAAAAGCATTACAGAGGTGTTTGGAGGTAAGATTGGAAGAACTTCGGACAGCAGAGATACCTTGGAGAGTAAGATCATCTTCTACGATGCCTTCGAGACCGCCAAGACAAAGCAAGATCTCGGAATTACGACTAAGGTTCGGGATTCGGTAAGACTCAACCATAAGGTATCGGTCGATAAGAGCAAGTTTGATTATGAGGTCGTAGAAGCGGGAGCGAGTTTTAAGTTCCGAGTTGAATGGTTGACCGAAGATGAGAAGTTTTCCAAGGGACTTTTAAGCAGGATCATTGAGGGGTTGAATAAGGGCGATATTCGAATCGGAGCAAAAACCACGAGGGGGTTCGGTGAATTTGAGTTGACGGAAGTAAGATACGCAATGATCGACCTCAATAAGAATATGTCCGCCTATATCTCCTTGGGTGCAGACTGGGACTCGGATAAAAACGGGGAATCAGTAAAATGGGAAGCTTGGGAACAAACAGCCACAACGGCTTACAAGTCTGCTTATGAAGTGATTTGTAAGGAGATCGCGTTGGACGGGTTCTTGTTTCTTCGAGATTATGCTACGCTTGCGAAGACGGATCCGGAAGATAAGGAGAGCAAGTTCGTAGATGCTCAGACCCTGGTCGATCGAAACGGCAACCCTGTTATTCCGGGAACCGCATGGGCAGGCGCTTTTCGTCATCACTGTGCCAAGATCCTTAAGAGAGCAGGTCATACGGGCATAGAAGCCTTGCTCGATGCCATGTTCGGTTATCGGACAAAGCTGGATGACAAAGGCGAACTGAAAAGAGATCCGAACGATAAGAAGAAGAAGTCCAAGTCGAATATTATATTCAGAGAAACCACGATCCATAAGGAAACCGTCGTTATGCTCAATCGTACACGCAGTGCAATTGACCGGTTCAGCGGCTCCGCCTTACAGACGGGAGCGCTGTTTACGGAGAGGATCGCCTGTGCAAAAGACGGTGAGTCCCCGCTTGCCAAGTTTTGTCTTGAGATCAAAATAAGAAAGGATATAAAAGACTTTGCTATGGCAAAGAGTTTGATCGATGTTTGTATTCAGGATCTGGAACAGGGCTTGTTGGCAGTGGGCGGTAATACGTCGATCGGTGCGGGTATGTTCAAAGCTTTGGGAAGGGAGGAAGAACGAGATGCAAGGATATAGAACGTTTTGCAAGGGATTTTCAGTGGTAGAGGAACTTCCTCTAAACCTTAAGCCGACGGTCAATAAGGGGAGCTACTCTATTTCTCGTGAAGATCCTCAGGGTTATAAATATGCTCTTTTGTACTACACGGACAGGGTGGAAGTGAAGGCGGTACCGGAGAATGGAAGCTTTGATATAAAAGAGATCGAGAAGTTGACCGAACTTCGCATCTTTGGAGAGGATGGAGAATTGTATCTCATCAGGACCCAAGACGGATGGAAGGGAAGGGTGAGGACGGATAAGAAGCCGACAGAAAAAGTTGATTCCAACGAAGTAAACTGCGAGTTCTTTGATGAATTGCACAAGGTATGGGAGAAGGTCAAGGTGTGCGGTCATTCGTCAAAAAAACTCTTTATCAGGGTAAGGAACTACTTTAACCTTCAAGGTGAATTGGAGTTCGTGGATTCGAGGTTTGTCGGATTTGAGAATTGTGAGGGATCCGAGTGTGAGGAGGCGAAACAATAATGGGCAAGAACAAAAAGAAGGGAAAACATCATGCGGGGTATGGTGCAAACCAAAACAGAGCAAACACCGGAGGACAAAGGCGGGACGCCGGTGCCGGTCATGGTGGCGGAAGAGTCCCGGTTGCTACAAGCGCAGAAACTCATTTTATCAACCCCTATACCTTTGTGCCGATCGAAGATAAAGAGCCCTCCAGAAAGAAGTTCTTGCGAGGTGACGGTGAGTTTCAGGGGGAAATTTCGGAAGCAAAACTGAGCGGATATCTGGAGTGCTCTTTGGAGGTTAAATCTCCTCTCTTTATCCCCAATACCAATAAGAGGTTCAAGCTGTTCGGAACTATGTTTGACAACAATGATAAAAAGGATCGAATCTTCTTTGATGAATTTTTTTCTTATGATGATATGTACGGATGTGAGGTAGGCAGCAAGTTTGGAGAAGAGTATCCGAAGTATGCTCCCAAATATCCGAGGATACCGGGAAGTGAGATCAAGGGTGTAGTTCGTAATATCTATGAACAGTTGACGAACTCGTGCCTTTGTGTGATCGATGAAGAGAACCTGCCCTATAAGCGTACCTCCAAGCCGAAGAAGGCGGGTATCCTGGATGTCAATGCAGGGGTCTTATACCAAGCGGAACGATTGATGTTAAACACAACAGGAAGAACGACCTTCGGCAAATCAGTCGGAAGAACAACTTATAAGACCGGAGAGTTAGTTTATGTAAGGCCTACTGCAGCTACGTATATAACGATCAACAATGGTAGACGGGTTGATACCGGAACAAAAGGAGTAGATGACATCCGGAGAACTCCGGCACCGGGATATCAAAAAGGCTATGTGTTGATCGGTGAAAAATTCGGAAGGAAAAAACATCATGATTCCGTTTTGATTTTTAAGGCATTGGGAGGACGGTTAATAGGAGAGAGAGATTTTAAAAAAGATGATATGAACAGATTTGAAGAGGTTTTAAAACGATACCAAGATCCCTCTCATAAGGAGTACGCTGATATTTATAAGGGAAAAAAGAATGAAACCGTTACGGATCCGTATCTTCCGGTCTTCTATTCCTGTGTGAGAGATGGAGCAAATACGGTATACTATCTGTCTCCCGCCATGATCACCAAGGAGGTCTTTGATAAGACGATATCCAAGCTCTTGGAGGAAAACCACTTTAAGCACCAACCCTGCGACGGAAGTGGAGGATGGTGCCCTGCCTGCAGGCTCTTCGGAATGGTGGGCAAGGGAGAAGGCTCTTCGGATGCCCTTGCTTCCAGACTTCGGTTTACCGACACCGAAGTAATAGAAGGAGCTGAGTTTGAAGTTCCGAGATTTCTTCCTATCTTGGGAACGCCTCAGTATTCTTCGACGGAATTTTATCTTCAGAAACCTGATGGAGACCCTCAAATATGGAACTATGATTATCGTATCGATGTGCAAGGTCGTAATAGGGTAGAGACATCCTATGAAGCAAAACTTAAAGGTCGAAAGGTATATTGGTTGGGGAAAAAAGAAGATATCGGTATGATCCCTATCCCTAAGGAAAATGTAAGAACCAGGGTCAGGGAACAAAAGTTAAATATGACTTCTGCGGTAAGATGTTTGACAAAGGGCAGTACCAAGTTTAAGGTGTATTTTGAGGATGTTACAAAAGAGGAGCTTTCCGCTCTGATCTTCTGCCTTAATTTGGAAGAGGAGTCATTCCATCGCATCGGCAGGGGTAAACCTTATGGAATGGGAGCGGTAAAAATCAAGGTAGACGAGGCAAAGGCAGTGAAGTACCGATTGGAAGAGGCTACAATAAACAGGGTGGAAGAAGATATTAAGTTGGAAGACTATAAACCGAATAGCTCTTACGATAATGCAAAAGAATATATCTTAAGATACTCGAAGGAATTAGAGAAAGGTGAGTCGAAGCTTCTCTCCTATCCTAGGATCACCGACGTTAAGAAACCTGAGATATTCAGATGGTTTACAAAAAACAGAGGCACGGTAGGAAGAGAAAAGATAGAACAAACTCTTCCCGATATTCTCGATGAAAATCAGAAACTGAAAAAATATCAAGAAGAATAGAGAAAAATGCCGACAGAAGGAGATGGGCGGGGGAAGTATACGGTTCTTAGCTTGAATTGTCAGGGGAGTAGAATGTATGATCGATGAAAACGGCTTGGAGGATCACAGGATTCCGGTTTCACGACCGACCCAATGTTGCTATTCATTCGAATTGTTGATATCGACACATCTTTGTTCTGTGGTTGATAAAACAGATTCTTATGTTTGCGAGTGTGGATATAACCACGGTCCTATCAGAGAATAGTATAAAGATCCGGCAGGATGAAATAAGGAAGGAGAGGCACGGTTTTAAGAGACCGTGCTCCCTTCTTTTTTATTGCTGTGGTATATGGCATCACCCTTATTGAAGTCAAACGATATTGCTCCGCTCCTGCTCTCAAACGAGTTACAGGGCAAGAAATTAGAATTCCTGAACAAAAGACCGAACAAAAAATCTGAAATTTGTAGCGTTTTACTTCAAAATATGATTTAATAACAGTATGAAGTAAAGCCGGTACTTAGTTACGATAATGGGCGGCAAGAGACCGAAATGGATGACCGGAAGGAGATATGATGAATCGACTGAGATTTTTGAAGTTGGAGTTTTGTATTGAGGCGACTCAAGATTATAGAAGTAGGGGTTTTGTAGGGAACAAGGTCAGGGGAGCGATCGGGCAGGCGATGGTCCACCTGTTTTGTCCGGAACGTAATCCTTTATGCGTCGATTGTACCTTTGAGGGAGGGTGTATTTACAGCGATGTGTTTAAGCCTGTTCGTAAGCATCCGGAGTTTACATCCTTACCCGTTCCTTTTGTGATAGGTGTTGCAGAGCTTGACAGAGAAGTCATCTCAAAGGGTGAAAGGTCGGTTTTTTCGGTTACTCTCTTTGGGGAGGCTGTTCGTTACAAGCAGCATCTGGTCGAAGTCGTAAAGACGGTATTTCGAGATGTCAAATGGGGTTTCAGTAAGCATTTTACATTGGTGGAAATCTTTTCGCAGGCCGAGAAAAAGGTTCTGTGGGCGATGGAGGATTGTTTTGAAGAAGATATGATCCGAGAGTCGGTATGGACGGATGACTTTGAAAACAGATTAGAGAAGAAAAAACGAGGTTTGGAACTGATCATTCGTTTTAAGACACCTTTGCTTACCAAAAACAATATGCACCTGACCTGGGGGTTCAGTGAGTTTATTGATGCGCTCTTTTATCGGATAGCGGGAATGATAGATGTATATGAGGATAGGGAGTTTGTTATACCTTATGCGGTGCTCCATCGCAAGCCTTATGTGATCGCGACCTCGTTTTTGGAGGGCGATCGGTTCGAACTTCTGTTTAAGGGAGATATGGAACAGTATCTGCCGTATATTCAGCTTGGCGAGTACCTTCATTTGGGAAAAAAGACGACCTACGGTTTCGGAGAATATTTTTGCATCTTTCCGGAGTAGGAGGGGTGTTTTTGTTGCGACTCAGAATAGAATATGGAGGAGACTTTTAAACGAAAACATTCTGAAACATCCGTTTCAAAGTTTTTTGCCTCTTCTGATAAAAATCGGCGGTTGTATCTCTGTTTCACGAGTGTAGCAGTATATGGACAGCCGGCCTTGTTTTTCATCCCCATTACGCTTGATACCGCACGATCCAAAAAGACGGATGAAAACCGGATGAAGGAAAAAATAAAATTGGTGAAATCACTTATTTTGCAAGAACGTAGCCTGCTACAAAACAACGGAAAGAACAAGTTCTATCTTTGCGAGGTATGTCCTAAGGAGAAAAGGTTAACAGCCAGTTGAAACCGATAGGAATATCAATGTATCAGTAGACTGGGTTTTAAACCTATACTGTACAATTCAAAAAGACAGACTAAATCCGGTTTTCTTAATAAAAACGAGGAAACCGAGATGTGTGGATCAGTGGAGTATGGGAAGGAGGAGGTTCATGGTCTTAAGCGACAATATTCTTGAGATCAAAGGGATAGGAGAAAAAAAGGCGAAGCTCTTTGCAAAGATCGGAGTGGAGACCGTGGAAGATCTGTTGAGCTACTACCCCTTTCGTTACGAGGACAGGAAGAGTTACAAGAGGTTGGAGGAGATCTGCGAGTGCGAAAAAGTGTTTTCTTCCGGCATCATCATCGATATCATGGAGAGCAGGCCGAAACCCAAGATGGTCTTGACGAAGGTCAAGGTGGCGACGGAGCTTGCACAGGCGACCCTCACCCTATACAATCAAGCCTACTTCCGCAGCAGTTACCGCGTAGGAGATCATATTCAGTTTTACGGCCCCTGTCAGAGGGTCGGCAAGAGGTGGGAGTTTTCTTCTCCCTTGATCGAACCTTACGGAAGGGATCAGCTGATGAACCGAATCTATCCCGTCTATTCGGTCATACAGGGTTTGAGCAACAATGAACTCGTCAAGGCGATGGCTACGGCCCTGCTTGAGATCAACGATATCATGGACTTTTTTCCGAATCGTCTGATGAAGAAGAGGAGGATTGCACCCCTTGATTTTGCCGTTCGAAACATTCATTTTCCCGAAGATATCTCCGCTCTGAAGAGGGCGAGGTATCGGCTGATCTATGAGGAATTGTTCTTCTTACAGATGAGCCTGCTCGGGATCCGAAAACATCAGGGGAAGTCCAAGGCCTATGCGATGAAGACGGATAAGGAAAAAATACAGGCCTTTCGAGCTGCTCTCTCCTTTGAGTTGACGGGGGCACAGGAGAGGGTGCTGGGCGAGCTCTTGGAGGATATGTCCAAGGAAGTGCCCATGCAGAGGCTGGTCCAGGGCGATGTGGGCAGCGGAAAGACGATCGTCGCTTGGCTCTGCTGTTATCTCTGTTTTTTGAACGGCTGTCAAAGCGTGTTGATGGGACCGACCGAAGTGTTGGCAAAACAGCATTACGAAGGGGCGCGGAAGATATTCGAGCCCTACGGTTTAAGGATAGAGTTTTTGTCCGGCAGTGTTACGGGCAAGAAAAAGAAGGAGATTTACCAAAAAATCGAAGAGGGCGAGGTCGATCTCGTCATAGGTACCCATGCGGTCATCCAGGAAGGGGTGCGGTTTCGAAAACTCGGTCTTACGATCACCGACGAACAACATCGTTTCGGAGTCAAGCAACGCAACCGCTTAACCGGGGACTATGAGATCAGCCCTCACATCCTAGTGATGACCGCAACTCCGATACCTCGGACGCTTAGCCTTGTGCTACAGGGGGATCTGGACATTTCAATCATCGATGAACTTCCCAAGGGTCGCAAGGCGATCGTTACCAAGGTGATGGAAGACAGGAAGAGGAGGATCGCCTACCAGGGAGCCCTGTCGGAGCTTCGGGAGGGAAGGCAGGTCTACATCGTCTGTCCTCTGGTGATGGAGAGCGAGGCCTTGGATCTGAAGTCGGCGACCGAGTTGTGCGATTCTTTAAAGACGGGTGTCTTTCGGGAATACCGTGTAGAGCTTTTGCACGGAAAGATGAAGGCGAGCGAAAAAAACGACATTATGTCGCGCTATCGGGAAGGGAGCATAGATGTGCTGGTTTCCACAACGGTCATCGAGGTCGGGATCAACGTGCCCAATGCGACTTGTATGATCATCGAAAATTCGGAGAGGTTCGGGCTTTCGCAGTTGCATCAGCTGCGCGGACGCGTAGGCCGGGGAGCTGCTCAATCCTACTGCTACCTGATTTACAAGGGATACAACGATGTTCTTTTGGAGAGGATGAGGGTCATGGCGGAGACGAACGACGGCTTTGTCATAGCCGAAAAGGACTTGGAGCTTAGAGGGCCGGGAGAGGTCTTGGGACTGCGCCAACACGGCCTGCCCGAATTTAAGCTTGCGGATCTTATGAAACACAGGGAGGTTCTTCTCCTTGCTAAGGAGGATGTGGAAGAAATATTGAACGAGAGCGAAGAGATCACGGATCTGGAACGATTCATCCTCCAGAAAAAGGTGGAGAAGACCATGGAGAGAAAGCTGAGAGAAATTGCTATGAATTAGGGAAATACCGCATAATTCGAAGAATAGTCATAAAACCGATTTTATATTATTTTCCAACAGAAGTATAGATATATCTATTTTTTGACTGCAAAAAATTATTTTGTTTTCTTCGGATCAGATATCGTTTATATCCACAACTCAAGGGAAGAATAGTATTATACAAAGGCTGAGATTCTTAAAAATATTGAGAAAACACCGCATAATTCGAAAAAGCAGTAAAACATTAGTTTTTCTTGAACGAAGTCATTCCCAAAAGTGTGTACTTGGAGGAGTTTCTACACTTCGTGAAATAAAGGGAAAATCCTTTTGTGTCTTTGTGCAGTATTTCCTTGAGATGACAGATTTTCGTTTTTTATAAAACCGGAGAAAAACCAAAAACTTGCCTTTGTGCGGTATTTCTTTAGCATTAGGATATGTTGAAATTCATAGTGATTTCAACTATGCTGTGAAACCTTCCGGCTTATTCCGACTTGTAATGAAGATGTTAAATAAGCCTAAATATCAATCTACTACACTAGGAGGAAACAAGATGAGAGTGATTGCGGGAAGACTGCGGGGAAAGAAACTTATCCCGCCCGAGGACTATAGCGTAAGACCCACCCTCGACAGGGTGAGGGAGGCCGTATTCAGCATGATCGCCTTCGAGATCCCGGAGGCTGAGGTCTTGGATCTGTTCGGAGGAACGGGGGCCATGGCAATTGAAGCCTTGTCCAGGGGAGCTTCCCGTGCCGTCGTTGTCGACAAGGAGCGTCGATCGATCGATTTGATAAGAAAGAACGTAAGTATCTGCGGTTTGGAGGACAAAACAACGATATTTCACGAGGATTATGCGTTTTTTTTGACAAAAACCCACAAAATGGGAAATAAATTTGATATAATATTCGTAGATCCTCCATATCACGGGGAAATGCTTGCAACCGTTTTGAAAGAGATCGATGAAAGCGATATTTTAAGTGAGGACGGGTATGTGATACTGGAGACCGATAAGGGAGTACAGAGCGCAGAGGAGACGGAGAGATTGATCAGGACGAAAGAAAAGGTGTATTCCAAGTCGAGGATCTGTATATATCGAAGGAAACAAATTTAAACAAAGAGAGAAGAGAAAAAATGAAACGAGCAATTTATCCCGGAAGTTTTGATCCTATTACAAATGGACATTTGGATATCATAGAGAGAGCGGCGAGCATGTCAGCTCACTTGACCGTAGCCATACTTGTCAATCCTCAAAAAAAGGGTCTGTTCAGTTTTGAAGAGAGAAAGAGGTTGATCGAGGAATCAACGAGACACTTGGATAACATAGAAGTCATATGTTTTTCGGGTCTGCTCGCAGAATATTGCAGGCAGAATAACATGGAGATCATCATCAGAGGTCTGAGAGCAATCTCGGACTATGAATATGAGATCCAGATGGCACAGATGAACAAAAAATTGTATCCTCAAGTGGATACCGTGTTTTTGATGACGAATCCCAGCTATGCCTACCTCAGTTCGAGTCTGGTCAAAGAGGTGGCGCAGTTTGGAGGATGCGTAGGCGATCTGGTTCCGGCTGTGGCGTATCAGCAATTGAAAGAGAAACTGAAAGGGAGGATATAGGCATGGAAGTGTTAAAGATATTGGATGAGCTTCAATCGATGCTTGAAGAGGGAACGAAGACACTGTTCGGGAATAAGGTTTCCATCGATAGAGAACTTGCTTTGTCGTATATCAGCGATATGAGGTTGGGTCTGCCGGAGGATTTTAAGCAGGCCGAGTGGATCAATAAGGAAAGACAGAAGTTTATAGATGATGCACAGGAAGAAGCGGAGCAGATCAGGGCGCAGGCGAGAGAAGAAGCCGAAGAGATGATCATGGAACATGTTATTGTCAAGAAGGCGGAGCAGAGGGCGAAGGAGATCATCGAGAGAGCCATTGCCGACGGAAATGAACTTCGCAACGGTTCGATCTCTTATGCTCAGGACATCCTCGAAAAACTCGGGATGGATATGGAGAGGGTCAATGCCCGTATCAGCGCAAACTATGAAGAGTTGGAAAAACTGAAGATTAAGTCCGAAGCCTTGGAGAAGGAAGAGGAATAAAGACGGGGCCGGTATCAAAATGTGGTTTGGTATCGGTCTTTTTGTATGTCTGATAGAAGAATGATCAAGGAGCGAGACTTTGCAAGAAAGATGACTATTTCTTGAGATCCGAGATAGTTCTTATACTATTATTCTTTTGAGTAGTGGATATAAATAATCTGTGACCCATAGAAGACAACATAGTTTTTCGTCATCTAAAACAGATATATCCATACTTCTATTGAAAAATAGTATTATGCTTTTTTGCAGTATTCTGCGTTTTGTAAACTCAAGAAAAATAAGAAGCTTGCTCTTATTCGGTGTTTCCATGGTACGAATGAGTCTGTATTTCAAAATAAAAGGTAGAGCAGTGAGGATATGGGGTAGAATAAGAAGGTAGAAAAGTGTAAATTGTTACAGGTGTAGCCAATTTTTTGCAATAATAGCAAGAATAGGCAGTTACTTATTTTGTATGGAAACCGATAAGGGGGAAGTTGAAATGCTGGGAAATTTTAAGTATGCAAATCCTACGAAGATCTACTTCGGGCAAGGGTCATTGAAGTATCTGAAGAGGGAAATGAAAAGTTATGGACGGAAGATACTTCTTGTCTATGGGGGTGGATCCATCAAGAAGAACGGAATATACGACGAGGTGAGGGCCGTCTTGGAAGAAGAAGGCAAGACGATTGTCGAGTTGCCGGGGGTAATGCCCAACCCGACCCTTGCCAAACTCTATGAGGGGATCGAAGTTGCAAGAGCAAACGAGGTGGAGTTCATCCTTGCGATCGGAGGAGGCTCCGTCTGTGACTATGCAAAGGCTTTGTCTGCCTCTATCTTCTGCGAGGAAGATCCGTGGGAGAAGTTCTTTATGAGGTCGGAGGAGCCTGATAACAAGGTACTTCCGATCGGTTGTGTTCTCACGATGGTAGGCACCGGCTCCGAGATGAACGGGGGCTCGGTCATCACAAATGAAGAACGAAAGCTTAAGATCGGTCATGTGTTCAGGGAAGAACTGATGCCGAAGTTCTCCATCCTTGATCCCGTCTACACCTTCAGTCTGCCCAAGTATCAGATGGTATCAGGGTTCTTTGACATTATGTCCCACATTTTGGAGCAGTATTTTTCGGGAGAGGACGACAATACCTCCGACTACTTGGCGGAAGGTCTGCTCAGATCTTTGATCCACAGTACGAGGATCGCGGTCAAAGAGCCGAACAACTATGAGGCCCGAAGTAATATTATGTGGACGGCGACCATGGCTCTTAACACCATGATAGGTAAGGCGAAGACTCAGGACTGGATGGTGCATATGATAGGTCAGAGCATCGGGGCCTACACGGACGCGACCCACGGTATGACCCTGTCTTCAGTCTCACTTCCTTATTACAGACACATCCTTCCTTACGGACTGCACAAGTTCAAGAGATATGCCGTCAGTGTATGGGAAGTCAAGGCGGAAGGAAAGACCGACGAGCAGATCGCCTTGGAAGGTCTTGAAAGGATGGAAGCTTGGATGAAGGAAGTGGGAGTTGTTATGAACGCCGGAGAACTCGGAGTCACCGAGGATATGCTCGAAGGGATAGCGGAAGGTACGGTTATTCTGGACGGGGGCTATAAGGTTTTGAGCAAGCAGGATGTTATCGCTATCCTCAAGGAATCTTTAAAGGCGTAGAAACTGTTAAAGAAGTACCGCACAAAGACACAAAATGATTTTGTTTTGCAGGATATGGAAAGTCTCTAAAATGAGAGGTTTCAGAAATGTGTTTGCCCAAGAACAGCTGAATTTCTTCTGCTTCTTCAAATTGTGAGATATCTCCTTAATACTATTCTTCATTTCAAATGCCGGGTATACAGAATAAATCCTTACGAAACAAAGTTGGAGGATTCCAGGTTTCAAAGCATTCAAATTGTCAATTTTACCGGATAATAGTAAAAAGATTATGGATATCAAGGGTTCGAATGGATAGTATAGAAACGAATAAGATTTCAATGACAAAAGAGAGCGGATAAGAGAATACTTCCGCTCTCTTTTGTGTTGTTATTCACTTCGCTTTGCAACAAAGACCGGGGACAGGACGAAGCTGTTGGAAAACGGCGAATCATACCTGCTGTAATACAGGGTATCGGCAATGTGATCGCTCTTCCAAAGCAGTTCCTGCTTCTCATTCTCCGGACGGAATGAAGAAGCTTTGTTGATCAATGGAAGGCGGGGATTACATTTCTTCAGAAGTTTTCGCCCCGTTTCGTCGAAGGCGAGAATGCGTGCATATCCGACATCTTCCGATGAGATCAGACGTTTCATTGTATCCTTGGTAATGTTGAGCAGGATGTTCAGAAGGATGTGGCGGATCCTTGTAAGGGTATAGCGTTTAGTCTTTATCTTCATACAAATGTCTTCCAGGCTCACCGAGTCCAGAAAGTTCTCGTAGATGCGGTTCTCCAGTCCCTCCGAAACTTCGAAGTAACGTTTGATCTCCTGCATTTCCCGCAGGATGATGGTCTTGATATCGGGCAGGAATACATCGGTGTTCATCCAACGATAGTTGGCATGAGAATACAGGAGGGCATCCAAAGTGGATGGAGGGATGGAAGACAGAATTTCCAAAGAGCTTAGAGGAGAGATCCCACAAAACTCCTTTGACATCTGTTCCAGATAGTCCCTGATCGACGTGGCGCTTGAGAGCCCTTCGTGAATCTGTGTATCGTTGTGTCCCGCTCCTTTTCTGGGAACAAGGATCGGCTTGATGCCGCTTGAAGAACGTAGAAGATGTTTGAGGTATTCCACTCCCAGAACATCATTGGGTGTCGAGATGGAGCCTATCCCTGTAAGAACTTCCAGAGCTCTGCTGCGGGCTCGAGGAAATGAAAGTCCTTCTTTGAGATAGGATTTTAATAAAATCTTGTACTCGTGAGGCTCTTCATGGATGAAGGAGGCGACCGAAGAGAGACTCTCAAGGTTTCCGCTTTCGCTCCCGAAGGAGAGGTAGTCGATGATCCCCAGGCTGTTGAGTATGTCTACCGCACCCTTGGCAAAGAGATCCGCACTTTGTGTCGCATATAGTGTCGGAAGTTCCAGCACGAGGGAAGCTCCGTTTTGGACGGCGGTCTTGGCACGAAGGTGTTTGTCTATGATGGCGCACTCTCCACGTTGAACGAAGTTTCCGCTCATGATGACTACAACATTTTTTGTCTTGGTCATTGAGACGGAACGATTGATATGGTACAGGTGTCCGTTATGAAACGGGTTGTACTCCGCGATGATCCCGATTACTTTCAACGCTCTTCCTCCTTTTTGAATGTTATAGTTATGGAAATACCGCACAAAGCGATACTGTGCCGTTCTCTTGATTTTAATATATAATAGAAAGCTTGTGAAATGAATGGTTTTGAGAAGTATGCCCCTCATATAAAACCGGTTTCATGCTGTTTTTTTGAATTGTTGGTTATCCTTCAAAATCTTTTTTGCCATTTTTCAAATCATGGTTTTGAAAAGAAAGTTTTCAAAAACCCTGCTCTTCGCAGGTATCCCTTTATGACTTCGTATGATATTCACACTCTTTTCTTATAGGATAGATTTCTTGCTGCCCAAAACATTATTTAAAACATAGGCTGCCATATACATCCCCGCGACCCCCGTTACAAAGGCCAGGCTTCCGTTGATCTGTTTTCCGGACTCGGAGAAGACCTTTTTGTAGGGAAGAGTGACCTCCTCCGTTGAAAAGACGACCGGAAGATGCCCTATCCCCCTGTTTTTCAACTCTCTCCTCATTACCTTTGCTAAAGGGCACATATGTGTCTTGGAGATATCGGACACTTGAATCTTCCCGGGATCTTTGTGGGAGGCCATTCCCATCGAAGAGATGATGGGGGTTTCTTTGGCAATGCAGGTTTCAATCAAATGGATCTTGGAGCTGACCATATCGATGCAGTCCAGGACAAAGTCATAGTGAGGCTCTAAGAGTTTTTGAGAGGTTTTAAGATCAAACCTCTCGGCGATCGGATGTACGATCAGTTCGGGGTTGATATCAACGAGCCTCTTTGCCATCACATCCACCTTGCTTTTGCCGATGGTGGATGTGAGTGCAGGGAGTTGTCTGTTGAGGTTACTCGCTGCAATCTCATCGAAGTCCACAAGGGTAAGTTCTCCCACTCCCGTGCGGGCAAGGGCCTCCGCTGCATAGCTTCCCACGCCGCCCACTCCGAAGACGGCAATGTGTAGGGAGGACAGCAAGGGCAGTGCATCCGCACCGTAGATCAGTTCCGTTCTTGAAAAAGGTGTTTCCATAATGATATCCTTATCTGTCTTTTTGTTATACGGTTATCTATATAATATAATTAAAAGGTTGAACACTTTGAAGCATACCATCCTGTAACTTGTTTTTGCGAGTATGATATAGGTTTCATACTTCACATTTCATACTATTCTTCCCTTGAATTGTAGATATAAACAATCTGTGACCCATAATAGAAGATAAACCAAGGAAATACCGCACAAATATGAAATCTTGATTTTCCTATTGATTTGCAAGAAATGAAACCTTTTCAAATCAACACTTTAGAGAAATTCAGTACTTATATTTTACGATGATACTTTGAATTATGCGGTGTCTCCCTATTTTTCATAGATTTAAAAATAGATATATCCATACTTCTATTGAAAAATAGTATCAAACAGAGAATAGAGTTAATACGATGTTCCGTTTGAATGTTCAGGAAAACAGAAGGTATGTTTGCCAAACATGAGTTGTATGCCTGTAGATCTCAGAGCGTACAACCGAGTAAGCGAAACACAGGATTGTACAAATGACTTGTTTTCCTCTCAAAGCTGACGACATACACAGGGTTATTGTTTTGTCTGTACCATGCTCCGAGCAGATCCGGACAAACTCGGTAAAAGCCCGCATACTTATAGCAAAGCAACCGGCGGAAAAATTGCAGAGATCTTTCTTTCAAAAAGATTTGCAAGAACTTTAACATACTGATACAATAATAGTATAAACCTGTATTGTTTCAACAAGGGGTACAAATCTTTCGAATGAGATCGTCTATATGCTGTTGTTCGAATGGAGTGCCGACGATGTAACTGTTCAAGCAAGCATGTAGTTTTAACAACATCGGCAGGCGATTCAAGCGATAACGGTGGAAGGTTCTCATTGAGAAGATAGATGTTATTGTAACAGTTATTTTCGGATTTGTCATCTTTTTGCTTTGAGAATTAGAGAAGACCTCTTTCGCTTCGGAGCAAAGAGATGGAGGTAAGGAAACAAAACGAAGGAATCAAGAGAGGGGTGCAGTTGTTATGGCACAGAATTTGGATTGGAAAAACTTGGGATTTGCATACCACAGAACCAACTTCAGCTATGTCAAGTATTATCGAAACGGCAATTGGGAAGAAGGAAAATTGGTTGAGGACAATACGTTGACCATCAGTAACGGTTCGGCTTGTCTCCACTACGGACAACAGTGCTTTGAAGGTCTTAAAGCATATCGCAACGCAAAAGATGAGATCGTGCTGTTCCGTCCTGATGAAAATGCGAAAAGAATGCAGGAGAGTGCAAAGAGATTGTTGATGCCGGTCATTCCTGTGGATGTTTTTGTCGATGCCGTCAAGCAGGTGGTAAAGGCCAATGAGGAATTTATACCTCCGTACGGAACGGGAGCAAGCCTATACATACGACCGCTCTATATAGGAGTTGGCGATATGGTGGGAGTTAAACCTGCTCAGGATTATCTGTTTACGGTATTCTGTACACCGGTAGGTGCTTACTTCAAGGGCGGAATGAAGCCTGTTTCGTTTATCACGACCGAGTACGACAGAGCCGCTCCTATGGGAACCGGAGGCATTAAAGTCGGAGGAAACTATGCGGGCAGCCTGCTTCCTCATGCGGAAGCGGTCGAGCAGGGATATGCGGATGCAATCTACCTCGATCCGGCAACTCATACCAAGATCGAAGAAGTCGGAGCGGCGAATTTCTTCGGAATTACCAAAGACAATGTCTTTGTTACTCCCAAGTCTCCGTCGATCCTGCCAAGTATTACCAAGAGATCGCTTCTTTACTTAGCGGAGCATTATCTCAATATGAAGGTCGAGGAGAGGGATTGTCCGATCGACAACATCGATGAGTTCGTCGAAGCGGGAGCATGTGGAACCGCAGCGGTGATCTCGCCGATCAAATCCATTATGCACAACGGAAAAGAAACCGTCTTCTGTGAAGGAGACACCGTGGGTCCCAAGGTTACGCAACTCTATAATACCTTGACGGGCATCCAGTGGGGAACGGTCGAAGCTCCGGATGGTTGGATCGTAAAAATCTAAAGAGATGGACCGAAGAAGGTAAGGGAGGTCGGTATCGAGAGGTGCCGTCCTCTTTACATGGAAGAACATAATATAGTGATCGAGAGAAAGAGCGAGTTTAAAATTTTATAAGAGCGAAATTATTTAAACTCGGGATTGACAAAAAAGAGTCTTGCTTATATAATGTGGAAGCAATAGGATACCGAGGATACATCACACAAAGATTGCGGCTTCTCTTTTTATGCTTTATGTTGAGGGATTATTGACAATCTTTTTTATATGTGATAAATTTTATTGGTATATTATTTTTTACACCAATCTATGCACTAAATAGATCCTTCTAATTGAACAATTAATAGGAGGTGCACTTAAATGAGAGTAAAAGTAACATTGGCATGTCAAGAGTGTAAGCAGAGAAATTACAATACAATGAAGAACAAGAAGAACGATCCTGAGCGTATTGAACTTCAAAAGTATTGCAAGTTCTGCAAAAAGCACACAACTCATAAAGAAACGAAATAACGAAGGGTGTGATTAGCGTGCCGACTAGTACGGAAACAAACAGCAAGGCAAAGAAATCATATCTTGCCGAGGTGAAAACCGAACTGAAAAAAGTTCACTGGCCTTCAAGGGAAGAACTGTCAGAGCATACTCTAACCGTAATTTTGATGGTAGTAGCAACAGCTGTATTCATCTTTGCAGTGGATACTGTGGTTGGAAAAGTTGTTGAAAAACTGATAGGAATAAACTAAAAGGAGGGTCAGCCCTTGAGAGGATTTTCTCATAGGGCGATTATCTATGGCGGACTTGGAACAAGCCAAATGGTATGTGATTCATACCTATTCCGGACATGAAAAAAAGGTCAAGGCTACAATTGAAAAAGCGGTTCAAAATAGGAACATGGAGGATATCATCCTTGCAGTATCCGTTCCTGAGGAAGAAGTGATTGAAGAAAAGAACGGAAAGAGATATACGAGGTCTCGTAAGATTTTTCCGGGCTATTGTTTGGTCAAGATGATCGTTACGGACGAATCGTGGTATGTTGTGCGAAATACCAAGGGCGTCACGGGCTTCGTCGGACCTAATTCAAAGCCGATTCCGTTGACACAGCAGGAAGTGATCAACATGGGACTGGAAGAAGCTCCCAAGAAGGTATACAGAACCGATTTTGAGGTTGGAGAGAAGGTCGTTGTCAAGAGCGGAGTATTTGAAGGATTTACCGGAGAAGTCCAGGGAATCCAAAAAGAAAAGGGAATGGCAAAGATCAAGATCTATATGTTTGGAGACAGAGAGACTTTGATGGATATTGAAGTTTCCCAGATAGAAAAAGAAGAAGACAGATACTAAACTGTATTGGAGGTGTCAAGACACATGGCGAAAAAAGTTATTGGACAGATCAAATTGCAGATCGAAGCGGGAAAGGCAACACCGGCACCACCGGTAGGACCTGCACTTGGACAGCACGGAGTAAACATCATGGGATTTTGTAAAGAATTCAACGCGAAAACAGCGGATCAGGCGGGATATATCATTCCGGTAGTAATCACTGTGTTTGCGGACAGATCCTTTACCTTTATCACTAAGACTCCACCGGCTGCAGTATTGCTTAAAAAAGCGGTAAAGATCGAAAAAGGTTCGGGCGAGCCGAACAAAAACAAGGTTGCAAAAATTACTTCCGCACAAGTGAGAGAAATTGCAGAAGTGAAAATGAATGACCTTAACGCTGCATCCGTTGAAGCGGCTATGAGTATGATTGCAGGAACTGCAAGAAGTATGGGAATCGTTGTAGAAGATTAATTCTATTTGCTGATATAGATTGGTGGGAGGCAAATATCACAACATTTACCGTTAAAACCACAAGGAGGATGTAAAAAATGGCGAAATTGAGTAAAAAATACAAGGCTGCTATCGAGAAATACGATAGAAGCAATTTGTATGATGCTTCTGAAGCCCTAAAAGTCGTTACAGATGTTGCATCTGCGAAGTTCGACGAAACAGTGGAAGCACACATCAAATTGGGCGTAGATTCCAGACACGCTGACCAACAGGTTCGTGGAGCGGTCGTTCTGCCTCACGGAACAGGAAAAACCAAGAGGGTTTTGGTCTTTGCAAAAGGGGAAAAAGCAACGGAAGCGGAACAGGCAGGAGCCGACTTTGTCGGAGCGGAAGATATGGCTACCAAGATCCAAACCGAAAACTGGTTTGATTTTGATGTCATCGTAGCAACACCCGATATGATGGGTGTAATCGGACGACTTGGCCGCGTGCTTGGACCCAAGGGCTTGATGCCGAACCCGAAATCGGGAACCGTAACACAGGATGTTGCAAAAGCGATCGAAGAGATCAAAGCGGGTAAGGTGGAGTATCGTTTGGACAAAACAAACATCATCCACGTTCCAATCGGAAAAGTATCTTTTGGACCGGAAAAACTATCTGAGAACTTCTTTGTATTGATGGAAGCAATCGTTAAGGCGAAACCTGCCGCGGCAAAGGGACAGTACCTGAGATCCGTTGCGGTAAGCAGTACGATGGGACCGGGAGTAAAGGTAAACCCGACCAGAGTCAACGAATAAAAACATTGACAAAATTGAAAAATTGATTTAGAATAAATTTTGTTGAATATATTGCCGAAGACCGTAGGGGTGAACACTTAAAAATCCTACCGAGGTAGCTAGCAGAATGATTGCTTGACCCTTGTGTTGTCTTCGTGCATACAAGGGTTTTTCTATAAGAAGGAGGTGCAAAATGTCAAAGGCGATTGAAATGAAATCGGAAGTAGTCAAAGAAATTTCGGACAAGTTACAGCGTTCTGTATCTTGTGTCGTGGTAGACTACAAAGGTTTAACCGTAGAGGAAGTAACCGAACTTCGAAACAAATTCAGAGAAGTGGGAGTAGACTACAAGGTTTACAAGAACACCTTGGTAAGAAGAGCTGCCGCTGAATTGGAAGGATATGACAAATTTAACGATGTTGATTTGGTAGGTGCTAACGCGTTTGCAGTATCTTACGAAGATGCGATCGCTCCTGTCAGGGTTATCAGTGAATTTGCAAAAAAACATCCCAAGTTGGAAATGAAAATGGGCTATGTAGAAGGTTCTTTCTACGATGCGGAGAAGATGGCAGAACTTTCCAAAATTCCGAGCAGAGAAGAACTTATTGCAAAATTGGTCGGAAGCTTCAAGGCTCCGTTGTCCAACTTCGTATACCTTCTCGATGCACTTGCAAAGAAGAAGGCGGAAGAAGGAGATACTCCCGCAGCGGCTACCGGAACCGAAGATGCAGTGGCAGAGCCGGTTGCAGCGGAAGAAGTAAAAGCAGAAGAAACTGCACAAACGCAAGAATAAGAACGATAATATAAAAAATAAAAACGGAGGTGTCGTAATGAATATCGAACAAATCTTAGAAGCTATTGAGAATATGAAGGTATTGGAACTTAACGAGTTGGTAAAAGCGGCAGAAGAGAAATTCGGAGTATCCGCAGCAGCACCGGTCATGATGGCGGGAGCAGCAGCGGGAGCGGCAGAAGCGGCAGAAGAAAAAACCGAGTTTGACGTTATCCTGGTAGATGCAGGATCTTCTAAAGTAGGAGTTATCAAAGCGGTAAGAGAGATCACAGGACTTGGCTTGAAAGACGCAAAAGACTTGGTTGACGGAGCACCGAAACCGGTTAAAGAAGCTGTATCCAAGGAAGAATCCGAAGAGATCAAAGCTAAGTTGGAAGGTGCAGGAGCAAAAGTAGAAGTAAAATAGTTCCGCCTTTCAGAAGTCAAAGAAAATGAAGCAGGGAGGACGTAGAGCGATAGTATCGCCTGCGGAACCTCCCTTGTTTTGTATCCGTTCAAACGAACGATGCCCTTTATCCTATGGGCGATAAACAAGTTTTGTGCTTGCGGAAGTGGGTATAACCGCATTTCTATCGGAGAATAGCATTACCGATGCCGGGTAAATTGTGCGGGATCCCTCTTTCGATGTTTTGTCATTGTCCAAACGACGGACAAAAAGAAAAAAGCATTTCTTACTGTAATTAGCGAAAATTACAATAGGAAATGCTTTTTTACTTGTAACGATTTTTGATAGCTTGATAAGTAGAGTAATTGCTGTCCTGAGATTGAGATTCTCCCATAGCGGTACGTTTCTTCTTCATCACAGTAGCGGAAGGTTTCTTTGCCGTCTTGCGTTGAGTCTTGGACTTCTGACGGCGTTCAGCCGGAACATAACGACTTTCCTTTGCCTTCGAAACATCGCTTGGGGCTACATAGCAATCGTACATACTGTTGATAATAAAGCCTGTAATTTTTGAAAAAACAAACAATGTTGCTAGGATGAAAAAGCTTCGAACAATATATACCAAAATCACACCTCCTAAAGTCAAATACATAAAAATAAGCATACGAAGACTATATTAAAATTAATTCTACGAAAGATATAAAACTCCTTCAAAAAAATAAAAAACATTTATTTTTTTTGAAAAAAACTATGAAAAAACTATACAGATGATACCGGCAAACAGCTTTGCAAATATTTCTTTCTGTATTTACCCCGAATTATAGAAGTGAAAACAAGTTTTTTATCTTAGAAAATACCGTATCATTCAAAAAAGCAGAATAAGATTAATTTCCTATGAAGGATGAAATTTTTGAAAGTATTGATACTACTGTTCCTTTGAACTATAGATATCAGGAATCTGTACTCAACAGAAAATAACACACATGTTCGTAGTCATAAAGTAGAGATAACCACATTTCTATTGGAGAATAGTATGAGATGATAAACTTTCGAGTTTTGAGAATCCAAAAAAATCGGAAGTTTTCATTTTTGCGACGTTCTCCTTATATTATGAAAACGCCATATAATTCCAAGAATTATAAAAAACTCAATTTTTCCTGGACAAACACATTTCTGAAACCTCTAATTTTAGAGGTTTTCTATGTCTTTTAAAACAAGAGAAAAATCGTTTTGTGTTTTTGTGCGCTACTTCCTTATTATTCGTTCGAGTTCTTGGCATTGAGGATCTGTATTTCACAGGAGATGAAACGAAGGTTCATAGTCGCGGGATCGATATGATAACTCTTCTGTCGGGTAATAGTATCGGGAAGAGAGGGAGAAGAAAAAAACTTTGACTTTGGGGAAGAAATCCCATATAATGGATACATTAACAAGATCAATATAGAGTGTTTTTGCAGTGAAGAAGAGGCTGATACGACGAGTTGACAGGGAGCGATGCTCATCGGACTGGAAGGTGTCGTGAAGGAAGCGTATCGGTGTAGCTTTGGAGCAATTTATCTGAGTTCAGTAAGATAAACGCAGGTCTGCGTTACAGACGTTCAAGTTGCATCGGCATCTCGATGAATTAAGGTGGTACCGCGGAATTAAACCTTCGTCCTTTGTTTGGGGCGGAGTTTTTTTATTTTTACAGAAAAATATTAGATGTGAGGTGTTTTCTATACACTTCAAACAGGCGGAGGTCCGGTCTGATATCTATCATAAAAGGAGGGGAAGAAGATGGAAGATAAGTTCAATGGTAGAGAAGAAGATTTTTTTGAGACGATGATGGAAAAGGCGATGTTTCGAAGTATGTCGCAGCAGGAAGAAATCGAGGAGGAAGAGCTTACAGCTCAGGAAGAAAAGAGTGAGGAACTAAGCGAGCTTCGAGCCTCTCTTGAGGAGGAGGGAATCGAACCGTGTGAGGCTGTCGAAGTTTTGGTGCAGCTCGGAATGATCTCTCCTGCCGATATGGAGTGTTTGGAGAATTACGAGAAGGCGGCGGAGCGCCTTGCACAAAACAGGTTGTTTGCAGAGGAGGAATAAAGTTTATTGCGGAAGCTGCTGTTGTATCCATACAGTGTTCTTTCGATTTTCCGGTGTTATTCCGAAGAGTTGACGGCAGTCTGAATCAATGTAAATTTCAATGTTTCAATATACTATATTTGAAAGGAGAACATAATGGCAAATCTATCAAAAACATATCAGCCCAAGGAGTTTGAAAAGCGGATCTATGAGATGTGGGAGCAGGGAGGTTACTTCAAGGCGCGAAACGATGCGAAGAGGGAGACCTTCACCGTCGTTCTTCCTCCGCCGAACATCACGGGTCAGCTCCATATGGGCCATGCCCTCGATCATACCCTTCAGGATGTGTTGGTCCGTTATAAGAGGATGAGGGGCTACGATACCTTATGGCAGCCGGGGACCGATCACGCGTCCATCGCAACGGAATTAAAGGTCGCCGAGAGGATCAGAGAACAAGAGGGCAAGACCAAGGAAGAACTGGGCAGGGAAGAATTCTTAAAACGAGCTTGGAAATGGAAGGAAGAGTTCGGAGATCGTATTGTCGAGCAGATGAAGAAGCTGGGCGACTCCTGTGATTGGGAGAGAGAACGTTTCACCATGGATGAAGGCTGTAACGAAGCCGTGATCGAATTTTTTATCCGTCTTTACGAAGACGGTTATATCTACCGCGGAAACAGGATCATCAACTGGTGCGTGGACTGTAAGACTTCTCTCTCCGATGCGGAGGTCGAGCATGAAGATAACCACGGACATTTTTGGCACTTCAAGTATATGTTCAAGGACAGCGATGAGTTTTTGGAGGTTGCTACCACGCGTCCCGAGACCATCCTCGGAGATACCGCGGTCGCGGTTCATCCCGATGATGAAAGATACAAGCATCTCGTCGGCAGGACCCTAATCGTTCCCTTTGTAAACCGTGAGATCCCCTTGGTTGCGGATGAATATGTGGAGATGGACTTCGGTACGGGGGTCGTCAAAATCACTCCCGCCCACGATCCCAACGATTTTGAAGTAGGGCTTCGCAACAGTCTTCCTCAGATCATTGTTATGAATGAAGACGGAACGATGAATGCAAGAGCGGGCAAGTATGAAGGAATGACACGTTACGAATGTCGTAAAGCCATCGTCGCGGATCTGGAAGAGGCGGGACTGCTCGTTAAGGTCAAGGAGCACGAACATGCGATAGGACATTGCTATCGTTGTAACAATGTGGTGGAACCGATGTTGTCGAAGCAATGGTTCGTCAAGATGAAGGAGCTTGCGGAGCCGGCTTTGGAAGCGCTTGCAAACAAAGACCTCAATCTTGTTCCGTCCAGATTCGATAAGATCTACAATATGTGGCTGGAAAATATAAGAGATTGGTGTATTTCCAGACAGCTTTGGTGGGGACACAGGATCCCGGCTTACCACTGTAAGGAGTGCGGGGAACTCATCGTCGCAAGAGAGATGCCGGGTTATTGCCACAAGTGCGGTTCCGCGGATATCGTTCAGGATGAGGATGTACTCGATACCTGGTTCTCATCGGCACTTTGGCCCATGAGCACCTTGGGATGGCCCAAGACGACGAGGGAGATGCTCCGCTTCTTCCCGACGAGCACCCTTGTTACGGGCTATGACATCATCTTCTTCTGGGTCATTCGCATGGTGTTTTCTTCTCTTTATTTGATGGGAGAGGTTCCTTTCAAGGATGTCTTTATCCACGGTTTGGTCCGTGATGAACAGGGCAGAAAGATGAGCAAGTCTCTCGGAAACGGGATCGATCCTCTGGAGATTATCGACAATTACGGGGCGGATGCACTTCGTTTCATGCTTTCTCAGTCGAACACACCGGGCAACGATATGCGTTTCTATATGGAAAAGGTGGAGGCTGCCCGGAATTTTGCAAACAAATTGTGGAATGCTTCCAGGTTTATTTTTATGAACCTCGAAGATTATACGCCGACTCTTAAGACGAGGGGAGAGGTGGAACCCCATTTGGAACTGTGCGACAAATGGATCCTTTCCTTGAGCAACAAGGTAACGAAGGAGGTTTCGGATAACCTTGACAAGTATGAGCTCTCTCTTGCAGCGGACAAGATTTATGATTTTACCTGGTCGAACTTCTGCGATTGGTATATCGAGATGGTCAAACCCAGACTCTATGGAGAGGATACGGATGCCAAGGATACGGCGCTCTACACCCTGAAGAAGGTGCTTAAAAAGATCCTCAAGCTCCTCCATCCGTTTATGCCTTTTATCACAGAAGAGATCTACTCCTTCCTTGAGGAAGAAGACAAGCTGATTGTAGCGCAGTGGCCCGTGGAGGAAGAAGGAGATGTATATAAGACGGAGGAAGAACAGATCGAGGTTGTAATGACCGCGATCAAAGCGATTCGAAACACAAGGGCGGAGATGAACGTGCCTCCGTCGAGAAAGGCGAGCCTGCTCGTCGTAACAACGGGAGAGACGAGGGATATTATTGCAGCTGCCGATGTATATCTCAAGACCCTGGCTTCGGTATCCGATATCTCCTTTGTGGAAGAAGGCGAAGTTCCCGAGGATTCCGTACCAGTCGTCATCGATAAGGCAAAACTCTATCTTCCGCTTGAAGAGTTGGTCGATCTCCAAAAAGAGCTGGAGAGATTAAACAAAGAAAAACAGAAACTGGAAGGTGAAATCAAGCGTGCGGAAGGAAAACTGAACAACAAGGGCTTTACCGATAAGGCGCCGGAGGCACTGGTACAGGCGGAGAAGGATAAGAAGGCGAAGTTTGAAGAAATGCTGGCAAATGTGGTGGAAAGCATTGCAAAACTCGAAAAGAAATAAGAGGCAGTGCTGTTATCCGATCGGAATGTCCGGGGGCAGGGAGCCTATCCTCACCGAATGAGTCATGACAGACAAACCGCACGGGAGACCAACACAGTTATCCGACAGAACTATTGTCATATCGATTCCGGGACTGTGGAAATCTGTTTTCTGAGGAGTACAGATCGTCGATATCGATGAGTTAAATGGATAATCGTATAAAACGAAATAGTATGAATAGGTTGAGGCGGCATGGGGATCTTTCTGTGCCGCCTTCCTAAGTATAAAGATGAGGTGAAGATGGATGTATGGAAGAGATGAGATGATTAGGATCGCTAAGAGGGAAAACAATGCAAAGAGGTCCTTTCTCGTGGTCAATCCTCTTCAGGGCAAGCACCTTCCCGTGGAGCCGAGCAGGGCTCTGCTGATGTTCAGCGAGTTGTCAAAGGAGCTGAAGAAGGTTTATGGAGGAGAGAAGCTTCTTGTCATAGGATTTGCGGAAACGGCGACGGCGATTGGAGCGGCTGTGGCGATTGAACTGGACAGTTTCTATATTCAGACGACAAGAGAGGTCGTTGAGGAAGAGGACTGCCTTTTTTTCTCGGAAGAACACAGCCATGCAACGGAACAAAAATTGATAAAAAGCGAGTTGGATTTTCTCGATGGAAAGATCGAGAGGATCCTTTTTGTTGAGGATGAAATCACGACGGGTAAGACAATCCTTAATGCGATCTCAGCACTTCAACGATATGGGAAGAATCTTCGGTTTTCCGCAGCTTCTCTGCTCAATGCAATGGACGAGGAGGCCGTGAAGAACTATGAGAAGCAGGGGATCTCTCTCCACTATCTCTTAAAGGCGGAGCAGGATGCCTATGCAGATGAGATCAGAACTTGTAGTGGAAATGGGGTCTATATTTCCTCTGATACGGAAAAAAAAGAGGTCCGTGAGTTTCGATTGCCTTTCTATCAAAATACGAGAAAGATTGTACAAGGTTCTTCCTATATGAAAGCCTGCGAACGTTTGTGCCGTTACTATGAGGAGAAGGAGGATCTCAGCTCGGTCGAAAGTATTCTGGTGTTAGGGACGGAGGAGTGTATGTATCCCGCCCTGTATTTGGGAAGACATTTGGAGAAGAAGGGATGCAAGGTAAGATGCCATGCCACTACGCGAAGTCCTATTCTGGCATCTTTGGAAGAAGGCTATCCCTTCCACACCAGATATGAACTCCGAAGCCTCTACGATGTCTCAAGGATCACCTATTTGTATAATATCGAATGTTGCGACAAGGTCATTGTTGTGACCGATTCCGATCGTGGAGAACAGGAGGGAGTAAATTCCCTTTGCAATGCGCTTGCCAAGGCGGGAAATGACAATATTACAATAGTGAGGTGGAGTGAAAAGTGAGAAGCACATATCGACGCGAAGATGTAGTGTTGCTTTTGAAAGATATTACGGGTTTGGTGGAGCCTCAATCCACGCAGGAGAGAGAGGCTCTGATCCAGTCGGGTCGCCACTACTGCGAGATGTTGCCTGTGGAGTATGTACCGACTCAAGAGTATATGAGGGTGTATGAAGAAGTGCTGGAAGTTTACGCCGAGCCTGTAGCAAGGGCGGTAGGAAGGTTGAGTGATAAAATCATCGAGAGGAAGGGAAGGACGGTTGTCCTCGTATCGCTTGCGAGGGCGGGGACGCCGATAGGTATCCTTGTCAAACGCTATCTGAAGATGAAGTACAATTTGGAAGTGCCCCATTATTCCATATCGATTATCCGAGGACGGGGCATTGACGAAAATGCAATGAAGTATCTGCTTGAAAGATATGAGGCGAAGGACCTTCTCTTTGTTGACGGATGGATCGGAAAAGGTGCCATCTTAACGGAATTGGAAAAGGCGGTATCGTTCTATGAAGGAGTTTCACTCGATATTGCCGTCGTTGCGGATCCGGCGAATGTAACCGAGCTCTGCGGAACCCATGAGGATATCCTCATCCCCAGTGCCTGCTTGAACTCGACCATCTCCGGCCTTGTCAGTAGAACGTTTCTGAGAGAAGACATCATAGGGAAAAAGGATTTTCATGGAGCGGTGTATTATGAAGAACTGGAAGAGGTCGATCTCTCCTATGACTTTATCGAACGGATCGAGAAGGATTTTTCGTTTGACAATGAGGTTTGTGAGAACAAGGAGGAAGGTAGGGGAATCGATGAGGTAAGAAGACTGGCGAAGATCTTTGACATCGATGACATCAATTTGATCAAGCCCGGCATCGGAGAGACCACGAGGGTCCTTTTGAGAAGGGTCCCGTGGAAGGTATTGATCGATGAGAGATACAAGGACAAGGGGGAACTTAGGCATATTGTTCGCCTCGCGGAGGAAAAGAAGGTGGAGGTCGAATACTGTACCTTGAATCTCTACAAGTGTTGCGGAATCATCAAAAAACTCTCGGACCTGTAGGACACCAGAGATGAAAGGAAGCAGAGGATGTACTCAAAGAGTATACCCTCTGCTTTCTTCTGTCTTATCTTCTACGGATCACAGATCGCTGATATTCGTAGCTTATACTATTTTACAATAGAAGGATGGATATATCTATTTTTTGACTACGAAAAATTGTTCTATCTTCTATTGTTCACAGATTGCTTATATCCGCAACTCAAAAGAATAATAGTATTAAAGGAAGAACAGTATTGGAAGGTTTAGCATCATCGTTCGACTTATCGTCATCATCGAAGTTGATTCAGATGAATAATGCTATTGGAATGTTGAGCCTTGGTTATACCTGTTCGATCTCTTATGTTTCTGTATCTTTCTAGGGTTTTAAGCCGAAGGTTTCGGCGAGAAATATAGTTCGTTGTGCCCAGTTGAAGTGAGTCTTGTATTCGTTCATCCGCTCTCCCGACGAACATCCTGAAACCATAGAGGCGGTATCATCTTCCCACCCCAAAATCAATTTTGCATCTTCAAAGTCCTTTCTGCTCACTCGATGGGACAAGTTTACCACTTCGATCTGATTTGGGTGGATGACGGTTTTTCCGATGAAACCGCAAAGTCTGTCATCTACAAGCTCTTTTTCAAGGCCTTTCTTCCACTCGGTCCCGTTGTAGTACTCCCATACGGGTCCGGAAATCACATAATCGAGACCGTAGACGGTGACGATGTCGGAGAAGATGTTGGCAATCGGACCGATCTGATGGATGGACTCGTTGACATGACGTCGAAAACCGAAGGCATGACAGAGATCATTGCCTCCCACTCTGATATTGAGTACGAGATCTTCAATGAGGTCGAGTTTTTCCTTGAGAGAATACAGGATTTCATAACGAGTCCTGAGATCGATGATGGAAGTACTCTCATATATCGGCATAACATAGATGTTTCTATTACTTGTCGAATTTACTTCTCCTATAGTGCGGATGTAAGTATCCGCATTTTCAAGAGAAAATTTCGGAATAATAAAGCCGGTCACGATCTCGATGCAAAAACCAAGCTCTTGTACGAGCCGTGAAATCTGCTTTGAATCGCGAACCCTGATAAAGATCTTCGGGAGGTAGAAGTTTTCCGCCTGTGCAGCAGAAAAAATTTCTCGGATGGATGAGATCAGCTGTTCCTCCGCCTGATCCACATAATCGTCGTGAATGGTATCCTCCAAACAGAGAGCGAGAGAAAATATCGCATTGAATTTTTGGTTTATAACCGAGGAAATGATCGTTTGGTTATTGGCAGGGCAATAGAGAAGGGCACCTACACTGTAATAAAAGGAAGATTGTTTCATAAGATTCTCTCCAATCGGATCCGGAACATGTCTTGGCAACGAGTTTTACAGGATCGTCGTCTGTTTACGGATCTAATGATAAACATTGGTGTCAAACATTTGTTCGGAACGCATATATAAGAATGCTTCACCCCGCTGTATGACTTGACCTTGCAGGGAAATATCGTGTGAAGATATACAATGTTTCTGTATTGCTTTACCACATACAGAAGGCTTATGAAGGGAGTGCTTTTGGGAAGTAGATTCTTCGTATGAGTATCGTGTGGTCCTGTCTTGAGAGTTATACGAACTTTCTTAGTCGATAAGCACCTTATAAGCAGGTTTATTATAACATAGTGCTGGATAAAATATAAGGGATGTGATAAAATTTCTACATTATAAGGAAAGGATGTTCTGTGTCCTTTCTTGTCAAAATAGCGATATGGAATAACGGATAGTCTGTTTTGTTGCAAGGACGAAAACCGTTGTGATGTGCAGGATGAGGTGGATGGATGAATTCAATAAGATACAGACACAACCCGATGGAGCTTCAATCGATTTCTTCTTTTGTCAATATAAGAGGGAGAGAAAGCAATGGCTCAAAGGATGTTTATTTTGTAAGATCGTTAGGCTCTTATCAGGATTTGATCGCAGATGTGCAGGCGGCAGATGAGCTTCTTGCTCAACAGATGAGGGAGGGAAGGCTTTTATACAAGAGAACGGACAAACTCCCCGTGATTTCTTCCAAGGCTGATATCGAATATTATTCGACCGCCTATGAAGATTGGATTGCGGGGGGAAGGTTGAAGTTGCAGATCCGTGCCATCTTTTCCTATCCTCATCTCCAGGAAAGATTGAGTGATGCTTGCAAAGAAAGTCTTACACAATATCGTGCAATAAAACCCGGGGTGTCTCCTTCCATAGAGAAAAACTATGTGGTAAAGCTCCTCTACCGCTTGGATGTCTTTTTGTCCGATATGGCGTACTCTGGAGAGGACAAGAGGGTAAAGGTCATTACGGCTGAGGTGGATAAGGAGCAGGACTATCTGTTCTTCCATCTTTTGACCCTGATGGGGATGGATGTTCTGCTCATTCAAAGCGGTCGAGATGTCCCGGTGCACAAACATCTTTTGGAGTTGTCAGGAAGCTTTGTTTGCGGAGAATTTAAGAGGGTCGAACTTCCGCCGTTTCAAGAAAGAGCGGAGGATGCTCCGATACAAAGAGAAGATGCTCCGATGGTGGAACAGGTCATGTCGCGACCTACCGTCTACCTACCTCCGAGAAAGGATAGAAAGACGAGGCAGACGGTAACGGCGGGAGTGTTGTCACAAGCATCCTCCGGAGTACAGGTGGAAAAGTCTAGGACGGAAAAGAGTTTTGAAGATTTGGCAAGCCTTGCCTCTTCTGTTGTGATGATCGATGTCTGCGACAAAACAGGAGAGGTAATTTCCACAGGTTCGGGAATTATGGTGGCAAGAGGAGGCTATATTCTTACAAACAACCATGTCATTAACAAGGGATATTTTTATGCCGTCAATATAGAGGGCGATGAAAAGATTTATAAGACCGATGAGGTCATCAAGTACAACACTTCCCTGGATCTCGCTTTGATACGCATCGACAGACAGCTTTCTCCTCTTGTCGTCTACAAGGGGAAGGAGAAGTTGGTTCGAGGGCAGAAGGTTGTGGCCATAGGAAGTCCCCTAGGTTTGTTTAACAGCGTATCCGATGGGATCATATCGGGATTTCGCGTGATCGACGGAGTGGATATGATCCAGTTCACCGCTCCGATCTCTCACGGGAGTTCGGGAGGGGCTGTTTTGAATATGTACGGTGAGGTAATCGGGATCAGTACGGCCGGGATCGACAGCGGTCAGAACCTCAACCTGGCCATGGGCTATGAAGGGATCAATCTCTTTATCCGAGGTTTTGTCGGATCGAACATGTAATCCTAACTGCAATGAAGGCTCGTCCGCCTTCCTCACATCGCTTTTCTATCGGATTGAATCAAGAGTTTGGAACAAAGAGGGTATAGTGTTTACAAGCTTGTAATCATTTGCAATGAAGAAACGAATGTGATATAATTTATGCAAAAGACATATGATAGGAGATTTCAGTTATGAACAGCGGTAGAACCAAAATGAAGGTAGACTTCAATTCGCCTGTGATTCTCGGATTTACGGCTCTATGCACCCTTGCGCTCATACTCCAAGCGTTTACCGGGGGATGGACGACCGATATGTTTTTCAGCGTATACAGATCTTCTCTTTTCAGTCCTTTTACCTATATTCGCTTTCTCGGTCATATCTTCGGTCATGCCGATTGGAGTCACTATATCGGCAATATGATGCTGATATTGATTATAGGACCTTTGTTGGAGGAGAAGTACGGAACATACAACATTGCCGTTGTCATCTTTATTACCGCTTTGATAACCGGATTGGTCAACTACATCCTGTTCCCGAGGGTGCAGTTATTGGGTGCGAGCGGGGTGGTGTTCGCATTTATTTTGTTGTCCTCGTTTACACGCATAAGAGAGGGAAAAATCCCCCTTACTTTTATTCTTGTGGGAGTGATCTATCTGGGACAACAGGTCTTGGAAGGAATCCTTATTCAGGACAATATCTCCAATATCACTCATATTGTCGGCGGAATGACGGGGGCGTATCTGGGATACGTCATGAATATAAGAGGGAAGAACCCTTACTGAAGGTGAGAGAACGCTATGTTTGAACATCAAAGCATTACACAACTTCATGATTTTTTTGTAAATTTGAATGACAGACAGCCCAAGGGAGTCTATTTTTATCGCATCAACGGTTATAATGAAGAGGTTGCTCGATTCATTCGTCGTTACTATGAGAATGCCGCAAGAAGGGGCGTTATTATTGAAGGGAAGATCCCCAATCCTGATGAGAAGAACCTTTCTTACTACAAAGAGATCATGGGTATGAGGTTTCAGCCGGATATTGATTTCATATCCGAAAGCCTTAAAAAATGGTTGCCGAGGATGAACGACTATCAGAGGAAGAGTGTGGCAACTTCGATGTATCATACCTTACAAGGACTTAAACTTGCGGGCAAAAACGATAATATGATCAAGAATGCCTATGTTAAGTTTATGTGTTGGCTCTACTATAAATTTGAAAGGATCGTCAGTCAATTGGGAACCGAGGAGGTTCCTAAGATCTTGTATGAAGGGGAGATAAGTAGCTACGAGCTTCTGTTGATTTCCATTCTCTCCGGCGCGGGTTGTGATGTGGTACTTTTGCAATATCGTGGAGATGAGGGCTACCTCAAGTCCGATCCCGCTTCTGCAATGTCCCGGCTCCTATCTCTTACAGAAATGAAGCCGTTTCCTCCTTATTTTGATCTACGTTATATTAGGAAGACGATACAGGAAGAGCTTAATATGGAGAGGTTGTACGGCAGGAGACCTCAATATACCAATTGTACCAATGCATGGATGGAAGGAAAGCCTCTGGAAGACTTCAAGAAGCCTCCTTCCCTGAGAGGCGATAAGGAAGGCTTTTACTATAATGGTTATTGCAGGATCAGAGGAGTCGAGGACAAGTTGACCTATGTCAATGACCTCTACCGCTTTTATCTGGAACTGAAAAATGAAGAGCGCCTGATCGCTGTGGCAAGTGAGAAGATTGAAGTGCCGACTATGCAAGAGATTTCTTCAATCAGGAGAAGAAACTACTCTTCTTTGGAACAGATGTTGGCAGATCTGTCGAGCAACCTTCAATACAGTGCCAATCCCGAACTTGAGAGGATCATGGTCAAGGCCTTTGTCGATGTGCTTTTTGCCGAGTCGAAGCAGGAAGATAAGAATATCAACAAATTGACAAACAAGGCCGTCTACCTTCTGTGCTGGCTCAAACGTTATCAGGAATCTCTGTTTTCCAACTGGAAGTTGCCACAGATCGGAGTATTTATCTATATGGGAGGTTGTAACAACGAGAATGAGGCCCTCTTTATGAGGTTTTTGTCAAGGCTCCCCGTTGATGTGTTGATCCTGCAACCGAACTTGAATCGTACCTGCCAACTGGAAGATGAGTTGTTGTATGAGGTCAACCATCCCGTTTCGATGGGTGTGACGAGTTTTCCCACAGAACATTCCGAGGTTCAGGTGGGAACGGCAGCCTATCATGCCGAACGGGAACTCGATACTCTGTTGTATCAGGATTCCGGGATCTTTCGAGATCATCAGTACACCAAGGCCAACAGTGTCAACCTTCAGACGATGTATGAGGAAATCAAGATCTTATGGAAGGAAGAATTGAAGTATCGACCGAACTTCAGTGTGGTCGATGACATCGTCAATCTTCCCGTTATCTTCTCGAAAGTGGCCGGGGTCAAAGATGGAGATGTACGGCAGTATTGGGCTTCGATCAAAGAACTGCTTACAGAAGATACCCTTGTGGTGCGAAGAGGATCTTACATTGATGCATTGAAACCGAATCCGATGAAGGCACATTCGGTGGATTTTTGGAAGTACAATCGATTGCAAAAGTCAAAAATTAAAGCGGATCCCAACTATCCCTACGGTATGCTGAGGGAGGATGTTCAGGAGCATATTCTGGATAAACTGCAACTGTTGATTGAGAGCAAGGTCATAAAAGGGACTTTTGAGAACGGTATGGAATACAAGATCATCGCAACCATTCTCAACTTAGATAAAGAGGTGGTGAGGATGATCCAGCGTTTTGATTTCACAAAAATCAATCCCAAGCTGATTTATTTCAACACGGGAGAGGAGCTGATCACAATGGAAGATTCGATTTTTGTCGCTTTTTTAAACTTAGTCGGCTTTGATGTGGTTTTTTTCGTTCCCACCGGGTATCAAAGTATAGAAGGACATTTTAACAAGAAGATCATGGAAGAACATCAGATCGGCACCTATGTATACGACTTGGAAGTGCCTGATTTGAAAACCGTATCGACACCTTCACGACCCAGAAGTTGGCGTGACAGGCTGTTCGGGAGAGGAGTATAGTTATGGGTCTGGATTTTAAGAAGGGGGCACCTTCACCGATGACGCAGGTGCAGCCTAAGGAAGAAGTCACAGAGGTAACACAGTACGACATTGTCGAAGATCGTCAGAAGATGAATGTGGAGTTGGTCAATTCGGCGGAGGTTGATGCCCTCGTCAGTACCATCGAGGTACACAATCTTGATACCATCGTTTCCTTCGGTGCCGAAGTTGCCGAGGAGGTATCAAAGGCCTCCGACATTGTGCTTAGAAGTATGAATATGTCACAGATCGATGATTCCGGAGCCTTACTCAATACGCTTGCCAAGATTATGGATAAGTTCGATATCGATGAGATCAAGGAAAATCCGGGCTTATTGGGTAAGTTGTTCGGAAATTTGAGAAGACAACTCGACAGGATCTTGGAGAAGTACAATACCATGGGTGATGAGGTCGATAAGATCTATGTGCAGCTTAAGCAGTATGAAGGGGAGATCAGACAGTCGAATCGAAAGCTAAATCAGATGTTCGAGGCCAATGTTGCCTACTATCGAGATCTCGTAAAATATATTTTAGCAGGAGAGCAGGGATGCAAGGAGCTTGAAGAGTACATCGCTCAAAGGGAAGCGGAACTTGCCTCCACGGGCGACAACTCGATTCAATTTGAACTTACTACTTTGAACCAGGCACTGATGATGCTGGAGCAGAGGACGCAGGATCTTAGGATCGCTGAAAATATAGCAATGCAGTCTATTCCGATGATAAAGACGATGGAGTTTACCAATATGAACCTTGTTCGAAAGATCAACTCCGCCTTCATCATAACCTTGCCGGTATTCAAGCAGGCGCTAGCTCAGGCGATCATGTTGAAGCGTCAGAGAATCCAAGCGGAGGCGATGTCGGCCCTGGATGAAAAAACTAATGAAATGCTTATCAGAAACGCTCAGAATACGGTGGAACAGTCTAAGATGGCGGCAAGGCTCGCATCGGGAAGTTCCATTCAGATCGAAACGTTGGAAACAACTTGGAAAACGATTGTGAACGGTATTGACGAGACCAAACAGATCCAAGAGAATGCTCGAAGAAAGCGTATTGAAGATCAGGCGAAACTCGAACATATCAAGCAGGAGTTTGACAAGATGTATCATATAGGGAATAAGACAAACTAAATACTTTTAAGGAGGTAACAAGAAATGCCTATTAATTTATCAAAGGGTCAAAAGGTAGACTTAACAAAGGGAAATCCGGGCCTAAAAAACATTATGGTCGGCTTGGGATGGGATGTCAATGCCTTCGATTCCGGAGCGGCTTTCGACTTGGATGCTGCTGCCTTCATGTGCGGTGCAAACGGCAAATGCCCTACAGATCAAGATTTCATCTTCTACGGAAACCTTGAGCATTCAAGTACATCGGTCAAACACATGGGGGATAACCTAACGGGAGAAGGAGAAGGTGATGACGAGCAGATCCAAATCAATTTGGCAAACATTCCTGCAAATATTGAGAAGATAGCATTTACCGTTACCATCTATGATGCGGAAACCAGGAAACAAAACTTCGGACAGGTATCGAATGCCTTTATTCGAATTGTAGATGAGGCAACAAACACAGAGTTGATCCGTTACGACTTGGGAGAAGATTTCTCGATCGAGACCGCCGTCGTAGTCGGAGAATTGTACAGAAATAACGGAGAGTGGAAGTTTAATGCGATCGGAAGCGGATTCCAAGGCGGATTGAGAGCACTCTGCGGTCACTATGGAATTGATGTAGCATAAGGAGGATAATATGCCGGTTAGTTTGAAAAAAGGTCAGAAAGTAAGTATCACAAAGGACAATCCCGGATTGTCCAAGGTCGTAGTAGGCTTGGGATGGGATGTCAATGCCTTCGATACAGGAGGCAGCTTTGACTTGGATACATCCGCGTTTTTGTTGACGGATGCAGGTAAGGTATCCAAGCCGGAGGACTTTGTTTATTTTGGCAACCTCAACCACCCTTCCGGAAGTGTTCAACATATGGGAGATAACCTGACAGGAGCCGGAGACGGAGACGATGAGCAGATCAAGATCAATCTTTCCGGAATCCCTGCCGAGATCACAAAGATCGCATTTACCGTTACCATCTATGAGGCGGAGACAAGAAATCAAAACTTCGGACAGGTCAGCAATGCCTTCATTCGTATTTACAATGAAGAAACCGGAGAAGAGATCCTTCGCTACGACTTGGGAGAAGATTTCTCCATCGAGACGGCGGCTGTATTCGGAGAACTCTATAAGAACAACGGAGAATGGAAGTTCAACGCAATCGGAAGCGGTTACCAAGGCGGTCTTGCAGCATTGTGCGGAAGCTACGGCATCGATGTTGAGTAGTCGAAAATAAAACAGGAAAGTAGGAGATACTATGTCAATCAGTCTGCAAAAAGGGCAAAAAGTAAGTTTATCCAAAGAGAATGCCGGACTTTCGAAAGTGGTCGTAGGTTTGGGTTGGGATGAAGTCGAACAAAAAAGAGGATTCTTTTCCGCAAAACCGGCAGCAATCGATTGCGATGCTTCCGCCATCCTTCTTCAAGGAGGAAAACTTTGCGATAAAAAAGACTTGGTCTATTTTGGAAATCTGCAACACCCGACAGGAACGGTAAAGCATATGGGGGATAACCTGACCGGAGCGGGAGAAGGAGATGACGAGCAGATCATCGTCGATTTGGCTTCAATACCTGCACAGTACGATAGAGTTGTTATCGTTGCAAACATCTATCAAGCGGTGCAGAGAAACCAACACTTCGGCTTGATCCGAAATGCCTTCATCCGCCTTGTGGACGAAAGGACCGACACGGAGATGTGTAGATATAACTTGACGGACGATTATTCCGGGATGAGTGCTATCATTTTTGGAGAAATCTACAGACACAATGGAGAGTGGAAGTTCAATGCCATGGGACAGGGAACGACGGATCCCGGACTTGGAGAACTTGCAAACCGATATGTATAATTAAGGAACGTAAACTACAGGGAGAGAAACTGTACAGTTTCTCTCTTGCTTTATTAGAACTGCTGTGCGTTGGAGTTGTTGTCAATAGGAACTGTATGCTTGAGCTGTTATTGCTCTATACAGAGGTTGAAACCTATCGAAAGGGAATACAACAGACAGTAGTATGAATTTGAAAAGGGGAAGTAAAAAATTTATGAAATATAAAGGATTATCCAATAAGGAAGTGGAACTCTCCAGGCAACAGCACGGATCGAATGCTATTCCCGATTCCGAGCCTACCACGTTTTGGGACGAGTTTAAGGAAACATTTAAGGATCCTATGATTCGGATCTTGCTTGCGATTGCATTGTTGATGATTGTAATGTTTTTCTTCGGTTATGCAGAGATCTATGAGCCTTTGGGAACGATTATTGCGGTCATCATCGTAGCGATCGTATCGGCAAAAACCGGAGTTGCAAGCGATACAAAGTACAGGGAACTCAAGGACAGTACCGAAAAAGACAAGTGTAAGGCCATACGGGAAGGCGTTGTGACCGTGATCGATGTCGATGATGTCGTTGTTGGAGATAAGCTTCTATTGCAGTCGGGGGATAAGATTCCCGCGGACGGAGTCTTGGTCGGCGGCTCTCTGCGTGTAGACAACTCCGCTCTGAACGGAGAGGCGGAAGAGTGTAAGAAGACGGAGGCTGATGAAAGTTTTGAACTTGCAGACGATATTACGGGAGACACCTTTGTCGACCGTCACTCTCTGTTTAGAGGAGCGGTTGTTTTTGACGGAGAAGGTATTTTGGATGTGCGTAAGGTCGGACTGAGCACGATGATGGGAAAGATGGCGGAAGAGATGCAGGAAGAGGAGATTGATTCTCCTTTGAAGGTAAAACTCGGAAAACTCGCACATCAGATATCGACTTTCGGATATATTGCGGCAATTGTGATCGCGATCTTGTATATGGCACACTTCATCGTTGTAGCCGGAGGCGTTTCCGCCTACTTCTCAATGGGGATCGAAAAACTTGTGAAAGACGTTGTAGAGGCGGTATCGCTTGCTATTGTCATCATCGTATGTGCGGTACCGGAAGGACTTCCTCTGATGATCTCTCTGGTTTTGATGCAAAATACCAGCAAGATGCTCGCGCACAACGTCTTGGTGCGAAAGGCGGAAGGAATCGAAACTGCAGGTTCGATCAACATCCTGTTCAGTGATAAAACAGGTACGATCACCAAAGGACAACTTGAGGTTGTGGATTTCTTCCTCGGAGACGGAAGCTCAATTGAGATCCCGCACTTGGCTCAACATAAAGATATCAATGAACTTCTTGAACTTGCAATCGGCAAAAACACGCAATCCATGTTTGATTCCTCTCACAGGGTCATCGGAGGAAATGCAACCGATCAAGCCCTTATGAAGTTCCTCGGTGAAGAGAGTTTTAAACGTTTGGATGAAGACAGAACCCATCAGATTACAGCACAGCAGGGATTTAACTCGGCGAATAAATTCAGTCAGGTAAGGATCGATTCTTTGGGCAAGACTTTCTACAAGGGGGCTCCTGAGCGTCTTCTTGCGGGAGCGACGAAGTATGTTGCACAAAACGGAGAGATAAAACCGATCGACAAAGCGGCCCTCGACAAGAAGATTGACGAGTTGGCGACCAAGGCGATGAGGGTGTTGGCCTTCGGTTATTCTAAGCAGGATCTTGTCGAAAATACCATTAACGAAGATGTTGTAATCATAGGTTTGGTAGGGATCCGAGATGATGTTCGACCTGAGGCGAAAGAAGCGATTCACGCCGTTCAACATGCGGGAATCCAAGTCGTTATGATTACCGGAGACAGGCTTGAAACGGCGATTGCCATTGCGAAGGATGCAGGCTTGTTGCAAAATGAGAAGGATATGGCGATCTCGTCGGCACAACTCAATGAGATGAGCGACGATGAGGTCAAACGCATCATTCCATCCATTCGGGTTATCGCCAGAGCTCTTCCCACGGATAAATCGAGGATGGTAAGACTCTGTCAGGAGATGAACCTCGTTGTAGGGATGACCGGGGACGGGGTAAACGATTCTCCGGCGTTAAAGAGAGCGGATGTCGGCTTTGCCATGGGTAGCGGAACGGAAGCGGCAAAAGAAGCGGGAGAGATTGTTATTCTGGATGACAACTTCAAATCGATCAAGGATGCGATCTGGTATGGAAGAACAATTTATCATAACATATTGAAATTCTGTAAATTTCAGTTGGTGATTAATGTGACTGCAGTTGTCGTAAGTGCGATTGCACCGTTCTTCGGCATCGAAGAACCCCTTAAGGTCACCCACTTGTTATTTGTCAACCTTGTAATGGACGGATTGGCCGCTATTATGCTCGGCAATGAACCGGCACTTGAAAAATATATGTATGAAAAACCCAGAAGACGTGATGAGAATATCGTGAGCAGGGAGATGATGGCACAGATCCTGATTATGGGTGCGTGGTTGACGCTCCTCAGTTTCCTCTATCTCAAACTTCCCTTCTTCCAAAACTTCTTTGAAACTCCCGAGCAGCATCTTACGGGATACTTTGTACTCTTCATTGTGAGTGCATTGTTTAACGGTTTCAACGTAAGGGATGATGCCTTCGGTATCTTTAAAGGCTTGGATGAGAATACGGGCTTTTTGAGAGTGTTCTTTATTATCATACTGGTTCAGGCGGCAATCGTCAATGCACCGCTTATTCCTCTTGAGATATTCAAGTGGATAGGAAATATGTTCAGCTGTGTACCGTTCGGGCTCCAAGGTTGGATCGTCATTATACTTTTGTCTATGACGATGATTCCCGTCGATATGGTGCGAAAACTCTTTTTGACGAGAGAGACCAAGGGGGTTGTCGAAGGACAGGTGGAGCGAGCGGTATAAAATTTTTATCCGATAAAAATTCTGCATTTACAGAGAAATATCATCGTAAAGAAGTACTCGGTTGGTTGTAGAATATGGATTGCCGTGCGAAAATTTATACGATTATCTATTAGATTTGACAGGTGGAACGCTTTTGAAGCATATCATCTTCAAAATTGTTTTTTGGTAAGGATAGATGTTTCATACCCGGCAATTTCAAACGGAGAATAGTATTAAAAAGAGAATAATATAACCGCATATTTGGATAAATAAGGATGATCAAAAAACAGGGAGTTGCCGGAGAAGAATCTTCTTCGGCTCTTTGTTTTTGTACAGGAAGGATGGAGAGACAAGATGATCTTTCACACGGATTTGGATAATACTCTCATATATTCTTACAAACACAATATAGGAAAGAACAAGAGGATGGTGGAGAGGTATCAGGGCAGAGAGATCTCTTTTATGACAGAGTTCACTTATGAAATGCTGAAGGATGTCAAGGATGAGATAATGGTTGTTCCTACAACGACAAGAACAAAGGAGCAGTATAAGAGGATCAATTTGGGAGTAGGGAAGTTTCCTTATGAATTGGTGTGTAACGGAGGAGTTCTTCTCATAGACGGAAAACGTGACGAGAATTGGTACGAAGCCTCGGTGGAGTTGGTAAGAAATGCCAGAGAGCTTCTCGACGATTCGGTGGAGTTTTTGAAGAGGGATGAGAGGACTGCCTTTGAAGTAAGGTTTATCGAGGAACTCTTTGTTTTTACAAAGTGTAATGAGGTGGAAAGTGTGGTAAAAGACTTGAGAGAACGCCTGGATCCGACAAAACTTGATATATTTCACAATGGAAGCAAGCTTTATGTGATCCCGAAGACCTTGGCTAAGGGCAAAGCGCTTGAGAGGATGAAGGAGTATACGCAAGGAGGACATATTATTTCCGCAGGAGACAGCGACTTCGACATATCGATGTTTGAATATTCGGACCTGAGCTTTGCTCCCGAGAGTCTTGCGAAAAAGGCATCTCTGCCGTCAAAGACAGTGGTATTGTCTGAAGATGGTCTATTCTCAGAAAAAATGCTTCATGAGATTTTGGTATTGCTGTCTTTTTAGGCGGTGTTTTTTCCTGCTGTTCTCTGATGGAAGGATGAGATCATCCATCTCTATGAATAGAAAAATTTGTTATATCTCCTATAGAGTAAGGGACGTTGATAGCGACAGTTCGGATCGATGATGTATAAATAACGGAAGTTGTACCTTGCTGTATGGATGCTATTATCTATTAACATTGACAGGTTGAGAATTTTGAAGTATAGAAACCTCCGAATTGTCTTTTGATACTATTTTTCAATAGAAGTGTGGATATATCTATTTTTCGATGACGAAAAACCATGTTGTCTTCTATGGGTCACAGATTGTTTATATCCACGATTCAAAAGAATAGTAGTGTAGCGGCACGTTGAAATTCACGGTAATTTCGACTTTGATATGAATTCTTTCGGTTTATAACCGAGATAAGAAATAAAGCTAAATATCAATATGTCAGGACAGTAGTATGATAAGTATATATTGTGCATATTCGGCATTTCTATCGCAGAATAGTATATAAGAAAAAGAGGAACAAAAAAACCGTACACCCCCGGATTGAGGAAGGGTACGGTTTTTTAATCTGTGCGGTATTGCCTTCGCATATACACGTTTGCACAAGATTTTTGGCAGTTTTTGATAGTACTGTTACCTGATAAAATGGAAGGGATAATACTTTGGAGTATACCATCTCCGATTGTTTTTCGCTCATTCCATAATTCTGTATATCCGGCATTTCAAAGAGAGAATAGTATAAACAGCTAGAGGAGGTCTTCAGCTATTGAAGCCCTCACAGGAAACCAAAAAACTCCGGTGTAATGGCACATTGAAATTCATAGTAATTCCAACTTTGATAAGAACTCTTTTGGTTCATAACCGAGATAAAAAATAAAGCTAAATATCAATATGTCAGTATATTAGTCCACAGAAATGCTGATTCCGCCACGTCGTTCGGAAGGCTGCACAATTACTGTAACAGGCTGATTTCCCATCCATTCATAAGAGTAAGACTCTCCCGAAGCTTGACCGATAAAAGTCTTCCAAGATACATCGGTTTTGATATAGGGATCACAGTAACCGTTTTGGCTCATCCAGCAGATAACGGCATCGGGGTCGACCGAAATGTTCGAGCCGTCATGCAGATTGCTTAAGACAATCGGGTTTCCGTCTGAAAGAACTGCCACATAAGCGTCCTTCCCGTTTCCGGTCAATGTCGAGGTGGCAAGACCTTTTTGAGAAAGCACCCCTGAACCGATAAAGCGAACATTGTACTTACAATCCTGTGTGAAGGCAAGGATGTTTTCCGACTCTACGGACACGACTTCTCCAACTTCAAGCTTATAGATGACGATATGCTGCCCGTAGCTTGCATAGTAGGTAACGGAGTCTCCGTTCAGAGTTACCTTCATTAGAGGGATATTTTCTCCCGTGGCCCGTCTTACAAGTGAGCCTAAGGCTGCTTGCATAAAGTTTTCCTGAGGACCGAGTAAGAGTTTTTCGAACTTATAATTTTTATTTCCTTGGTTTTGACCGCAGATAAAGGCTCCCGCCTTAGCAAAAATAACATCGTTCCCGGAACATGTCACTTTTAGAGTCAATTCATTTACCGTTTCAAATGTAATCATACGAACCTCCCTAGTTTACTTGTACTCCATATAATTCACAGAGTCCGGCAAGATCACGGGCAACACCGTTACCTACCGAACTGAATTTCCACGCACTGTTATATAGATAGACTTCTCCGATCATCATAGAGATGACATTGTCATAATAATCGTTCATGGCAAAACTTACCAATTCATTTCCGGATGGATCCACGACACGCATATAGGCATCCTCGATCATTGAAAAGTTTAGATTATGTTCAAAAGCCTCATTGATCGTCAGAACAAAGACTATTTTTTTGACATTTGGATGAAGCATTCGAAAATCAATGGATACCTTCTGCCTGTCTACACTTTCGTCCGTCGATAAGAGGATGCTTTTATCGGGGCTCTGGGGCTGGCCGTAAAAAACAAACCAATCATCACCTAAGACCTTTCCGTTCTCTCCCAGAAGAAAGGCGGAAACATCCACATCACACTGTGAGTTCTTGACATTCCATCCGAATAACGCAGATAAAGAGGAAGAATTCGTTGCCAGAGCAACCTTCTGCCCCTTTTGAATCGGGTGATTCAAGGTCGGAATCGGTTTTTTGGAAATCAGCTCTGTTTGAGTAGGCGAACTTGGCGTAGCTTGCATAGAAGAATCCGTGCTTGTGGCAACCGGACCTTCGGAAGACCAGGTAGGCTTGTTCAGACTGAGAACATTCTGAGCGTTCACTGTAGCCTGTACCTTGGAACGGTTTATGGAAAGAACCGTGTTTTTGTCAACAGAACCCTTGGAATGCATAGGAATAACCATAGGTCAACCTCCTTTTTGGCTTAATATGCCTTATTGTATCAAAAAAAACGGAGAATTTCTATATAAAATAAAGGGAAAATAAGTGAGAAACGAAGAAGGAAAACATCTTGGAGTTGAAACTGAGTAAGGATAATATAAAGGCAAGCGGAAAAGACAGGATGCTCACAGCACCGGTCATCACAAGAAACAGTAGGGTGATGTTGCCTTTGACGGATATACAAAGAGCCTTGAAAGATTTACACTTGGATGTGGAAGTCAAGTGGGAGCATAAGAGCAAGACCGTAAGGAACTAAGGCCTTCAAATAAGAAGCAAATAAAAAATACCCGATCAGAGATGATCGAGTATTTTTTTTATGGAAGTAGGTCTTTATACTATTATCTATTAAAATTGTCCGGTCGAGAAGTTTGAAGTCTACGATTACTCAAAACGTTTCAGACAAACATATATTCTGTTTACCTGACATTTTAAACGGAGAATAGTACTATACCTCCTCCCAATGAAAGTTCTCTTTTCCGGCTCCGAGTTCAAAGTGGTATTTGACGATCCCCAGGTCGATATCGGAACAAAAACCTCCGGTGGCCTTTGCAGAAACGTTGTTTCCGTTCAAAGAGAAGAGAAATTTCTGTTGGTTGACGGCAGTGGGAGCCAAGAGAGCGAACTCGATACCTTTGCGAAACCATTCGGGAGCTTCTTGTTTGGGATCGGTCACCTGTTCAAAAGATTTACTTTTTCGAGATTTCCCCTGAGTTTTTCCGTAGCCGACGGAGATGACACAGACGAGTTTTTCGCCCTCACGAATATGGGCTTTCTGCTTTCCTTTGCGAAAGGTCAATGCGACCCAGCAGGTGTTCAGACCCAGTTGCTGTGCCTTTAAAACCAAGCGTTCGCCATAGTATCCCGCCCGTTCGTTCAGGGAATTATTTTTTTCTCCGACTATGGCGATATAATTAGAGACGTTTCGAAATTTGCCATAATGAGCCAAAAATCCTTTGAAGGTATCGGGGTCTTCGGTGATCAGCTGAATCTGAAGATCGCCTTCCAAATTGCACTGCTCGATCTCATCCTCCAATTGTGCCAAAATACTGCCTTCGATTTTTTCGTCCTTATATTCCCTCACACTGTGTCGTGCCTTAACGGCTTCCGATAGATCCATAGTTTCTCTTCCTTTCTTTTTTCGTTTCTTATACAAAATGGGATACAAACAGTCTACTGAGAAAATCTTACCATAAAATTGGATTTAAGACAAATTCGTAGTATAATGAACGTAACTAAGCAGAGAAAGGAAGATAGGTGATGAAAAAGTATTGCGTTATAAAAACATGGGCAAGCGTCTGTTTGATCGGGGCTTTTCTTTTGACGGGATGTGCAGGAGCTCCTTCTTCAAATGAAGGCGAGAAACCGGAGCAGGCTCAGGAAGAAGAGAAGAAGGAAGAGGAATGGCTCCCCGTCATTCTCGATGAGGAGATGGTAGAGTCCTATGTTAAGTACGATGAGTTCGGAAAAAATGATAAGAAGGCCGCCATCTACAGTCTGTATTTCTTTACGACGGACAAGATCCCGGACTATTCCGAGGAGGCGGATGGAAACATCGTTGTGGAAGATATCGACGAAACCAATGCAATCGCCAAAATTTATTACCGCGATGATTCCATCGACGAGGTCAAGATTACCAAGGATATGGATAGAGGAGGCAGTTGGATCCCTCTGGAATATCGCGAGGCACAACCGGCTCGGTTGGAGGAAAAGTTTGTGATTATCAGCTATAAGGACGGGAATTATTATTACGATGAGGCGGAATGGGTAAGCGATTTTCAAGAAGAAAGGATCGAAGAACTCAAAGCGCTCGGAGTGAGCGATATGGGCTTTGAGAACGGGTACTATGTCTACAATGAAAAGGAAGAACTTCTTCCTCTTCCCATTGATGAAGAGACCAAGCTCTATGTTTTGGATCCTTCTCTTACCCATTTTAATAAGGTGGAAGAGAGTGAATTTCGCACAGGAGTCGAAGAAGGAATGTTCTACGGATATCACGAAATCTACATGAAAGATGAAAAAGTCGTTAAGATCTTTCAGAACTATGTGCCCTAAAATCCGACTTGGAGAAGCCGGGCAAATCTAACCGCCTATATCAAAATCCGATAGAATTCTCGGTTGTGCAGGTTGTGAAAGAACTTGAAACAGGTTCTATCGTATTTTTTCAAGGACGGGGTATCTCCTGAGCCGAAAAATCGGTGTAAGATCAGTTCTTTACGGATGAGTACAGTTGCTTTTTGTTGCAGAGAGTTTGAATATTTGATAAAATCGGAAAAGCCCTGTGTTTTTGTGAGGATTTTTCCGTGTTGAAGGTGCAAGAAGAGGAGGTAGGGAGGATGAAGATCGAAGTAAGACTTGGAGATATTACGGAGTTTGAAGGAGATATCATTGTAAATGCCGCCAACAGAAGCCTTTTGGGGGGTGGAGGTGTCGACGGTGCGATCCATCGAGCTGCCGGAAAAGAATTGTTTGAAGAGTGTAGGACTTTGGGAGGTTGTGAGACGGGGGAAGCCAAAGTGACCGAGGGTTATCGGCTGAAGTCGAAGTATGTCATCCATACGGTGGGACCGATTTACTCCGGGAGAGCACAAGATTCGGTTCTGTTATCAAACTGCTATCGAAACTCTTTGAAGCTTGCTAAAGAGAAGAGCTTGACCTCCATCGCCTTTCCGGCGATCTCCACGGGGATCTACGGTTATCCTTTGGAGGAAGCTGCGAGGATTGCAATTAAGACTGTCAGCGAAGAACTGCAATGTATCGAGACATTGGAGAAAGTAGTCTTCTATTGCTTCTCCAAAGAAGCCTATGCTCTGTATAGAGAGTTGCTCGAGGAGGCGAATCTCTAATTTTACCTCGGATTTATAATACCATCCTTCCTTTGAGTTGTGGATATAAACAATCTGTGTCCCATAGAAGACAGACCGATTTTTCGCGGGTTGAAAAACAGATATATCCATACTTCTATTGGGAATGGTATAAAATGCAAAAGGTTGTTATATCGAGATTTTGGGTAATTGCATCCCCCGTATAGGATTCATTCTATGCTGATTTTTGAACTGTGCGGTGTCGCCTATACAAAGAGAGAAGGTCCGAGATAGGAATGTGCTTGAAACAAGATTTGCATGCACGTTTCTATCTCGGACCTTATTATTTGGTTTTATGATATGATGTATTAAAACTCACGGGTTGAACACTTTGAAGTATAGGATCCTACGAATCTTTTTTTGGCGATCATCCCCCGGCGTTTCTATCGGAGAATAGTATAAAATTGACAGAAAAATATAATCATCCAAAATTTTTCTGTAAGTATCTATTCTGTACATCCGATAGTTCAAACGGAGAATAGTATTACAATCACTCTTCTTGCGGATAATAACTTTGTTTCCACATGAGAATCTGTTCAGCCGTTTTTTTTGTATCCACATGATCAAATTGAGAGACGACGGTATAGTCTCCCTTGGTATATTTATGGTCGTAGTAGTTTTCGATCAATTCGCGAATAACGGGAGGATAGTTGTTTTTTCTCACTTCTTCAATAAATTTATCCACTCGTTCGTTGGAGAGGTACTTTCTGAGTTTTTCAAGAGCCTCTATAATATCGCTGTCCGTGTTGCCCGTATACTCTTTCAGGATTCTATCCACCCTGCTTTCCAAAGGAGAGGTAATGTTGATTGCCACTGCATTTTGAATACTCTTGTAGATATAAGGGGGCAAGATGACCGAGCCGATCCGCCTGCTTTCCGCCTCCATAAATACATAGTTGGTCTTTCGGGTCTTGAGCTCGTCGTAGACGAGGGACTCGAAGGTCTTTTGGGAGTTGGTCGCTCCCAGACCTACGGATCCCAGCAAAGAACCTCTGTGGTTGGCACAAGCTTCCAGGTCCAGGACATCCATCCCTCTCCTCCTCAACTCTTGAAGGAGCTGTGTTTTTCCGCAACCGGTGTTTCCGCTTAAGACGATCGGTGTCAATTCTTCAAAGATCTGAGGGAGCTGTGTATTGATAAAGGCACGGTAGGCCTTATATCCTCCGTGAAGCTTCCAAACATTGATATGCAGTGATTTTAGAAGAACAAATAAGGACTGACTTCGAAAACCTCCACGTTCACAGAAGAGGACGACATGATCGTAGTTTCGCGTTTGTGTAGTGATATTTTTATACAAATCCGGAAGTTTTTGAGAAACAAAGGAGATTCCCTGTGATTTTGCCATCTCTACATCCTTTTGGACGTAGAGGGTGCCGACGATCTCACGCTCCTTATTGTTCAAAAGAGGAAGGTTGAGGGATCCGGGAATGGTCGAACTCTCGTACTCTCCTTCACTTCTGAGATCGATGTAGAGGATACGTTTTGAAGCATCAATGTTTTGCAGTTGTTCAATGGTCATTTCAGGGTACATAGTTTATCTCTCCGGTGATTAATAGTATGCAGTTACGAAAGAAGAGCGAGTACAAGACGTTTTCGAGAATCGGCGTTTGCCCATATCTTCTTTTTGAAACGGCAGAGTTTTTGTAAATTGCAAGGAAAATACCGCACAAATACGAGATCTTGATTTTTCTATCAAATTTCAAACAATGAAAGTTTATCAGATCAGGAATTTCATCCTTGACATAAAATTGACTGTGTGCTGATTTTTTGAATTATGCGGTATTTTTTACGGCTTTATGTTCAGTGATACGATTTTAATGCCGTTAATGATAGTAACACTATTAGAGGTTTTTTGTAAAGTATTTTTGGAACGAATGGGGGTATATGGTCAAGATTTTCTTTGAAACAACATCAAAAATCCGAATTTCCCGTTCATCCATGACCGCAAGACTGTGAGAACCGTCACGAGGTCGTCCCAAGCTTCCGGGATTGAGACAGAGGAGTCCTTCCACAACATCAAGGTATCTACAATGTGTATGCCCCGATACGAGAAGGGAGCAGTTTCGGGACTTCGCTTCTCGGACATACTCGTAGAGAGGTCTCCGGTTGCCGTGGGTCATAAAGATACGCAGGGAATTGTATTCGATGATACGCTCGCACAGCGATATATCATGGCGAAAACCCTGATGGAATTTCCCGTCACAGTTTCCGCGAACGAAGTGGAGGTTGTCTATGGAGTTTAAAATATGGAAGAGTGGATCACAGGGGTGGCAGTAGAATTGGAAGATATCTCCGGTGTGCAAGACCATGTCACAGTCGGACAGATAAGGCAGAGCCATCTTCAAATAGTATTCTTCACCATGGGTATCACTGATAAAGCCGATTTTCATAAGGAATCTCCTTGCATTATAGATTCATACTATTTTTCAATAGAAGTATGGATATGTCTGTTTTTCAACCCACGAAAAATGAGTTTATCTTCTATGGGTCACAGATCATCTATATCCATAACTCAAAAGAAGAGTAGTATCAAACGTTTCAATAGCCGATGTTGATTTGCTTGGTTAAGCCTCGGGCTACAAAAACAGGGCTGTAAAAGCAGCGTACAAATGCAAACTCCCGATTTTCCTTTGAGTTTATAAAACACCAAAGTGTTTCATATCAAACCTTTCAAGAATTTCGTCCTTCACATAACGTCAGTTTGCGGATTGTTTGAATTGTACGATCCGTTCCTATAGAAACTTGTCCGTTACCTTGTTCCAAAATTCGTAGTTTTGCATCCGGACCAGATGGATACTCTCTTTACACGTCGTTACCTGCAATTGTTTGAAGTCGTTGTAATGTTTTTGGACTCCGTCCAGAAGAAGAGAAATGTGATTACGATCGCTTTCTTCCGTTCCGATCTTGATATCGGAATCCCAAGACGAGATGATACTGCTTGTAAAAGAGCGGTAAGCATTGGTGTTGAGTGGAGCAAGGGGGGTCAACTGTAAGGTCTTTATGGACGGATCGACAATAGCGCCGCCTGCGGAGTAGTTGTAAGCGGTGGAACCGGTCGTGGATGAAATAATCAGACCGTCGCCTCGAAAACACTCGATAAAGGTACCGTTGATCCTCAGATCCAAGTGCACGGTCTTGCCTAAAGAAGAACGTAGGACGATGTCGTTGATTGCCTTGACGGAGCGGACTCTGTCCTTGTAGAAGATGTCTGCGGACAGAGGGTAGATCTCCTGGATGCTGTAATTTGCGTTTTGGTAGGCGTGGATAAAGACATCGAGTTCATCAGGTTGAATGTCCTGAAAAAATCCGAGATGCCCCGTGTTTACACCGACGATGGGAATTTTTGGAAAGTGAAAGTCGTGCATTGCCTTCAAAAAAGCACCGTCACCTCCGATGGCGACCAAGAGTTCTTCGCTTCCGTCATAGGTAAAACGTGCATCAAAACCGGCTCGGCAGAGTTTTTCCTTCAAGAGGTTTGCTACCTGCTCGGAGACGGCATAGTCATTGTAAGTTATGGTAATCGATTTTTTCAAGAGAAGTACCCCCGTAATATAGATCTTGTCTATCATTATATCACAGAAGACGAGGAAAGATACAAGGGGTTTCTTCTCTTTTGGAAACAACGGGAAAAATTTGGAGAAGTTAAGAGAGTGCTGTGTTTTGTTTGATCCCTTCAATCCGGTGTCGGAAGAGGTATCTTCGAGTTTTTATATACGGAAGTGATCTAAGGTATTGAAGATATGGTCGGAATATAATACAATGATACAAATGCATATTCACGGAATACTGAAATTCAGGGCGACGCGAAGGGAAGAACAAATAAGGATGAAACAGTTTATTTTTGTCGTCTTGGTAGATATGGGGGAGGGTCCGGGTCAGGTTTTTTGAAACCACCATCTTTCGTATCAAATCGGTTCTATTTCGTCTCATTGAATTATGAGGTGGTGCTTTGGATAAGTCATATACTTGTTTTTTCTGCGGTTCAATCGTGAAACGCTATAGAATTGACGGATGATAGGAATAATATAAAAAGGAGGGGTTTATGGGGGACTTGACGTACAATATCTTTATGATGTCTCTTGTGATCTTTGTCGTTCTGACGATAGGAAGTGCCAATTTTAAAAAACCTTTGAAACTTTGGGGGATCCTGATTTCTGTAGAAGGAGCGGGGCTGTTTTTTTATTTCCCACTCTTCAAACCTTGGGCAGGTATTTTGATTGCAATCGGTTTGTCTTACCTCATTCGAGGATCTCGTATCATCGGTTATCGAAGGACCCGGATCGAAAACGACGGTTGGAAGAGAAAAAAACTTTTGCCATGGATCCGAGAAGGTATTGAGGGAATGAATCTTCGTCAAAGGATCGGAAGAGGGCTCTGTCTGGCACTTGCCTGCGCCCTGTCCTGCTACTTCCTCTTTCAGGCCCTGACTTCCGGGAAGGATGGCATCGGCGGAGCGATCATCCTCTCCATCCTCATCTTTTACTACGGATATCAACTTCTTTGTATCGTCCTGCTTCACATTTTGGGTCCTCTCTTTGTCATTGAAGAAGAGGTGAGGCAGGCTCGTCTCGGCGGAGTTGTAATGGTCAAGTGGAATATGGGCAAAGGGGTCTATATCAACAACCCTCACTTTATCTTCGAAACGGGCGAGATCTTTGTGACCTATCGGATGTATTTGAGAAGGTTGAGGGAGAAAACGGGGCTTCTCTGTGAGTATGTGGTCTATACCGATATCTTCGGTATGGAGTTTATTAAGGAAGAGCCCGAAGTCATCTCCTACGACAAAAAGAAGGTGAATCCTCCCAAGAATCCGAGTTATAAGGAAGATCTTGCATACTATGACGGGATCATTGATGAAATGGAAGAGGAGATGGAGGAGAGGAGAAAACGAAGGTGGACGAATATTGTTTTGATCGTCCTTATCTTAGCGGCTTCGCTCGTGCTTCCTCTGATGTTTTTCCAACATTTTATGTCTTTGAGATGACATCATTGACGAAATCTATAATTAACCAAAGTTTTTTTTGAAAAGGTCACCTTGTATTGGATGTCGGTCAGGGTCTTTCTCGTCTATAATCAACCGAAGTTTTTTGGAGAGGGTGTAGTTTCTTTCTCTGACAGTTTAAATGGAGAGCAGTTTGAATGGTAGCTTGATGAACAATGTAGTTGAAAGGAAGGAGAAAAAAAGTGACTAATATACAAATTATGGATCATTTGAGATGGATTGTTGTAAGTTGTTCCGTTCTTACCTTTGCACTTCTCAGTATAGCTACGTTGAGTTTTAAAAAACCGCTCAAGTGGTGGGGGATCTTTCTGTTTATTATAGGTATTGAGTTGTTGGCATACTTTCCGCAGTACAAACAGTGGACATGGTCACTCCTTGCCGTTGCCATCCTCAATCTTGTGAAAGGGTTTTGGATCGTCGGTTACAGGAGGGAGGTCATCGGAGAACCCGTGTGGAGACCGGGACAGATCTTTTCGAGCTTAAAAGAACATATCGACCTGCTAAATTCCAGACAGAAGCTGGGCAGAGCATTTTGCCTTACACTTTCCGTCCTCTTTGTCATAAACCTGTTTTTACACAACAAACACTCCGTTCATAAAATGGGAGATATCATGCTGTGGACCCTCCTTTATCCGCTGATTTTGTATTATGTATATCAGATCCTGTGCATCGTGTTGCTCTACATCGTCTCTCCCATTTTTGTGATCGATGAGAAAAAAGAGGAGTCCTGTCTCAATGAGATCATAATGGCGGATTGGCACATGGGCAAGGGAATTTATGCAAAAAATCCCCACATTGTCTTTGGGGAGGGAGAATGTTATGTTACTTACAGAACCTTTCTGGGCAAATTGAAGGACCGAATCGGCAAGGTATGCGAATATACGGTCTATACGGATATCTTCGGAACGGAGTTTCTTATGGAGTGTCCGGAACCGGTATCGGCTACACAGGGAGAAGCGATAGAGGTAGATGAAACAAAGGAAGAGGAGGGAAAATCTCTCTTTGCAAGTTTCTTCCAATTCAACCTCGGCAAGAGAATGCAGAGCATTGGAATTTTTCTTCCGTTTTTCATCCTCCTGTTTGTCAGTATCCTGCTTCTCTTTAACTACTTTTTTCCAAAGAAGTAGAACGTGATATACCCATTGGAAAAATTGTTTTTCTTATGGGGATGATAGGTTTTTCTGTGCAAGCTCAAAGAGAGGTTTTTGAGTAGGAACTGATATCGGCTCAGTCTTTGTAAGCATACAAGGCAAAATTAGAAAAGGGGTTAATAAGATTTATGTGGATAGAAGGTTTGCAGACATATAATACTCTTTGTTGGAAGGCGGAGAGTAATGAAGTGCTAAAGAAGATCCTAATTGAAGAGATGGGGATCTCTATCAGAATGATCTCCGAACTGAAAAAAAGAAGGGCGGTCAAGGTCAACGGAGGATTCGTCAAAAATCATGACAAGGTCTTTGTCGGAGATGTGATCGAGGTCGACTTGGGTACGGACAGGAGCGAGTATGAGCCGGAGTATAAAGAACCGGAAATCCTGTATGAGGATCACGACGTCCTTGTTATAAACAAAGAGCCTTTCACCGTTGTTCATCCCACGAGGAACCACCCGGATCATACTCTGCTCAACTATATGGAGGGATACTTCAGACAGGCGGGAATCCAAGAAAGGGTCCGGTTTATCAACCGGTTGGACAGGGATACTTCAGGTCTTTTGCTGATTGCAAAAAACAAGTTCTCCCACTTTCAGATGTCGAAAGAACATCAATTCGGAGCTATGGAAAAAATTTACCTCGCCTTGGTGGGAGGAAGATTGGACCGAAAACAAGGAGTTATCCGAGAAAAGATGGGAAGACGTGATGAAGAGAGCATCAAACGTGAGGTGTTTGAGGGAGGACAGATGGCAATTACCCATTATCGGGTTCTAAAAGAAATGCAGGAAGCCTCTCTGGTGGAATTGAAGCTCGAAACAGGAAGAACACATCAGATCCGCTGTCATATGGCCTATCTCGGTCATCCTCTTCTCGGAGATGAACTCTATGGAGGCAGGACGGATAAGATAGGCAGACAGGCTCTTCATTCCTACATTCTCCGCTTCAAATCTCCAAGGGTGGAAGGCTTTGTCGAGCAAAAAGCAAAACTCCCGCAGGATATGCAGGAGCTTTTAGATCAACTTTAAATATCATCGTCTTCCGAAGTGTGAGCTTCAATGTATTCTACGACATTTCGGATGGTTTCAAGTTTTTCCAGATCTTCGTCGTTGAATTCCATGTTGAAACGGTCTTCGAGTTCCATTATAATATCTACGGCATCTATGGAATCGGCATTTAAATCATTGCGAAGATGAGAATCCATTGTAATTTCGCTTGGATCAATATGCAATTGCTTTGCAATTACCTCCTGTACAACTTCAAATATCATTCGTTACCCTCCTGTTCCTAAAGGTTTATTATCTGGTGTTCGAAATTAAGTGTAATACAAGAGAAATCATTTTTCAAGTACTAAATCGTAAAATTTGGGAGGGGATGTTATCCGAGCACTTTTGTTGCGAGGAAACATCTCGCGAAGGGACACAACTGATTTCTGTTGTCTTATGAAGCACAGAAAGTTTTTGAAATCAATATTTTGATCATGTGCTGTACAGGTAGAAAACGACTCTTTGCGTTATTTTATGAAATACGGGAAGAGCGTCAAATAAACAGTTCGGGAAAGAGGTATAAGGTGAGGTATAGAAGACCCAAACATTATCGCGAAAAACTAAAGAGGGAAGAAGAATTCTATTATATAGAAAGCCCTGAACTCTATAAGGGAAGATGGAGACAATTCTCGAAGGAAGAAGGAAGGCTTCTGCTTGAGATCGGTATGGGCAGGGGGAGCTTTCTTCATGAGATGGCACAGAGACATCGGCAGGATTTTTTTCTGGGGATGGAAAAGTTGGAGGCGCTGTTGATACAGTCCTGTGAGAGGGCGAGGGAAAATGGGATTGAGAACCTTCGTTTTTTGGGAGCGGATGCGTCGAACCTTCGGGAATATTTTGAAGAAGATGAGGTGGACGGGATCTATCTCAATTTTTCGGATCCGTGGAAGAAGAGCAGGCAGGCGAAACGGAGGCTGACACACATCGACTACTTGCAGACCTATTCCGCGATCTCAAAAAACGGAGCCTTTCTCCACTTTAAGACGGATAACAGAGAACTCTTTGACTTCAGCGTGGAGTCGCTTAAACATTCCGATTACGAGATCGAGTATTTGAGTTTCGATCTGCATGCAGATGCTTCAAGAAAGGACAACGTGCAGACCGAGTACGAAAAAAACTTTTCTTCTCAGGGCATACCCATCTGCAAGGCGGAGTGTAGGCTCAAAAAATAGGAAGTTTTTCTGAACTACTTGAAATTCTCTTTGGAAACGAGTATCATTAAGGGTATTATCCTAAGGTGAACCAAGGAGGGTGTGTATGGCCATTACAATCAAAGATGTGGCAAAAATGGCGGGAGTATCCATCTCTACGGTATCGAGGGTCTTGAACAACTCGAAGCCGGTGTCGGAGGATATTCGTGAGAGGGTGGAACAGGTCATCAAGGAGACGGGCTATGTACCTAATCCCGTTGCAAGAAGCCTTGTTATGAGAAAGAGTAGAATTATCGGTGTGATCGTTCCCAACATATCAAACGGAAGAATAGGAGAATATCTCAGCGGGATAGAAGAAGTCGGAAGGATGTATCAATATGATCTCTTTTTGTGTAACTCCTACGGAGAGTTGAAGGAAGAGATGAAATATGTGGAACTGCTGCGTTCCAAACAGGTGGCGGGGATGGTCTTTCTTTCGTGGAAGTTGCAGGAAAAGGTCGTGGACTTGATAAAGGAAAGTAAGATACCGACGGTTTTTGTCAGTAAGAACACGGAAGAGTTTGAAGACATCCATTCGGTAGGTGTCGATCACTTCCACGCCGCTTATGACATGACGAACCATCTCATCGGTCTGGGGCATAAGAAGATCGCTTTTCTTCGGACTTCGATTGAAGATGACATCCAGGACTCTACCGTGTTTAAAGGATATGCCAAGGCACATTCCGACAACGGTCTGGATATATCGATGAACTATGTTCTGCAGGGGGACGCATCCTCGGATTCCGGATACCACTTGGCTAAGCAACTGATCGAAATGAGAGAGGGAAGGCCCACAGCGATATTTGCCTCGTCGGATGAGGCTGCGGCCGGAGCTTTAGGTGCTGCGATCGATACCGGACTTAAGGTTCCCGATGACATATCGATAGCAGGCTATGCGAACACGGCGATCACTTCCCTGATTCGTCCGGCTCTAACGACGATACATCAACCTCTGTACGATATAGGAGCGGTATCGATGCGTTCGTTGATCAAGAACATCGAGGGGGCACAAGATGTGCCTGAGACGATAAGGCTCGCCTATTCCATTGTGGAGCGAAGTACGACGAGAGCTCTTCGGGAAGATGAGAAGTAATGGAGGGAGAGGCAATGGAGTTTTTTTTGAATCCCAGAGTGATCCTCAATGCGGTCATCTTTTTTGCGGTGGTTCTTTTGATTGTTCTGCTCAGTATACAGAACACCTTGAATCAAATTTTGAACACCCTTAAGAAGATAAAACAGACCAACGACTATTCGGAACAAAAACGGTATTCGCAAAAAGATGAAGAGAGATAAAGGAGACTGTAACACCTATGGATATACAAAAAAAGGTTTGGGAGACGCTTTGTTCAAAAGAGAAGATCGAAGCTAGGCTCAAGGAGATGGGACAAGAGATCTCAAAGGATTATAAGGAGAAGAACCTCTTGGTTATCTCCCTTCTGCGCGGAAGTTTTATCTTTGCTGCAGATCTCGTCAGAGAAATCGAAGTTCCCTGTAAGATCGAGTTTATGACAACATCGAGTTACGGACATGCCCAAGAGAGCAGCGGAACGGTGCAGGTGGTACATGATGTCGCTTCGGATTTGACCGATTACGATGTGTTGGTGGTCGATGACATCATCGATTCGGGGATTACGATGGAGTTTGTGAAGAACTATTTGAAAGAGAAGAATCCTGCGAGTGTCAGGACCTGCGTCCTGCTTGACAAACCCCGGCGCAGAAAGGTCGAGATCGAGGCGGACTATGTCGGTTTCGAGATCGAGGATAAGTTTGTCGTGGGCTACGGTCTGAATTATGGAGACTATTTCCGCAATATTCCCTATGTGTTTGCAGTAACGGATCAAGATAGAGATTAGAGGATACATCCACAGCTTCTGTGGATTTTCTTTTAGTATAAAGGGCTTTTTTTACGGGCTATCGTTTATACGGATTCCCGTCAGTACGATTGTCTATTCAAGTCGGTGATATCGATCTCCTTTATTCGGGGGACGAAAAAACGGATTTTTGTTTTTGCAGATATGACTGTGTTTCAAACGTAGGGCGGTATCACAGACCTGTATCGGAGATATAATAGACAGGATAACAGGTTTTGTCTGAGAGGGATTGGAGATCTGTTTGTCGAGGAAGGAGCAGGACTATGGCATATGAGGCGGTTTCAAGGGTCTACGACGCCTTGATGGAGGAGGTGGACTACCAACTTTGGTGTGATTTCATGGAAGAACTTTTCACCTCCAAGACGGAGGGGGTCCGTCATATTCTTGAGTTGGGCTGTGGAAGCGGGATCATGACGGAAAAACTCTTGGAGAAGGGTTACGAGGTGGTCGGAGCGGATGTTTCCGAGGAAATGTTGGAACTGGCTTGGGAAAGGGTCTGTCGTTATGGAAACAAGGCCATCCTTATGCAACAGGACATCCGTGACCTCGACTTTGAGATTTATGAGATCGACTGCATTCTCTCCTCGAACGACACCTTCAACTATCTTACACAAAAGACGCAGCTGGAAGAACTCTTCTCCTACCTCTATGCAAGGCTGAAGGTCGGAGGGAGCCTTGTGTTCGACATCTCATCGGAGTACAAACTCTCCACGGTCTTGGGCGACAGAGTCTACGGACAGAGTTTTGAAGACATGGCATATCTGTGGGAGAATGAGTATGACGAGCAAAGCAGAGAGCTTACGATAAGGGTCAATGTCTTTGAACAGGAAGGGGAAGTCTATCGAAGGTACGAAGAGGTACAGGTACAAAAAGCCTATTTCAAGGAAGAAATTGTAGAATTGCTTGACAAAACAGGGTATAAGGATATTGAAGTGTATGGAGATTTTTCGCGGGAACACATGGAAGAAACCTGTGAAAGATGGTTTTTCTGTGCAATAAAGTAGAGACATAGGGATCCGAGAAAATAATGTATACTATCATCTGTTAGGAAGACACCGCATAGTTCAAAAAATCATCGTAAAATCACTTTTATATAAGCACTGAATTTCTCGAAGAGTTTGATTTTACAAGGGTTCATTTCTTGCAAATCAATAGGGAGATTAAGATTTCACATTTGTGCGGTATTGCCTTGGAATCGACCGCTTGGATGCGTGGAATCGTCTTATAATCCAAGTTGTTTTTCGGCAATGATACGTCCGTATACTTTATATTTCAAATGGAAGATAGTATTAGGAAATGCCGTGCAAAGACACAAACGGAATTATATCGCTTTGCGAAACGCGAAAGGTCCCTTCGTCGATCGGGAATACCTGTACCGCAGGGCGATCGAAATAAGGATGATACAGGCAGGAAGACGGTTTTCACAAGGAAGCCGAAGCAAGATAACAAGGAGAAAAAGGAGAACTTATGGGAAGAATTATAAGAGCGATATCGGATAACAAAACCATCAATATGATAGCGATCGACTCCACCGATATGGTGGAAGAGGCGAGGAAAATACACAAGATGAGCCCTGTGGCGACCGCCGCCTTGGGCAGGAGTATCAGTGCAGCATCCATGATGGGACTTATGCTGAAGGAAGAACGCGGAAAACTCACCCTCCAGATCAAGGGGGACGGTCCTCTGGGTATGATCGTGTGTGTAGCAAATTCCGAAGGGACCGTAAAGGGGTATTTAAACAACCCCGATGTGGATCTTCCGATCCGAGACAGTGACGGCAAACTCGATGTCGCTTCGGCGGTGGGAAGAGAAGGGACGATATCGGTGATCCGGGATCTGGGACTGAAGGAACCCTATATCGGGCAGTATCCGATCACGAGCGGGGAAATCGCGGAAGATCTGACGCAGTATTATGCCAATTCGGAGCAGGTACCTTCCTCCGTTGCCCTCGGGGTGCTCATCGACAGGGACCGTTCCGTAAAGGCATCGGGAGGTTTCATTGTCCAGCTGATGCCCGATGTAACTACGGAAGATATTGAAGTGCTCGAGCGTAATCTGAGAGGAGTGCTTTCGGTCTCCCACATGGTGGAGGAGGCGGAGAGCCTCGAGCAGATCGTAGAAGTGATTATGGGAGAACTGGGTTTCACCGTTATTGAGGAGACTCATCCTCAGTATCTCTGTGATTGTAACAAACCGAGGATCGAAAGAGCCCTTGTCAGTTTGGGAAGGGAAGAGTTGACGCAGATCCTGGAAGAGGACGGACAGGCGGAACTTACCTGTCACTTCTGCAACAAAAACTATCTGTTTTCCGAGGAGGACTTGGCTCAGATGATCGAAGCTTGCAAAAGATAGGGAGGTCCTTCGATGGAATTAAAGGGAATGAGGTTTCAAAATATCATACATTCCATTGAGCAAGGCTCCATCGCGGAAGAGCTTGGGATCGAACCGGGTGATATCCTTCTCTCCGTCAATGGGGAAAAGATCGAAGACATCATAGAGTACAATTATCTCACGGAAGACGATTATTTGGAAGTTGAGATCCAAACACGGGACGGCGAGGTCGTAGTTTTTGAGATCGAAAAAGACTATGACGAGGTCTTAGGCCTTGAATTTTCCAATCCGATCATCGATTCCGTGAAAAGCTGTAGCAACAAATGTGTTTTTTGTTTCATCGATCAACTTCCTCCGGGAATGAGGGAGACTCTCTACTTCAAGGATGATGACTCGAGGCTGTCCTTCCTTCAGGGCAACTTCATCACCATGACGAATATGAAGGACAAAGACATCGATAAGATGATCCGATATCGGATCAGTCCCGTCAACGTTTCCGTGCATACGACCAACCCGAAGCTGAGGGTCGAAATGCTGAAGAATCGGTTTGCGGGGGATATTATGAACAAGATGAGAAGACTTCATCAAGCCGGGATCACGATGAACGTTCAGGTCGTGGCCGTGCCGGGGATGAATGACAAGGAGGAGCTGATTCGAACCGTTACGGATCTCGAAGAATTCTACCCCCAAGTCGAAAGCATTGCAGTCGTACCTGTGGGTTTGACAAAGTTCCGTGAAGGTTTGGCAAAGATAAGACCCTTTACGAAGGAAGAGGCGAGGGAAACCATAGCGCAGAACCGGAACTTACAGAAGAAGTACTATCGAAGATGGGGGACCAGGTTCGTCTTTTTGTCCGATGAGTTCTATATTATGGCGGGAGAAGAGCTTCCGAAAGCGGAAGAATACGAAAACTTCATCCAACTTGAGAACGGAGTCGGTTTGATGAGAAAGTTTGAAGGTGAGGTCAAGGCGCTCCTCTCGTTAGGTGATCTCCCGCAGGTAAGTCCCAAAAACCTCCACTTGGCGACAGGCACCTCCGCCTATGAATTTATGAAAGATATCGCAAGGATGGTCAGTGAGACGATCCCACAGATTAAGATCGAAGTGCATAGGATTGTCAACCGTTACTTCGGTGAGACGATCACCGTAAGCGGCTTGATCACGGCTACCGACCTCTTGGACCAGCTTGAGGGGATCGACCTCGAAGACGGCCTCCTTCTGCCGAGAGTCATGATGAAGGCGGATGAGACGGTGTTCTTGGACGATTACAGTGTGGAGGAGTTTGAGGAGAAACTCGGCTATCCCGTCATCGTTTGTGAGGTAACGGGAGAAAGCTTTTTGAACGGGATCTTAGGTGCGGGGAAGCAGTTTTCTCCATCCTGAAACCGGATTGAAAAACGCTTTGAATATCGTAATACTATGAGCTATTATGATTGACAGGTTGAATGTTTCGACGCATAGGATCATCCAAGTTGTTTTTTCGGCAGTGATAAGTCTGTATATTAGTCATTTCAAACGGAGAATAGTATAAAATTCGAGTTGTATTAACGGATGAGTTATACTATTATTCTTTTGAGTTGTGGATATCAACGATCTGTAAACAATAGAAGACAGAACAATTTTTTGCAGTCAAAAATAGATAGATCCATACTTCTATTGGAGAATAGTATTAAACGGGATCGATATAAGCGGTTTGTAAAAGCGATTTTTTTGGGTTATAATAAAAAGCAAAAAAGGAGGAGATTCGATATTTGAAGACGGAAAAGGTGGTCGATCAGTTCAGCGAACGTTTTCAACAGGAATTGTTCGGGAACTTCGACAGAAATGTAAAGAGGATTGAAGAGTTTTACGGAATAGATATTTTGCTTCGCTCGGGCGAGATCGTCCTGGTCGGCGAAGAGGAGAAAGTTGCACGGGCAACGGTGTTGATGGAAGAACTCTATCGCATTGTCGACGGAGGAGAACTGCTCGATACACAGAAGATCAACTACGCGATCGGCAGCATCGAGGACAATTCGGAGGAAAAACTCTCCACCGTGTGCACGGACAGGATTCTGCTTTCGGCTAAGGGTAATGAGATCAAGCCCAAGACGGTCGGACAGAAGAAGTATGTAGACAATATAGACAAACACGACATCACCCTCTGTGTGGGACCGGCAGGTACGGGGAAGACCTACCTTGCCGTTGCGATGGCGGTGCGGGCTTTCAAGAGAGAAGAGGTCTCAAGGATCATCCTGACAAGGCCTGCGGTCGAAGCGGGGGAGAGTCTGGGTTTTCTGCCCGGAGACCTGAAGGACAAGGTGGATCCGTACCTGCGCCCCCTCTACGATGCCCTCTTTGACATCATGGGCTCCGAGAAGTTCTTGAAACTTTTGGAAAGAGGCGTGATCGAGGTTGCGCCCCTCGCCTATATGAGGGGGAGGACCTTGGACAATTCCTTTATCATCCTGGATGAGGCGCAGAATACGACGAGGGAACAGATGAAGATGTTTTTGACAAGGCTGGGTTTCGGCTCAAAGGCGGTCGTGACGGGAGATATTACACAGATCGACCTTCCGGGAGGCAAGGTCAGCGGTTTGATGCACTCCCTCAAGATCCTTGAGAACGTCAAGGGGATCGCGGTAAACTACCTCAATGAAAAGGACGTTGTAAGGCACGAGTTGGTACAGAGAATCATCAAGGCCTATGAAAAGTTTGAGGCAAAAGAAAAATATAAGAAGGAAAAAAAGAATGCCGGAAAGGCAGGAAGATAGATGCTTAACATTTTGTGGGATGTGCAAGGCTATGAAGATTTTGCCGGAGAGGCCGAAAAGGAGCGCTTGAAGAGCCTGTTTGAGTTTGTTATGGCTCAAGAAGGTCTTCGGGGGGACTACGAGGTTTCTCTTTCCGTGACGGACAAAGAAGAGATCAGGCAGGTCAACTGCGAACATCGAGGAATCGATGCCGTGACCGATGTGCTCTCCTTTCCGATGTATGAAAGGCGCGACCTCGACAGAATAGAGGAGAAGAAAGAATATGAGCTCTACGAGGTATCGATCGGAGACATCCTGATATGTGCCGATAAGATCAGGGAACAGGCACAGGAGTTCGGTCACTCTTTGGAAAGAGAGTTCTGCTACCTGGCAGTACACTCCATCCTCCATCTTCTGGGCTACGACCATATGGAAGAAGAGGATAAGAGGCGGATGAGACAGAGGGAAGAACTGGTCATGAAAGAGTTTGAGATTGAGAGATAGGGGGAAGTATGAAGAGTTTTGACTTGTTGAAACTGGCGGAGGAAGCAAAGGGGAACGCCTATGTTCCGTATTCGAAGTTTAAGGTGGGAGCGGCGCTTCTCACCAAGGGAGGAAAGGTATATACGGGATGCAATATAGAAAACGCTTCTTATGGAGCCTCCAACTGTGCGGAGAGGACGGCCATCTTCAAGGCGGTGTCCGAGGGCGAAACGGAGTTTGAAAAAATTGCCGTTGCCTCGAGTTCTCGGGAAGAAACTTGGCCTTGCGGAATCTGCAGACAGGTCATGGTCGAGTTTTCGAAAGAATTGACCGTGGTTCTGGGCGATACGGAAAAAAATGAGGTACATGAATATTCCATCGAAGAACTGTTGAGCCATTCTTTTTCGGGGTTGGATATTAAAGGAGAGAAGATATAATGGAACAGAACCACAAGTCGGGCTTCGTCAGCCTGGTAGGAAGACCGAATGTCGGGAAGTCGACAGTCATGAATCATCTTGTGGGCGAGAAGATCTCGATCGTCAGCAACAAGCCTCAGACGACGAGGACAAAGATCAGCGGGATCTACAACGATGAAGAAAGCCAGATCGTCTTTGTCGATACGCCGGGGATGCAAAGTCCGAGAAACAAACTGGGCAAGTATATGCTCAAGGCCTCCAAGTCGTCCCTGCATGACACGGATGTCATCGTCTATGTTGTCGATTCCTCCGGCTTCATCGGAAGAATGGATAAGATTATCATCGAGAACCTCAAGCAGACTTCCCAAACCAAGATCCTTCTGATCAACAAGATCGATGAGATCACAAAGGACGAGGTCCTCGCAAGGATTGCAATGTACAGCGAGATCGGTATCTTTGACGAGATCATCCCTATCTCCGCACTCAAGGGTGAAAATATGGGATCGATCGTTCCGACGTTGAAGAAATACCTGGTCTACGGACCCAAGTTCTACCCGGAAGAGATGTCGACGGATCAGAGTCTTAAGGTCATGGTCTCCGAAATGATCCGCGAAAAGCTCCTCCTCTATACCCAGGAGGAGATCCCCCACGGCACGATGGTACAGATCGAAACTCTCAAGGAGAGAAAGGACAAGGACATCATCGATGTGGAGGCTATGATATTTTGTGAGAGAGATACCCACAAAAGGATTATCATAGGCAAGGACGGAAGAAAACTCAAGGGTATAGGAATGGCTGCTCGAAAAGATTTGGAAGAACTCCTCGGAAAGCAGGTCAACCTGTCTTTGTGGATCAAGGTAAAGAAGAATTGGAGAGATAACCAAAACCATATCAGGAACTTCGGCTTTGATGAAAAGGAGATTTAGGGCAATACTGCACAAAAAACCGTTTTTCTGTGTAGAGAAGAGGTCATTGACCTTGGATATTTTGCCGGATCAAAGAATGAACTGTGGCAGAGGCGAGTGGAAGATTGGAGAAGGCGAATAATGTATATCGTAACGGAAGGGATCGTATTACGCAGCGTAGTCTATAAGGACTCGGATGCCATCTTGACCCTCTTTACCAGAAAAATGGGAAAGGTCAGTGCGTACGCGAGGAATGTAAGAAAACTCAATCACATGTCCATGGCCTGCTCACAGGTCTTTGCTTACGGAACCTTCCAGCTGAGGGCCAAGGGGAAGATGATGAATGTGGTATCCTTCGATCTGAAGGACAACTACTATGCCATCACCTCATCTTTGGACAAAACCTATCTCGCCTACTATCTTGTCGATCTCACAGAGCAGGTGTCGGTAGAGAGTCAGACCAACCATCGGCTTCTTACAAGTTTGATCGAGTGTTTAGATTTTCTCAAGATGAGTGAAAAACTTGTTTTGACAAAGCTTTTTTATCAAATAAAGGTGCTGACCTACTCGGGATTAAAACCCGAAGTTTTGAAGTGTATGAATTGTGGTATAAATAATGATGGTGGACTTCGTTTTTATTTTCATATGCAAGACGGAGGACTGTATTGCAGAAGGTGTTGTAATGATCCGCAAGAAGATGTGATGCTTGAGAGCTACGACAATACGACCTATCGACTACTGAACTATCTGTCACAAAATGCAATGTCGGAGGTCTCACAGGCGAGGATCTCTACGATTTTGCTGTCGGAACTTGCTGAATTGATTGAAAAGTATTATATTGTGCATTTGCCTGATATCTCCGTAAAATCGGAAGAATTTATCAGACATATAAAACCATAAAATTTTTAGGAGGGGTAAGGTATGTTAACATTGGAAAAAATCGATCAAGTGGTGGAACGTACGGGAGTAACTTACGAAGAAGCGAGAAATGCCTTGAACCAATGCGACGGAGATGTCATTGATGCCATTATCTACTTGGAGAACAGTCAGACCGGCTTTGCCGAGAAGTTTTCTTCCAATATCAATGAGACCAAAAATGCGGTCATGGACACTCTGAAAGACTTGTTGAAAAAGGGGAACATCACCAGAGTCGTAGTTCGAAATGAAGAAAAGGTAGTGTTGAACATCCCCATCTACGCGGGAGTGATCGGTGTGATGTGGCAACCTTATATCGCCTTGATCGCAGCTACCATAGCTACTTTGAGCAAGTACAACATCATCATCCAGACCAACGATGAGAAGGAGTACAACCTCAACGAAATGACTGAAGAAGGGATCAAAAATCTCAAAGAAAAGGTCGATAGCGGAGAGATCTCTCGCAAATTTCACGAGATCAAACGCGATCTGAGCAAAGAAGCGAGGGAAGCGAAGAAACACGCCGAAGAAGTCATCGTCGATATCGAAGAGAAGGCGGATGAAGTCGAGGCGGAAGTCAAAGAGGCTAAGGACCATGTCGTTGCAGAAGTCGAAGAAAAGGCAGAAGAAGTTAAAGATAAGGTCGAAGAGACGGTAGAAGAAGTTAAGGATAAGATGGAAGAATAGGCGATAGATCCGAGAAGTGTTGTAAGAAAACGTTATGATCGTTTTTTTGCAGCACTTTTTTATATATCTGCAAATCGAATATAGTCGTATTTCAATAGGACGGGATATTGTCCGTTTTATACTATTTTTCAATAGAAGTATAGATATATCTGTTTTTCAAACCACGAAAAGTCGGTTTATCTTCTATGGGTCACAGATTATTTATATCCACAACTCAAAAGAATAATAGTATTAAATGTCGAGGATGAAACATATACCATTGCCGAAAAACAATTTGTAGGAGGATGGTTCAAAGCATTCGACCTGTCAATTTTAATAGATAAGGGTGTAAATTAAAAACCTAATACTATTCTTCGATAGAAGTATGGATATATCTGTTTTTCAATAGAAGTATGGATATATCTGTTTTTCAACCCGCGAAAAATGGGTTTATCCACAGATCATCCATATCCATAACTCAAAGGAAGAGTAGTATTATATCTGTTTTGCAACCACGAAAATTCGTGTTCTCTTCTATGGAGTGAAAATCGTTGATATCCATTATTCAAAGGAATAGTAGTATAAAAGCTCATATGGGATCGTTAGCTATGGAATTTTCGGCGGGATCTCTTAGGTGTTTCTACAGGAAGGTTTATGTAAAAAAAGATTGACAATCGCTTAAATATGACATACTATATAGGATATACGTTATATTTTAATCAAGGAGGTGAGTATCATAGAACTGACAGAAAGACAACTGAGAATTATTGAGATCGTCAAGAGCAATGAACCGATCACAAGTGAAGAGATCGCACAGCATCTCAACTTGACAAGGGCGACCTTGAGACCGGATCTGTCGATCTTGACAATGAGTAAGGTCCTCTATGCTCGACCGAAGGTGGGATACTTTTACGGAGATGTGACCGGAATAGGTCTTTCCCTTAAAGAGATTAGGGAGAGGACGGTTCGTGAGGCGATGAGTCTTCCTGTTACGATCGCGGAGAATGAGTCGATCCATTCGGCGATTGTACAGATGTTTTTGGAGGACGTGGGCAGTTTGTTTATCACACATGAAGGAGGCCTGAGCGGGGTCATCTCTCGAAAGGATCTGCTCAAGTGCTCCGTAGGAGGAATGGATATTGAGAAACTTCCTGTGAGTATGGCAATGACAAGGATGCCCAATGTGATCTACGCAAGGCAGGACGAGAGTGTGGCTATGGCATTGCACAAGATCTTGCTCCATGAGGTGGATTGTCTTCCGGTGGTAGAACCGGATATGGATGATGAGAAGAAGCTTAGGGTAGTGGGACGTTTTTCCAAGACAAACATCAGCAGACTGTTGATGGAGGTCTTGGAGGACTAGAGGAAATAAAAACACAGTAAGGGGATACTTTATGAAAAAGATGTTTTATGTCGTGTCCGATTCCCTGGGCGAAACTGCGGCACAGGTGTTGAAGGCGGGACTGTCACAGTTTGATATGGAGGATTATGAGATACGAAGATTCTCCTATGTATTGAAAGAAGAGATCCTGAAGGATATTTTGGAAACTGCGGTGGAAGAAGATGCCCTGTTGGTCCACACTTTGGTGGAACTTAACCTGCTTGAGCTCATTGACGACTACAGGTACAAAAAAGGCCTGAGGACCATCGATATCATCGGTCCTACTCTTACACAGATCAACGCTATGACGGGCAAAGAACCTCGGAGAGAACCCGGGGTGATCCGGCAGTTGAACGACAGCTACTACAAAAGGGTGGAATCGATCGAGTTTGCAGTAAAATACGATGACGGAAAAGATCCGCGAGGAGCGTTGAAGGCGGACATCGTCCTTCTCGGGATCTCAAGGACCTCAAAGACTCCGTTGTCGATGTATCTGGCAAATAAAAACATCAAGGTCGCAAACATTCCTTTGGTACCGGAGTCGCCCTTGCCGGACGAAGTCTTTGAGGTGCAGAAGACGAGGGTCGTCGGACTTACAAATTCCCCTCAGAAACTCAATCAGATACGGACCGAGCGTTTAAAGGCTCTGGGTCTTCCAAAGGGCAATAAGTATTCGGATATGAATCGGATTTTGGAAGAGATAGATTATGCGGAAAAAATTATGAAGAAGATAGGATGTCCGGTCATCGATGTCTCCAACAAGGCGATCGAGGAAACGGCGGAGATCATTATCAATATTATGAAACGAAACGGAATCAATATCTACAACCTATAATAAAATAATTCGGGAGGTCTGAAAACATGAAGAAGTATGTGTACAATTTCAACGAAGGAAAGAAGGAGATGAAACATCTCCTGGGGGGAAAAGGAGCAAACCTTGCAGAGATGACGAACTTGGGCTTGAGTGTTCCTCCGGGTTTCACCATAACGACGGAGGCTTGTATTGATTTCTACGATCAAAACGAAGAGATCTCCGAGGAGATGATGAACGAGATCAAAGAGCACGTCGGAAAGGTCGAAGAACAGCTCGGAAAGAAATTTGCCGATAAAGACCAACCTCTGCTGTTCTCCGTTCGTTCCGGAGCGGTCGTTTCCATGCCCGGTATGATGGATACCATCTTGAACCTGGGTCTGAATGATGAAACCGTCCAAGGTCTTGCTCGTTCAACAAACAACGAAAGGTTTGCGTATGACAGCTATAGGAGATTTATCCAAATGTTTTCCGATGTAGCGATGGGCATTTCCAAGTCGAGATTCGATCTGATTCTGGACAGCAAAAAAGAAGAGAAGGGCTATAAGGAAGATCCCGAGTTGACAGCGGAAGATCTGAAAGAGATCATCAAGGGCTATAAGGAGATCTATCTGGAAGAAAAGAGAGAAGAATTCCCTCAAGACCCGATGAAACAATTGTACTTAGCGGTGAAGGCGGTATTTTCTTCGTGGAATAATGCAAGAGCGTTCACCTATCGTAACCTGAACGGCATCCCTCACAACTTGGGAACTGCGGTCAATGTTCAATCCATGGTCTTTGGAAATATGGGAAATGACTCGGGAACCGGAGTTGCCTTCTCGAGAAACCCTGCGGACGGAGAAAACAGGATCTTCGGCGAATTCTTGATGAACGCACAGGGAGAAGACGTCGTTGCAGGTATTCGTACCCCGAAATCCATCGATGAATTAAAGCAGGTCATGCCCGCCATTTACGAAGAATTTATTTCTTCTGCAAAAAAACTGGAAAATCACTATAGAGATATGCAGGATATCGAGTTTACCATCCAAAATGAAAAACTCTACTTCCTTCAAACAAGAAATGGAAAGAGAACCGCAAAAGCGGCGATCAACGTAGCTGTAGATCTGGTTGAAGAAGGTCTGATCAGCAAGGAGGAAGCAGTGCTTCGAATTGAGAGCGCACAGCTTGACAACATCCTTCATCCCAACTTTGATGAAAAAGCTCTAAAAAGTGCCGAGAAGATTGCAAAAGGGCTTCCGGCATCTCCGGGAGCGGCTTCGGGCAAGGTATATTTCACTGCGGAAGCGGTCGTGGAAGCACAGGGGCGCGGGGAGGCGTGTATTCTTGTAAGACAGGAAACATCTCCGGAAGATATCGAAGGAATGAACTCCGCAGAGGGTATCTTGACTGCAAGAGGAGGAATGACTTCTCATGCGGCGGTCGTTGCTCGAGGAATGGGTAAGTGCTGTGTTGCAGGATGTCAGGAGATCCGTGTCGATGAAGCGGCAAAAGTGTTAAAGTATGGAAATAAGACTCTGAAAGAAGGAGATGTGATCTCTCTAAACGGAAGTACCGGAGAAGTTTACCTCGGAGATATCAAAAAGGTCAATGCCGAGTTGACAGGAAACTTTAAGAAGTTGATGGGATATATCGATGAGATCAAGAGATTGGGGGTAAGAACCAACGCGGATACCCCCAAAGATGCAAAGACGGCTGTTGATTTCGGTGCGGAAGGTATCGGACTGTGCAGGACCGAGCACATGTTCTTCAATGAAGATCGTATTCCGAAGGTAAGAAGGATGATCTTGGCAAAATCCGTGGAAATGAGAGAAAAAGCCTTGGCTGAACTTCTTCCCCATCAAAGAGAAGACTTTGCAGGCATCTATGAAGCAATGGGAGAGAGACCGGTGACCGTGCGTCTGCTCGATCCTCCTCTCCATGAATTTTTGCCTACGACCAAGGCGGACATCGAAACCTTGGCCGGCAGTATGGGAGTTTCGTTTGAAGAGTTGAAGGACGTTGTGGATTCCTTGCATGAAGTCAATCCGATGTTGGGACATAGGGGTTGCCGACTGGCAGTGACCTATCCGGAGATCTACCGTATGCAGGCGAGAGCGATCATGGAGGCGGCGATTGAGGTCAGCAGCAAACACGAGTATGATCTGGTACCTGAGATCATGGTTCCTCTGATCGGATCGGAGAAAGAACTGAAATTCGTCAAGGATCATATCGTCGATGAGATAGAGCAGGTGTTTGAAGAACAATCCACGAAACTGACATACAAGGTCGGAACGATGATAGAGATCCCCAGAGCGGCGATCACTGCCGATGAGATCGCAAATGAAGCGGAATTCTTCAGTTTCGGAACCAACGACCTGACTCAGATGGGCTTCGGATTCTCGAGAGATGACGCAGGCAAGTTTCTTGGAGAGTATGAAAACAACGAGATCCTTGAGGTAAGCCCGTTTGAGGCGATCGACCAAAAAGGAATAGGAAAACTGATGAAGATGGCGGTAGAACTCGGTAAGTCGACCAGACCCGACATCCACTTGGGTATCTGCGGAGAACACGGAGGAGAACCTTCTTCCGTAGAATTCTGCCATAAGATCGGTTTGGACTATGTATCCTGCTCTCCGTATCGGGTCCCGATCGCAAAACTGGCGGCGGCTCAAGCAGTGATCAAAGAAAAAATGGAAGGCTAGACAGAAGAATAAAGGACGAAAAGATCCTTGGAACATCAGTAAAGGTATATCTGATAACCCTGCTACTACCGTATTGTTTGATCGGGATATCAGAATGATAACCCGCATAAGTACCGAACATACGTGCGGTTCCTGTGCAATTCAAGTTGAACGATCGACATAAACGCTCGGATGGAATAAGAGGGAGCTGAAACACACAGTAGTATAAGCAAGGGTAGTACCCCATAATTCAAAAAACGTTATTAATACTATTCTCCGTTTGAAATACCGGGAATACAGAAGATATCGTTGCCGAAAAACAATTCGGATGAGCCTATACTTCAAAGAATTCAACCTGTCAATTCTAATGGACAATAGTATAATACGGGTATTTCTTTGAATTGTGGATATCAACAATCTGTGACCTATAGAAGATAAAATAATTTTTCATGGTCAAAAAACAGATATATCCATATTGCTATGGAAGAACAGTATAAAAGGGGCACAGACGATCAAAATCCTGATAAACGACCTTTATGACTATACGAAAAAGACACAGCAAAATATTTTGCTGTGTCTTTTCTATATGGCTCCATATCAATCTGTGGAGTTCATCTTTGTTTGTCTTGGGATGTCAGGAGTTCGTATGCTAATCTATGGAGTGGAAGATCTCAAGCACGGTCTCATCCATGCGAGCGAGTTTCGCTTTTGCATCTTCAACAGAGCTTCCTTCTGCTGAAAAGTAGATCTTGAGTTTGGGTTCGGTACCCGAAGGTCTCAGTGCGTACCAGGAACCGTCTTCAAAGATGAACTTGATGGCATTCGTTTTTTCGACAGCTACGGTCAAAACTTCTCCGGTAGCGACAAGGGTGCGCTCGGAGAGGGAGTAGTCGATATATTCCTTTAACCTCATCCCTGCGACTTCCTTGGGATAGCTCTTACGGTATTCCTTCATGATCCGAGCGATCTTTTGCTGTCCTTCAAGTCCCTCAGATACAAAGGACTTGGTATCCTCCCATACATGACCGTGTTTTTGGAACAGGTCGTTGAGCACGTCGAGCAGGGTCTTTCCAAGGCTCTTATAATATCCTGCCGCTTCTGCGAGGATCATGGCTGCCGATACCGCGTCTTTATCTCGAACAAAGGTCCCCACGGTATAGCCGATACTTTCTTCGTAGCCGAAGAGGACTTCTTTTTCTTTAGTTTTTTCGTAGTGGTTGGTTACGGCCGCGATGTTTTTGAAACCGGTCAAAACCTCCGTCATTTCAACACCGTAGCTTTCAGCGATTTTTCTACCCAATTCTGCCGTAACGATGGTCTTGATCATAAGAGCGTTTTTCATAAGACTGCCTTTTTCCTTCATGGAGGACAGAAGGTATTCGATGAGCAAAGCTCCTGTCTGGTTTCCGGTCAGAGCCTGATAAGAGTCTGAGGTCTTGCACATGACCGCCAATCGGTCGGAGTCGGGATCGGTTGCGATAAGAAGGTCGGCATTCACTTTTTCTGCAAGTTTTAATGAGTATTCAAAGGCTGCGATGTCCTCCGGGTTTGGATACTCGATAGTAGGAAAACGTCCGTCGGGTCGTTCCTGTTCCTCCACAACATGGACGTTTTTGAAACCTCGTTCGCTCAATACTCTTCGCACGGGGATATTACCCGCTCCATTTAGGGGGGTGTAGACGATACAGATGTCTTTATCTACTTCCTTGTCACGCAGAGAGAGTTCCTTGACCTTGTCGAGGTAGATGGTGTCGATGGGTTCTCCGATGTAGGTGAGAAGTCCTTTTTCCAGAGCTTCTTCTTTCTTCATTATCGGAATGGAGGCGAAGTCTTTGATCTTATCGATCTCATCGAGAATCTTATCTGCGATGTCGTTCTTAATCTGAGATCCTTCTTCCCAATAGACCTTGTATCCGTTGTATTCTTTAGGGTTGTGGCTTGCCGTGATATTGAGACCCCCGGCACAGTTGAGATGCCGCACGGTGAAGGAGAGTTGAGGAGTACTTCTCAAGTCTTCATAGAGATAGGCTTTGACACCGTTTCCCGCAAGGACGAGGGCGGCGATCTCGGCAAATTCGTCCGACTTGACACGGCAGTCGTGAGCGATGGCTACCCCCCGGTTTGCATAGCTCTCGCCGAAGGAGAGGATGACCTTGGCAAAGGCGTGAGTTGCTCTTGCAATGATGTACCTGTTCATACGGTTGGTACCTGCACCGAGCTTTCCTCGAAGTCCGGCGGTCCCGAATTCAAGATCGCGATAAAAACGGTCTTGGATCTCGTTTTCATCTCCCTGGAGCAGGTGTAGTTCCTTCTTTGTTTCTTCATCGATGAAGGCATCTGTCAACCATTGTTCATATCGTTGTTTGTAGTCCATAAAACATCTTCCTTTCTATTTATTATTTAAGTTTTCGGCTTCCAATATTTTCCCTGGTAAAGATCGTTCATCCTCATCTTCCGATCGATGCCGTTCAATACGGCTCTCTTGTCCTTGATCCAGTTCGGAGCAATCAAGGTCCTCTTGTCCCCGTCTCCGGTCAGTCTATGGATGACGATGTCGGGCGAGATATGACACAGAAGATCGGCGACCGTATCGATATACTCATCTCTTTCCATAAGAGGAAAGGGATGAGAGAGGTAGTAGGGATAAAGGTCCGTATCCGAAGAGATGTAAAGGATGTGGATCTTGAGCCCCCATATTCCGCGGTCGGAGAGATAGGTGACGGTGTCAATGATATCCCGGCGAGTTTCGGACGGCAGATTGACGATGATATGAGCGACAGTCGGTATTTTGAGCGCTCGCAGCTTTCCAAGAGCCTCTTCAAAGACGGGAAGAGAATAGCCCCTTCTCAAAAAAACGGCAGTTTCCTCGTGGATGGTCTGTAAGCCGAGTTCTATCCAGAGGAAGGTTTTTCTATGGTAGGAGGACAGGAGTTCCAGCACCTCATCCGACAGGCAGTCGGGTCTTGTAGCAATGGCAAGTCCCATGGTCCCCGGAAAAGAAAGAGCTTCGTCATAGAGGGCCTTCAGCATGCTTACAGGTGCGTAGGTATTGGTGAAACTTTGGAAGTAGGCGATATAGGAAGCCTCCTTCCACTTCTCGGAAAGAAGGCTGATCTGTTGCTCCATCTGTGCACGTATGCCGTTTGCCTCCGAAGTGAATTCTCCGGCGCCTTCTTCTCCGCAAAAGATACAACCTCTGTGACCGATCGTTCCATCGCGGTTGGGGCAGGTAAAACCTCCGTCGAGAGAAAGTTTGATGACCTTCCTGCCGAACTTCTCCTTCAGGTATTGATTTAATGTATAGTAAGCTTTGTTGTTCCAATAATTCATAATGACTCTCCTCACCCTTTCTATTATACACAAAGAGGAAGGGCTTTTCTATGTGAACTTGGAAATCTTTTCTGCAACAGGCTTCGGGATATGTTGAAGTATCGCCTGAACGACAGATCCTTACCTGTCAGTTGTCCGAATTGACCTCTTGGTGAATATCACGTACAAACAAATACAAATATGATATATTGAATATAAACCAAAAGGGTGCACCCGAAAGGAAGGTGGTAGTCGATGAAGATACAGTTTTTGAATGACAAATATGCGGACGATATTGTAGTTACCGTTTCTGCAAAGGAATATGACGTCAAGGTAGAAAAAATTATAAACCTTCTTGGAAAAATGAATCAGGGAGAGGAGAAGTTGGTCGTTGAAAAAGAGGAGAAGATCTACCTTCTAAAGGAAGATGAGATATACAGCTTTTTTTCTCAAGACGGAAGGATCTATGCAAAGACAAAGGAAGATACCTTTATCACAAGAGAACGTCTCTACGAGATAGAAGAACGATTGGAGGGGAAGTTTATTCGTATATCGAAATCCGTCTTGGTCAACAAGAACTATATCCGTTCTTTGGAGATGGAATTTAACGGAAAGATGATCCTGTATTTGGACAACGGAGAGGCGGAGTATACATCGAGAAGTTATCTGAAAAAGATCAAACAGAGTCTGGGTCTGTAATACCGTTATGCGTTTGAATTGTCGATTGTAATGTATGCTACAGGATTTTAAACTGCCGCATTGTAATTTGTAGGTCGGATATAACCGCTCCTCGCTTGGACAATAGTGTACGTGGATGGAAAAAGAGATTCGGAAAACATCGGACAAGGATATAAACTACCCCTTGCGTTGTTTCGAGAAATATGGAAGTTCTGTCAAGTATAAATGTATTTATACGAGAAAAATTGACGTTATACCATTTTTTGAATTGTATGGGATCTATTTTATTAAAAAGGATTAAAATTATTGGAATAAGGAGGATAAGAGGATGAAAACAACAACTCATATCAAAAATATTATAAACGGGATCAGTACCGCTCTGTTTATCAATTCGACGATTTGGCTCGCACATCCCGAAATTGAAAAGGCATACTATATCAGGAGCTACATTGCCTCGCTTGCGATCGGTGTGGTCGCGGGTCTAAGTTCAAGCATATTTGCGATCGAAACTTGGTCGCTTGCCAAGAAAACGATCCTACACTATCTTTTGATCGGGGGCATCGTAACTTCAGCCGGAGTCTGGGCAGGCTGGCTACAGGATATGAAGTATACGGGAGGTTTCCTGTTTCTCTTCAGTTTGATCTATCTGATTATCTATCTTTGCGCTCTCTTCCTACAAAAAAACGAGATCGAGAAGATAAACAGGGAACTGAAGAAGAGATAGGGTTCGAAAGAGCGATGTTGATGTATGAAGGAAGGGTCGGATCCGATCTTATGGGATTATCCGTTTAAGGCGTTGATGTCCGCGGTTTTTACTCCGTACAAGATGTTCGTGGTCGCTATTATCGATATGGCTGCTTTTCTATCGAATAAATAGTATTACAAACAGGATTTCGCTCGGATCAATGCAGGGATGTTGCAAAACATATCCGAACATACATTTGTTATAAAAGGATCTTGGATCAGACTGTTCTCCTGATATGGTCTCGGTTTGATACTTGCAAATACAAAGAGGGAGGGTTTCGAAACGAACTTGGTTTCATTTTGAGACTCTCCCTTTCCGATTTATTGTGAATAAACGGTAATTTGGGGTATAATAGGGAAAGAACTTGAAGGAAGTTTACAAATAAGATAAAATAAAATCGAAGAACAAAACAGAGCATTGTTTTGAAAGGAGGCAGTTATGTCAGTTTGCACAATCAATGAATACGGAAATATCTACATCGAAAAAGATGTTGTTGCCAAGATTGCAAACCAAGCGGCAAGAGAGTGTTACGGGTTGGTGGGGTTTGCATCGAGAAACAAAAACGGGATCGTGGAATTGTTGTCCTTCTCTAACGGAACTAAGGGGATCCAAGTCGACATTACGGATAACATCGTATCTTTGAAGCTTTTTGTCATCATACAGTACGGTACGAACATTGCCGTCGTTGCAGAGAACATCATAGACCGAGTGAAGTACTACGTAGAGCATCAGACGGGGCTCAAAGTGGGAGAGATCACGCTCAATGTCGATGGAGTAAGGGTACAAAAGTAAAGTGGGAGGACAAGGATTGATGAATAGAATAGAAGGAAGATTGTTTCGTCAAATGTTGATCTCGGGTGCCAATAATCTGGCAAACGAAAGAGATATTGTAGACAGACTCAACGTATTTCCCGTTCCTGACGGGGATACCGGAACGAATATGTCGTTGACCATGAGTTCTGCGATCGCGGAGTTGCAAAAAACCGATTCCAACCATCCGGAGGATATCGGAAAGGCTGTGGCAAGAGGCTCTCTTATGGGAGCAAGAGGAAACTCGGGAGTTATCCTGTCTCAAATTTTGCGCGGTTTCGCACAGGCGATAGAAGGAAAGCAGAACCTCGGTGTTGAAGATGTCGCCAATGCGTTGAGCAGTGCTTCCAAGGTTGCTTATAAAGCGGTTATCAAGCCCGTGGAAGGAACAATATTGACGGTTTGTAGAGAAACGGCGGAAGTTGCTCAAGAACATAGGGATATGGAAGAGATGTCGGTCTTTTTGAAGAAGGTACTCGAAGGAGCAAGACGTTCTTTGGCTCATACCCCGGAGCTCTTGAAAGCCTTAAAGGAAGCTAATGTTGTAGATTCCGGAGGAAGAGGCCTTCTCTCCATCCTTGAAGGAATGATTCGCTGTTATGAAGGTTCTCCTGTCAATGCGGACGGTACGAGCACAGCTGCTCCTCAGGATTTTGATGAATTGATGAAACAGGATATCCACGCGTTTTCCGGAGAGATCGAATTTGGCTATTGTACCGAGTTTTTCCTAAGGACTTATGAAGTCGATGCCGAGACCTTCCGTAAAGAGATCGAGCATATGGGCGATTCGATGGTCGTCGTAGGAGATGAAGGAGTTATCAAGATCCACATCCACACCGAAGATCCGGGAGCTGTATTGCAGATGGCGGGAGCTCATGGAGCTTTGGACAGGATCAAGATAGAGAATATGAGACTTCAGCAGGAAGAAGTCCTTAAGAAGCGTGCCGAAGAAGCTCATCAGGAAGAGACCGAGGAACTTCCCTTCGGGATCATCTCCGTAGTAACGGGCAAGGGCCTGGCTCAGATCATGAAGGATTTGAATGTCACCTTGACGATAGAAGGTGGACAGACGATGAATCCGAGTACGGAGGACTTTGTGAAGGCGATCGAAAAGATCAACTCACAAAACATCTTCATCTTCCCCAACAACTCCAATATCATTATGGCGGCAAGTCAAGCGAAGGAGATCAGCGACAAGAATGTCATCGTCATACCTACGAAGGATATTCCAAGTTCTTTGGTCGCTTTGATGAACGTCGATCCCGAAGCGGAGATGGAAGAGATTGAGCAAGGCATGCTCGAGGCGATCGCGCGTGTAAGATCCGGGGAGATCACCTATGCGGTACGCGACACCGTCAATGGAGACAAGGACATAAAAGAAGGTGAGATCATTGCGATCACAGGAAAACAAATTATGGCGAACGGCAATGATATCGGATCGGTCACCTTGTCGATGATCGAGCAGATGGCGGATGAAGACAGCGAGATCATTACTCTGTTCTATGGAGAAGATGTGCGACAGGAAGAAGCGGAAGCCTTGCGTGAGAAGGTACAGCAAAAGTTCCCCGACTGCGATACCGAGCTTTATGAAGGCGGACAACCTCTGTATTACTACTTGGTGTCCGTGGAATAGCCGGAGGTAATGCTGTTTTTCGCCTGAAATCTCAGGTACGCAGAACAGGTCAGTATCGAAAAACAACCGGGAGAATGATATGCCCTGAAGCATCCGACCTGTCAATTTAAACAGATAACATCACAAAGAAAAGGTCGATACGTTCCCTCCTTCATTGGAAGAGTGGAAATATTTGCCGGAGTAAAATATTTCATCGCTTGTAAAATACAAGTTGTTGATCAAGAAATCCAAATTCGGAATAACAAAAAACGCATAAAAGTCTTATTTTCTTTATTGGAGGGAAATAGGACTTTTTTATGTTAGGACTCACCGGATATCGATATCTATCTATTTAGTTGACATTGATGTCATCTCATACTATTTTTCAATAGAAGTATGGATATATTTATTCTGCGATTACGAAAATCCGTTTTATCTTCTATCGGTTACACAACATTTATATCCATAATCCAAACGAAGAATAGTATAAAATATCGGATCAACATTGTAGGAGATTTTTGATAGATAACGAATTTCGTGGTACAATAATATTTTATAAGAGAAAACTTAAACGGAAATAATACTATTCTCTGTTTGAATTGTTGGGTATACAGAAGTATCATTTCCGGAAAACTACTTGGATAATGAAATGCTTCAAAGCATCCGACCTGACATTTTCATGAGATAACAATGTAAAAGGAGAATTTGATTGAAACTCATAAGCAATATTGTAGATAGAAGAAATGCAGTTACACAGCAGAACGCGGATACCAAAGCAAGGACGGTGGCGACCCTAACACTGGGCTGTAAGGTCAATCAGTATGAGACCGAGGCGATGGAAGAGCTTTTTGTGGCACAGGGTTATTCTCTGACAGACTTTGAGGATTTTGCCGATGTCTATGTGATCAACACCTGCACGGTAACGGCAATGTCCGACAAGAAGTCGAGACAGATGATACGCCGAACACGCAAACTCAATCCGGATGCCGTTGTCGCCGTCATCGGCTGTTATTCCCAAAAGGCCCCGGAAGAGGTATTGAAGATCGAAGAGGTCAACCTTGTCATGGGTACTACCGGAAAGAACAACATCGTCAAAGAAGTCGCTCGGACCTCTTCTCGGGACAAGAGGATCGTCGTTGACGATATTATGAAACTGAGGGACTTTGAAGAAATGTCGATCAGCAGCGCGGGAGATCATACCAGAGCCTTTGTCAAGATCCAGGACGGCTGTGATCGGTTCTGCACTTACTGCATCATCCCCTATGCTCGCGGTCCGGTTCGCAGCAGACAGATGGACTCCATCGTGCGTGAAGTGACCTCGCTTGTAGGTAACGGATATCGGGAAGTCGTTCTGACGGGGATCCACGTAGCCTCCTACGGAAAAGACCTCAAGCAGGGTTCCCTCATCGATGTGATCGAGAGACTCTGTAAGATAGAAGGGCTTGAGCGGATCCGAACTTCTTCCGTGGAACCTACGATCATCACCGAGGACTTCTTGAAAAGATTGAGCAGTCTGCCTCAATTCTGTCCTCACTTCCACCTCTCTTTGCAAAGCGGGTGCGACAGTGTATTGAAACGGATGAACCGCAGGTACGATACAGGGCAATACAGGGAGGCCGTCGACAAGATCAGACGCTATTATCCCAAGGCGGCCATTACGACGGATGTGATCGTGGGCTTTCCGGGAGAAACCGCCGAAGAGTTTGAAACAACAAGAAGGTATCTTCAAGAGATCAAGCTCTTTGAGATGCACATCTTTCCCTATTCTCCGAGAGAAGGGACCGTTGCCGCAAAGATGAAGGATGCCGTTACCAAGGATGAAAAGCAGAGGAGGAGCAAGATCCTTATCGAACTGGGAGAAGAACACAGGAGGGAGTTTATGGACTCCCATATCGGGGATGAGGTCGAGGTGCTGTTTGAGACCTTTGAAGAAGGTTATTGCTACGGCCATACGGTCAACTATATCAAGGTGAGGGTAGAGAGCAAGCGGGATCTCTCCAACGAGATCCGAAGGATTCACCTTGAAAGCGTGCAGGAAGATCGGATGGAAGGAAGATTGAAAGAAGATTGAAAGAAGATTGAAAGAAGATTGAAAGAAGATTGAAGGAGAGGGTTTCGGACTCACAAGAACCTGTTTGATCAAATTGAAATCGGATAAGGTCGACATTTCAATGCTGTCACCTATTTCTTTTTTGAATTATAGAGCTATTTAATACTACTATTCTTTTGAATAGTGGATATAAACGATCTGTGACCATAGAAGACAATATAGTTTTTCGTCATCGAAAAAATAGATATATCCATACTCCTATTGGAGAAGAGTATAAGTTGCTGTCGGAAAGTGTATAGTTTGTTTTTTTGCATTTTTATCGGAGGATGGTATAAATCTGTTCTTCGATAAAAATACTGCCCATAGAAATATAAAAATCCTTGAAAAACTTGAATCGTAATAGGGTGCATTTCTATTTTAAACAAAGAAAAACAGTAAGCCTTTTTTGATAGGTACTCTCTTTACTGGACAATCAGTAAGGAGGGTACCTATCAGTTTGATCTACTGTTCCTGCATTAGCTTTCATTAAATTTTTAATTATGGGGGCTGAAATTTTATTATTTTAGCTATTGCTTAATCTATTTAAAGCCTCAACTTCGCTTTCGACAAAAAATATATCATTCCCTTGATTACATTCATAAATAAAGGCATTTAGAGCACTACTTTCGTAATTAGAAAAATCTCCTATAATTGCCAATTTCATTTTATAATTTATTAACTTTTGCAAAATATTCCCTGCAACTTTGTTGCGAAGTTCAAAGAAATCTTCTGCAAGATTATCTTTGTTAATGATAACTCTGTTTTCTCCCGTTTCATAAGCGATTGTCATAAACAGATCCAAAAATGACCGCTCATCCGATATTACAATTGACTCATCTTCAATTCGTACAACCTTGGTTTTATCTTTTAATTCTACCAGTTTATGTTTCATTCAATTCCCTCCGGATTATTTTTTGCTATTCTAAATCCCAAATCATCAATTCTAAAATCAGGAAAACTCTTTCTCCTTGAGGTAACACCACAGGCTCTCTTTTCGCTTGCGAAGCTCCCGCCTCTAAAAATGCGATAGTTTCCATATCGTTCTTCATCATACAAATCAAAACACCATTCCCAAACATTTCCGATCATATCAAAAAGCCCAAAATTATTTTCCTTTTTTGTTTTTACTTCATGTAACCTGCCATCAGAATTTTCTTCAAACCAAGCGATATCTTCAATATTATCGTATCGATATCCTTGCGTATTTCCTCTACAAGCATATTGCCATTCTGCATCTCTTGGTAATCTAAATCCATTTTTTGAATCATCGACTACAATTTTTTCTGAAACAAAATTCAATGTGTAGCACTTTTCCAATGAAAGTTTTTCAGAAAGTAGGTTGCAAAATTTGATTGAATCTATCCAACTTATATTTACCACAGGAAAATCTTTTGTTTGAATGTCGCAGTCAATACCCATGACATAATGATATAGTTCATTAGTCACGGGAGCTTTCAACAATAAAAATGGTTGAATCATTGCTAATTCTTGCTTAACGATTTTTTCTTTTTTTGTTCCGGGGATAGACATTTTGTAATCCGAACTCATCCACTTGATTGGATCAACAAAATCCCTAATTAACTCCTGCCCTTCGGGGATTAAGACCATATTTTCTTTTACATATCTTATCAAGTCCATTTTTCACACCTATAAATTTAAATCTGTTTATCTATATCGACGAATAGTATACCATTTTCAAGGAGTTTTTTCTACCATCGGATTTTCCTGTTTCCGATCAAAGCTTTTTTGTGGAAATAGGTAGTAAAATAAACGAAGGAATAGATACAAAAAATCTATCTATCGTCTTTATTCTTTCCGTTCCGTTGGTACTACATTCAACAGCTTATCTTGAAGGGGATCTTCGCTCTTTTTATCAAACGATATCTCGGATACAAGGGTCTTTCCTCTAATCTTTTTTATCATAGTACAGTTCGGCTTTAGGGGTGTATCTTATTCTGTGATTCTTGTTTTTCTGTCATTCAATTCTTCCTTTTACCTGCACCAAAAAAATTTCCTATGATTAGAAAACCTCTTTTTATATTGGATGGTATTTGATTTTGAGTTGTTGATTCTTTCTTGCTCTATATTCCCTTGGTTGTAAAAAGAGAGCGGAGACACAAAATATTCTGTGAATTTTGAATACGGATATGGTATACTTATGATATTCATACTGTTATCCGGTTGGATCGCTTGACCGATGAGCTGCTCTCTATGGGTGCAAAATGGTCGTTGCTTTCGTAAAAGCGGATATTTTCGCAGTTCAATCGGATCATAGTGGCAAATAGAAAAGGAGGGATAGGAATGGCTTGTATTTTTTGCAGTATCCTCAAAGGGGAGATACCGTCCAAAAAAGTGTATGAGGACGAGTTTGTCTATGCGTTTCACGATATAGATCCGAAGGCTCCGATCCATATCATCGTAATACCGAAGGAGCACTGTGCAAATATTTTGGAAGTGGCAACAGACAGCGATATGATGAATCATATCGTTAAGGCCATCCAAGTGATAGCGAAACAGGAGGGCGTCGACGCCAAGGGTTTCCGCGTTGTAAACAACTGCGGTCCGGATGGAGGTCAAACGGTGGAACACTTGCATTTCCATCTTTTGGGAGCTCGACAACTCACTTGGCCGCCGGGCTAAAAAGCTCGTTGTCCGTCCTCTTGCAATCTTCGTTTTCATTGTAGTCGCGCAATCTTCAAAAAATACTTGAAAATATTTGCGATTGCGTTTATAATACTAAAATATAGCCCAACAGATACAACATTTTTGCTGATTTCAATCGGAAAGTGTTAGCAGTGAGGGGAGGGATAGAAGTGGCAACGGAAATTAAAGTAAAAGAAAATGAGTCATTGGACAGCGCGCTTAGAAGATTCAAGCGTCAATGTGCTCTTTCCGGAGTAATGCAGGAAGTTCGAAAAAGAGAGCATTATGACAAACCGAGTGTAAAGAGAAAGAAAAAAGCGGAAGCGGCAAGAAAGAAAAAAAGATAGTTAAGAGGTGTTTTGCATGACTCTTAAGGATAGACTTACAAACGATTTGAAAGAATCGATGAAAAATAAAGAAACAGTAAGAAAGTCCGTCATTACATTGATTCGTGCTGACATCAAACAGTACGAAGTAGATAATCGAGTCGAGTTGGACGATGACAAGATCCTGACTCTGATCGCAAAACAAATGAAACAGAGAAAGGATGCCTTGGAGGAGTTCAAGAAGGCCGACAGGACTGATTTGATCGAGCAGACCAATGAGGAGATCAAGGTCCTGAGTTTTTATCTCCCCGAGCAACTCACAGATGATGAGTTGGAAGAGATCGTAAAGAAGGTTGTAGCTGAAGTAGGCGCAACATCCATGAAGGACATGGGAGCCATCATGGGCAAGGTTATGCCGCTTGTAAGCGGGAGAGCCGACGGTAAGCGCATCAATGCAATGGTTAAAAAAATCTTGGGCTAGAGCATTATTGTTGAAATGCGAATATTATAATCATGGACTCTACATAAATCGATGAGATTTCTGTAGAGTCTTTCTTTTGTAGAGTGAAAGGTGTTATACTGTCGTTAGAATAGGATGATGTTATACTATTATCTGTTGGAATTGAGAGGTCGAATGTTTTGAGGCATAGGATCATCCAAATGGTTTTTTGGTAATGACATATTCTGTATACCCGACATTTCAAACGTAGAATAGTATGTGAAGTAGAAGGACGGAGAGAAACTATGGAAGAAGTACGAGTATTGGAGGCCGACCGAAGGCCTTCCTACCTCAAGATACTTGAAAATAAAGAGGGACTTAAGATCTGGACGTCGATCGTTATCAGTATCGTCGTGATGTTTATTCACAGGCAGTATATGTCGGTGATGTCCGGGTTTATGATGGAGAAGTACGACATCGATATCTCGCAGACGACAAACCTCGTCAATGCGATGTTGTACGGTTATGCCTGTATGCAGATCCCCAACGGGATCTTGGTTGACAAGGTGGGAGTTCGTAAACTGATGGTCGGAGGCTGGGCGATGACTGCCGTTTGCAGTATCGTGATGACGATGACCGCAAGTTATCCCGTGGCGCTCGCAATGAGATTCTTGACCGGGGTAGGGGTTGCAGCTTCGGTCACCTCCGCGATGAAGGTGCAGGCACTCTGGTTTGAAACGAGACTGTTTTCACAGCTTTCCGCGATGATGGCTCTGATCTCTAATATGGGCAACATCGTCTCGACCGTTCCCCTGTCCTATGTCGTAACGAGGTTCGGAGGGCAGACGGCTCTTTGGGGGATCACGGTTCTGACCGTTTTTTGTGTATTGTTGAACTTTGTCCTTGTGAAGGATAGGAGAAAAGAAGAAGGACCTCGTTTTGAAGTGGGAAGGGCTCTGAAAGAGGTGCTTTTTAACCGTGCTTCGTGGCCACCTATGATCATCATCCTGACCTTTATTTCCGTTACGACCTCTCTGTCCGGATTTTGGGGGATCCAGTATATTTCAACGACCTATCGGATCGACACTCTGGAGGCGTCGAAGTATATGTTCTTCCTGACCGTAGGGCTGATGTTGGGTTCTCCTCTGGTCTCGGTGATGGATACCGTGAATAAGGGGGATAATCGCAAGAATGTGGAACTGTTTACCCTCGTGTTCTTTTTGGAGTGGCTCTACATCGTCGTAGTGCGTCAAGGACGGCCTTCCCTGTATGAACTTCCGGTTTTACTGGTGATCATGGGAATAGCGGTAATGTTTCATCTTCTCCTGTTCACGGTCGGCAAAGAGGTCAACAAGTTGGAAAACTCGGGGATCGCCATCTCGAGTGTCAATACGATGGAGTTCGTGGGGAGCTCCTTTATGAACTCCTTCATTGGATTTTTGGTCCTTCGGGGAGTGGGCATCGAAAGAGCGATAGGAGTCTACCTTGTCTCCTCGGCGATCTGTTTTGTAACGGTGTTTTTTATTCCCAAGAATCAGGGAAGAAGGGAGTAAGAGGTGTTGGACTATCTTGCGAGAAAGTTTATCAAAGAGCATACACAGGTACAAAAAAAGGAGGTCAGGACGGCCTACGGGTATCTGGGAGGGGTCGTTGCGGTTTTGACAAATCTTCTGTTGTTTTTGATGAAACTGATTGCGGGATATATCAGTGGAAGTCTTGCAATTACAGCGGATGCCTTTAACAACCTCTCGGATTCGGGTTCGGGGCTGGCGACGATTCTGGGATTTTACTATGCGGCCAAGCCCGCGGACAAAAAACACCCTTTCGGGCATGGAAGGCTCGAGTATATATCTGCTCTCTTTATTGCCTTTCTGATTCTTTTGGTCGGCGCTCGTTTTATGATGACTTCGGTGGAGAGGATTCTTTCTCCGGAGTTTGTGGAGTTTAACCGTTTGTCTGTGATTATTCTTTTGATTTCTATTGTTCTCAAAGCTTACCTTGCACTGTTTAATCGCAAACTTGGGAAAAAGATCCGATCCGAGGCCATCGTTGCGACAGCCTTTGACAGTATCAGTGATGTTGTCATTACATCTGTGGTGTTAATCTCCCTTTTGCTTGGCAAGAGGTTGGGTCTTCAAATAGACGGCTATGTAGGAGGAGCGGTAGCTCTTTTGATTATAGTGGGAGCTTTGAAACTCGTGTGGGAAACTCTGTCGCCTATTTTGGGAGAAGCAACGGATGAAGACCTCGTTTTGCAACTGGAGAAGGAGATTTTGAGTCTGCATCCGTCGATCTTGGGTGTTCACGATATGGTGATCCACGACTACGGTCCTTCGAGAAGGTTTGTAACCGTCGATATGGAACTGCCCCACACCTTGAGTCTGGTGGAGGCTCACTACATCGCCGACAAGGCGGAAAGGTGGATCTCCGAACGCTTCGACCTATCCCTCTTCGTGCATGTGGACCCTAAGAACACCAAGGATAAGGAGACCTACGAGATGCTAAAGAAGGTGGAAGAAGTCCTGAAGGATGTGGATCCTTCCTTGGAGCTTCACGATTTTCAGATGTTGGACTTTGGAGAGAGGACCGTTCTGTTCGATCTGGTTCTTCCTTATGAATACAATGAGCAAAGGACACAGGAGATCATAGATCGGGTGGAAAGAGGGATCAGGGAGAAGGCGCAGGACTGTGATCTTCTGATAAAGATTGATAAGGAAGGAGTCCATCTCTTCTGATCGGAAGCAGTACTACTTCGGATCAAAGTATGCTTATGCTTGTACTCACAAGCACAAAAACTCGTTTTATCACCTGTGGGATAAAGGATATTGATATCGACAGTTCGGGAAGGTAACAGTATAAATGAGATAAAGAGTTGTTGAAACTATGATCCGATCGAAGTTCGCTTCATACCTGTTCCGGTTATTAGAAAAAACGTTTCATCATTAATAAAGTTCAAATCGTTGATATCGACAATTTGAATGGATATAGATAAGGACGAAAAATATTGTCCCTTCTCTTGCCCTTGTTTTTGATTTTTGATATCATAAAAGTTAGAAATAAAAATCGAAATTATTTGACAATACCGGATCGGATAGATAGAGTACGGATGAGGACAGAGGAAATTTAGGATCATCAGGACATTCGGAAAGGGAGGTGCACGATGAGAGATTTCAATTTTTTTTCTCCCTACACGGAAGATAAGAAGGTGAAGGCTGCGTTGAAAAACAAGGAAGCGGTCTCGGATAAAAAACAGGGTGCCTCCTCTCGAGAAAAGGTGGAGGAGAGAGGATACAAAAGGATGGGTATATGGACGGCGGTTGCTGGAGTTGTGCTTATACTCTTAAGTGCAAGACTGACCTTGGGTCAAAATTTGGTACAGCAACCTTCCGCGGGCGAGACCAAGCCTTATTTTTACCTGTGGGAGATCCCCATCCAGCAGGTGGAGGAAGTCTCGGGTACGGAACTGAAGCCTCCCGTCTCCGCCATGGAGCAATCGAACGAGATTGAAGAAATCTCGGCGGTTTCCACAGAGGACGAGAAGGAATTTGTTACGAGCACAAGCGAGATCTTCGGATTTGAAGAAGGCGATGTGTTTGCAAAGGTCAATCGCTTGGGTATAGAGGCGAAGGTCGAGATCTCGGACAAGGCGGCGAGAAGAGGGAAGAAGTCGGCCAAACTCCACTATGCGTTTCAGGAAGGAACAGGGGTGCAAAGGGCCTATATCGACCTTAGAGACAGGGAGATTCGTCTGAAGAAGAAGGTGGAAGGCATAGGTCTGTCCGTCTATGCCGAAGAGGAGCTGCCCTATGAGGTGGGACTACGGATTATGGATGTTTCGGGTGGACAGTATCTGATCGCTCTCTCGCCACAGATCGATTGGAGCGGTTGGAAAGATATGGTCTACGATCTCAGAGAGGTCGAGAAATACCCCATTATGATTGAAGGGATCTACGTAGAAAAAAACAAGGACACCACTCGTCTCAAGGGAGAACTCTTCGTCGATTCCGTTATTATTGAAAAACTACAGTCGAAGTAAGGATGAGCGTCTATGTTATTTATGCAGTTTGTAGGGATCGTCGCCCTGATCGGTGTAATCGTTGTACTTGGTGTAAGCAGGATAAGAAGGTGGAAAGTAGATAAGGATTTCCTTGTGCATATAGGGATCAGCACTGTAAGTTTGATGAGCCTCCTCCTGTTAACTTTTGTCTCGGAGTTTAACTTCAAAATGCTTTGGTTTGTCGTGGCAGTTCAGCTTGTGTTGACCGAATTTGCACGAAGCACGGGTTTGCTTACGATCAGGAGTTCGCAGGCGATCGAAAAAGACAACGGCAGATAGGCAAAAGAATCCCGATCTTTTTTGGAGCTTTCTTTTTTGAAGAGGAAGGGCAGACAGACTTGTGTGTGGAGGCGGATGGTGTATGGAGAAGATAAAGAAGTATCGACATTGGCACAAAAATAAAAAACAAGAGGATGCCTTGGAGGCTCTTCGGCAAGCTCTTTATATTCAGATAAGGGGATTTGTGTTTTTTTTGATCCTTCTTGCCACCGTTCTTATCATGGTGATGAGCAGGATAAAGACGATGGAGGTCATCCTGGATGGGAAGACCTATGAGATAAGCACGAAGGAAGAGGTCGATGCCCTTGTTGACACGAATTTTCGCAGAGGTTTGACACTCAAAAATCCTAATGATCTCGAGAGGGAGCTCACCGTCCCGTTTTCACAGATAGGAGTGAGCTATTTTTCCAAGGAGGAGAGGGAGAGGATGGATCTCTACTTCTCGAACAAGGCTCTTTGGAAGATGAGATCCGCTTTCTCCTTTGATCGAGATATCAACCGTTTGAACCCTTCGGCAGGTGTTCTGTACTTCGAAGAAGAAGAGGTGAAGCAAAAGATCCTTGCTCAGGCTTCGGAGTTCAGTTATCCGGGTGAGGATGCCTATGTGATTGAAAAGGCGGGAAAGACGGAGGTGATCTCCTCCCACATCGGTTTTGAGGCAAAAGAGGAAGAACTCGCCGAGACTATGATCGAGGAGATGAAGAGAGGAAATCTTGACAATATATTTGCGGTGGGGACCGTCCTTGCACCTGCGGTCAGAGAGGAGGATCTTCTTCCGTACAAGGTCATCCTGGGAGAGGCTTCGTCCGGTCCCATCTTGGATACTTACTCTCAGCGAAAGCTTCTCTATGTATTTTCGGCTTTAAACAACCTTATTATCCGGCCTGATCACACCGCTTTTGTCTCTGCGGGGGTCAAGGAGAGGATGGCTTCTTTGGAAGGGGAGGACATTTTAAACCGTAAGGAGAAGGAGATCGTCGATGAGATTTTTGAAGAATTGGCACAGGAACTAAGGAAGGATAGGTTCCCGATTGAGTCCTACAACTCATCGGCGGTCTCCGTCGGTAAGATCGCACCCGAGGATGAGTGGAGCAATGTGTTGGAAGTGAGCAATAACAGAAACAAGTCGATCCTGCTCAGTTGTTATATGCAGGAGAAGAGTTTGAAGATTCTTGTTTTGACTCAGCCTCATCAATAGAGTGGGACAAGAGAGGGTGGAGGTGAAGGAAGATGAAGGACAACAGGTTTATCAAGGACCTTTGTATACTGTTATTCGTACTTTTCTTGGGGACATCCTCCGTTTTTGCGACGACGGATGTGTGGGAGGATCAGGGTATCCGAAAGATCGGTCAGATCTCTCCTCTCAAGCCTCAAAGTGTAGAGAAGAAGACGAATGTTTCGGCTATCAAAAAGAACGTAGCCTTACCCAAGGATATCTCGAAGAGTTTTGCAAAGGAGGCTATAGAGGCTGCGATAAAGGAAGGTTATGCAACACAGACCAAGGACGGGAAGTTTCTGCCGAAAAAGAATATTCAAAGACATGAATTTGTCTATATGGTCAACCGTGCCTTTCACTTTAAACAAGGTAAGAAGGTAAGTTTTTCGGACCTCGGAGAGAAAAGTTCTTACTACAGTGATGCGTCGATTGCGGTATCTGAAGACTATATCTACGTGTTTAAGGGGAATCGCTTTGCGCCCAACAAGTATTTCTATCGTTGGGAACTGCCCTATCTTTTAGGAAGGGCGTTGAAGAGAGACTTTTCCAATGTGGATACATCCATCCTTGAGCGGTATTCCGACAGAGGGAGCATACCTCCAAGTGCTAAAGGAGCGGCCGCTTACTTTGTTCAAAAAGGCTGGATAAGACCCGTGCAAAAGGGAAAGTTCGGAGCGACCGCCATCCTCAAAAAAGAGGAGGTCGTCTATGCTCTCTATCGATTGAGGGCGGAAGGACAGATAAAGAAACCCCGCTGATCTTGGAGCGGTATAGGAGGGGATCCCTCTTATACAAAATAGGATCGAAACAGCATTGACAGAAGAACTCATACCATCAAAAATTATAATAAAAAGGTCATCGTATCTGCGGTAGAGATGCGATGACCTTTTCTGGATCAGGGCGATAGGTAGGAGTCAATATCATTTCGTCTTCGTGTTATATTCCGTGTGAAATGAAGGGTGTATAGAATATATAATCGGCGAAAAACGCTTTGGACGTTTGTAGTTCGAAGGATGTATACTATTCTCCGGTAGAAGTATGGATATATCTGTTTTTTCGACCACGAAAATCTTCCATCTTCTATGGGTCACAGATCGTTTGTAGCCACGACTCCAGTCATTGAACCTGTCGATTTTAATAGACAACGGCATCAAACTCTTATTCTTTGAAATTCCGATTATTTTTTACCTTTAAACAAGGGTCTTCTGTGGTAGGTATCCGTCTTTTTCATCACGATATCGGTGCAGTAACGCTGTTCTTCCTCCGTATATTCGTCTATGATCGGTCCTTCATCAGCAGGGACTGTATCTGATGAGGGATTCGGTTCCTCATCAATGTCTACAAAGATCTCGGGCTTGGACCGTTCCGTTTCTTCCGAGAACTTGAGAGCCAGCTCCCTTTCTTTATCGAAATGTTCTTCTCTTGAAGAGATCATGCTCATCCCGTCCTCCGTCTCCATCAGGATGGCGTTGAGTTCTCCTCCCATCACAATGATGACCCCTGTCAGATAGAGCCACAGGAGGAGGATGATGATGGCTCCGAGGGAGCCATAGATGGCGGAATACTTGGCAAAGTTCTTTACATAGTAGGAAAAGACAACGGAGAAACCGACCCAAGCAAAGATGCTGAACAAGGTCCCCGGGACGATCTGTCGGAGTTTGGGACGCTTGTCCGGCACGAAAAAATGAAGGATTCCCAGCGCCAAGAACAAGGTACCGAATACGATAAGCCATTTCAGATAGGTCCAGCTTTCGACAAAGGACGGGGGAAGGCTGAAGTAGTTTGAGAGAAACAGCCAAAAATCACGACCTATTGCCAGGGTTACCAAAGAAAGCAGGATGGTCGCGCCCAGGAGCAGGGTCAGGAGGATGCTGAATAGCTTTTTGGAGATGCCCGACTTGTTCTCCTTGTTTTTGTAAGACTTCTTCAAGGTGTAGACCAGGGAGTCGAAAGCCTTCGATGATGAAAGGATCGTCGTTATAATACCGAAGGAGAAAAGCCCTGTAGAAGGTCGGGCATTCAAAAATCGGATGTAGTTTTGCAGGATGCGGCTTACCTCCGGCGGTGCCACATCTCCCAAAGAATTTGTAACCATCTCCGGGGAGAAGTGAAGAAGTCCGATTAGGGCATTTAAGAAGATAAAGAAAGGGAAGATGGAGAGAATAAAAAAATAGGCCAACTGTGCGCCGGCATGACCGACTTCGTGAACAGAGAAACGATGAACCATTTCTTTTACAATATAGATCAGATTGAAACCTCGTTTTTTTCTTTCCATGTCTTCCTTCCTTTCCTTCTTTCCTAATACCGTTATCTTATGGAACGGTTCCCCGGACAGCCCTCGGGGATATGAGAGTCATCATAGTGATGATACAAGGGAAACACTGCATAATTCAAAAAATCATCGTAAAATCACCGTATATAAACGCTGAATTTCTTGAACGTATGGATTTGACAAAAATTCATTTTTTGCAAATTCATAAGAAGATCAAGAGTTTACATTTGTGCGATACCGCCCAAGAACTTGAAGACTCTCCTATCAGTGATATAACAGGTAATAGAATAAACCGTCTTATTTTACCTTGAGCAACTCGATGAGACCTTCCTCAGGAGTTACATAGAGGGTGGAGTTCTTTTCATAGATGACCATACCCGGCTTTGCTCCGTTGGGCTTCTTGACGTTTTTTCGCTCCGTATAGTCCACGGGCACATTGGAGGAGAACTTCGCCTTGCTGAAGTAGGCGGCAAGCTTGGCCCCTTCCTCCAAGGTCGTCCTTGACACATCGTTTAACTTCGCATTGATGATCACATGGGAGCCGGGGATGTCCTTGGTGTGCATCCAGATGTCTTGGGGAGAAGACTGTTTCAAAGTGAGGTTGTCGTTTTGCGTATTGTTCTTTCCGACATAGATCGGCGTACCGTCGGAAGAGACAAACTTCATCGGCTCGCTTTGGAGTTGGACCTTTTTTGCTTTCTTCTCTGCGGGACGACGTATATAGCCTTCTCGATACAGCTCTTCCTGGATTTCCTTGATATCGGAGAGGTCTTCGAGTTGGGAGATCGAGAACAAAACATTCTCCAGATAGAGGATCTCTGCGGTGGACTGCTCGATCTGGGCAGTCAGTTCGTGGATACGGTTCTTCGATTTCCGGTAACGCTTGAAGTAACGCTGAACGTTCTCCGAAGGTGTCTTGTGCTCATCCAGGGGAATGGTGATCGTCCTGTTCTCATTGTAGAAGTCCTTGACCATAACCTCCTTCATCCCCTTGTGCAGGAGGTAGATGTAGGCAGTCAAAAGCTCACCGTAGTGTCTCTCCTTGTCCAAGGCAAGGGAGGAGGACAGTTCACCGTTTTGTTTTTCGGTCTTGTTTTTGAGCATATCCAACCTTGTCTGGACCCTCTTTCTGAGGTCGGAGGTCTTTTGAGAGATCCTCTCCGTCCTGTCCTTGAGTACATAGTAGTGGAGGCAGGCCTCATTTGTACTCCTGTAAGGGATCAGACCCTCCTTCTCATACTGTGTCAGATGGACGGAGGAGAAGTCGATAATGCGATAGGGGCTCGGCTCGGTGGCGATGCAGGGGGAGTATTCGTGTTTTTGGACACTGCTCACAAGACGTTCCAAACTTCCCCAGAGTCTCTCCGTCTTGATGTCCGACAGGGCCTGAGCCGGTTCTTCGGGGTCGATCCCGCTGCGGTAACAGAGCTCTTTTCCGATTGTGGGGCTGAAGCCTTCGTAGGTTTGATAAAAGAACTTATATGCCGGAAGGTTCGAGGTTTTGAACAGCTCAAAAAACACGTCCTGCTCCAAGCTGACGATCGGGTTGATCTTGTCCTTGGTAGGAGGATAGTGATAGGTCAGACCCGGGAGTACCTCTCTTACCGAGCTTACATTGAGGCTGACTCGTTTGATCGAATCTATAATCTTGCGATCCTCTTCGTTGACGAGGATGATGTTGCTGTGTTTGCCCATCAATTCGATGATGAGAAGTTTCCTCTTCAAGATACGAAGTTCGTCGTAGGCCTCCATCAGGATCTCGACGATCCTCTCGTTGCCCCTCTGGTTGATGTTGATGATCGATGCGTTTCCGATGTGCTTTCGAAGAAGCATCAGAAACATCGGCGCACTCAGGGGGTTTTCCTTCCTGGTGTCATCGAGAAGGTGGATACGCGCGTTGGACGAGCTTGCACTGACCAGAAGACGGTAGTTGGTCTTTTGACTGCGGATCGTAAAGATCAGCTCATCTTTTTCCGGTTGGGTTATCTTATCTATTTTTCCGCCGTCGAGGGCGGTCTTGAGTTCGTGTGTGATCGCACGAAGTGTAATTGCATCCAAAGCCATGGATCTTCCTCTTTTCTGTTTTGCATTATTCTATTATTTTACCCCATCATTATATCATAGAAACCGAGGAATGAAAAAGTTGCTTTTTGGAGGCTTGGAGCAGAGAAAAGGGGGGAACCGAGAGGAGAGAAACCAATGTTTCGTTAAGGGGAGAAATTATCAAAAGCCTTCATTCTACAAGTTTTTTTACTCACATCGAGCAGTGAAAAAAGCATTGTGTACTTTTGTACTGTAATTTAAATGCAAAATAGAGTATAATAAGTTGGATGTGAGAGATCGGACCCTTCCCGTCGTCATTCCGGACTGATATGCTTTCGCAAGTATATCCTTGACATTATAGACGGTTTTGTGTTCGCAAGATCAGCGGGAGGTTTGAACAGTCGCTTACATAGAATTGAACGAGAGAGTAAGGAGAACAGAGATGATTTACAGTATGACAGGGTACGGACGAGGAGTTGCGCAGAGCGAGGAGTACATTCTCACAGTAGAGATGAAGTCTGTCAACAACCGATACATGGATATTTTTGTACGGATGCCCCGAACGATCGTCAGTTTGGAAGAGCCGCTCAAGGCTCAGATCAAGAAAAAACTGAGCCGTGGAAAACTCGATGTATTTGTGGGTTTGGAATTTAAGGAAGGGATCCGAAAAAACCTCGTACTGAACTCCAAGCTGTTGGAAGAGTACAGGAACATTCATGAGCAGATCAACGAGAACTACGGTCTGACTTCTTCCTTGAGAGCGATGGATCTCATGAAGTTTCCCGATGTGATCTCGGCTTCGGACATGGAGTTGAAGGAAGACACCCTCGCCCTACTTACTAAGCAGGCGACAGAACAGGCCCTCAATGCCATCCTCGATATGAGAAGGACGGAGGGAGAACATCTCAAGGAAGACGTCTGCCAAAGATGCGAACTCTTGCAACAACATATCGCTTATATTGAAGAGAATAGTCAGGCTTTGGAGGAGGAATATCGACAGCATTTGAGAGAAAAACTCGATACTATCCTGGAGAAGTCGGGCTACAAGGCGGATGAACAGAGGATCGTTCAGGAGGCTGCCATCTTGGCGGACAAGAGCTGTATCACAGAGGAACTTGTGCGTTTCAAGAGCCATATCAATCAACTGTTGCACTCTTTCAACACGGAGGAACCCGTGGGAAGAAAGCTGGACTTTGTGTTGCAGGAGATGAACCGGGAAGTCAATACCATGGGATCGAAGTCCGACAGACTCGATATTGTAGACAGGGTTGTTATTTTAAAGAGCGAACTTGAGAAGATCAGAGAGCAGATACAAAATATAGAGTAAATGTTTCGGCTTGTCGGCGGTATATGGCAGATGAACAAAAGTAGGAACAGGTTTTTATGTCGGACCTCAAGGAATATGTTAAGAATACAGTACAAATAGGTAAAGGGTTTTCTGTTAAATAAAAAATAGAGTAAATAGCTGTCGGTCCTCAAAATAACTATACAAACGGAATGGGTGTGAGAGTAAGGCTTATGAAGAAAAAAGGATTGTTGATCGTATTGTCGGGTCCCTCCGGAAGCGGAAAGGGAACGATTTGTAAGAGGTTTTTGGAGAAGAATGAGGCGGTATCGCTATCGGTGTCGGCGACGACAAGAAAACCTCGAGAAGGAGAAGAACACGGGGTACATTATTTCTTTAAGACGAAGGACGAGTTTGTCGAGATGATCGAAAAAAACCATCTTTTGGAGTACGTCCATGTATTCGACAACTATTACGGAACTCCCAAGGACTATGTTCTAAAAGAAATCGAATTGGGTCGTGATGTGATCTTGGAGATCGAAATCGAGGGCGCGGCGAAGGTCAAGGAAGCCTATGCGGATGCGGTGCTGGTCTTTGTTCTGCCACCGTCAATCGAGGAGTTGAAGCGAAGGATACAGGGTAGGGGGACCGAGAGCATGGAGCAGATCGAGGACAGGCTGGGGAGGTCTCTCAAGGAGATCGGATGCATTACCAACTACTCCTACTTTATCGTCAATGAGGATGTCGACGTTGCGGTAAGGGAGTTGGAGGCGATTATGACGGCGGAGAAGGACAATACGCGAAGGTATCTCTGCGAGATCAGGAAGGAATTCGGGCTTTAGCAGGCGGATGTCCTGAGATCGGGAACGATCGCGGCCTTACGCTGTCGATCGTTCCGACCGATAACGGGGATGTGGATAAGCTCGATGTTTGGGATCATGCGGTGGTTTATACTGTTATCGAGTTGACAGGCGAATGTTTTGAAACGCAGGATCATCCAAATTGTTTTTCGGCAACGGTATATTCTGTATACCCGGCATATTTCAAATGAAGAATAGTATTACTGATAACATAAGTCGCTTTCTGCAAGGAGAAGATAGATGAAAAAAAATATTATTGTCGGCGTTACGGGCGGGATCGCCGCCTACAAGACGTGCGACATTGTATCGAGATTAAAAAAACAAGGTTTTGAGGTCGATGTCATTATGACGAGGCACGCACAGGAGTTCGTCTCTCCCCTGACGTTTCAGACCTTAAGCCAAAACAAGGTGGTAACCGATATGTTCAGCGAGCCGACGAGGTGGGATGTCGAGCATATCGAACTTGCCAAGAAGGCGGAGTTGTTTCTGATCGCTCCGGCTACCGCCAACATCATCGGAAAACTCGCAAACGGCATTGCCGACGATATGCTCTCGACGACCGTGATGGCGACGAGGGCGGAGGTGATCTTAGCTCCGGCTATGAATACGGCGATGTATGAGAGCTCTGTCGTACAGGAGAACATCGAGAAACTTAAAAAAAGAGGCTATCTCTTTATCGATCCCGCCTCCGGTCTGCTCGCCTGCGGAGATGTGGGAGCGGGCAAGATGGAGGAGCCGGAGGTCATTGCAGAAGTTTTGACCCTTCGGGCCAAGATCAGCGACGAATTGAAGGGCTGTAGGATTACGGTTACGGCCGGACCGACCATCGAGGACTTGGACCCTGTGCGATACTTCACCAACCGTTCTACGGGCAAGATGGGCTATGCAATCGCGGAGGAGGCCGCCCGTAAGGGGGCGGAGGTCACTCTGATTTCGGGAAAGACTGATCTCAAGCCATCCGTCGGTCTCAAACAATTTGTGCCTGTGCGTTCGGCACAGGAGATGTATGAGGCGGTGGACAGGAGTTTTGCAGACACCGACATCCTGATCAAGGCGGCGGCGGTCGCGGATTTTACTCCGGCGGAAGTCGCAGACAACAAGATCAAGAAAAAGGAGGGAGGCCTGCAGATTGAGATGAAGCGGACCAAGGACATCGCCTACGAGATGGGACGAAGAAAGGCGGCTCATCAGGTCATCGTGGGTTTTGCCGCGGAGACGACCGCAGTGGTCGAGTATGCGAGTGCCAAACTCCGAAAGAAGAATATGGACATGATCGTATCCAACGACCTGACAAAGGCGGGAGCGGGCTTCGGGACGGACACCAATATCGTAACGATGATTTTTTCGGACGGACGCAGCCGAAGCGTCGACAAGATGAAAAAGAGCGGTATTGCCGATGCGATCCTCAAGGAAGCCGGTGCCCTTTGGAAAAGTAAAAAGACTTATTGAAGCTCTGTCTGCCGTACTTTTTCAAACCCTGAACCGGTGCAGGGACATATGGATGCTTACTCTTGTTTTATCTCCCCGTCATAATATGAACGGATCAATGGCATAGTTGAGAACAACAGGAATATCAATGTATCGATACACCGGGGTAACCAAGAAGTCGGGACTGTTGTCTATTAAAATTGACGACTTGACACTTTGAATGATAGAATCATCCAGATTGTTTTTGTCAATGATATATTTTTTATACCCGGCATTTCACACGGAGACATAGTATAAACATAAATTTAATTAGAGGAATATAGAGTTAGGAGTAGACGATGTTTGAGTTGGAAAAACCGATATTGTACAAGGCGGTAATCCACACCTTGAACAAAAATGAGGAACTTCCTTCTTTTTCGACCCTTGAGATCGACAGGGAAGAGGAGATGACTTATGATTTTCTGTTGAAGCACATAGGTTCCTTGTATCGCTCGGGGGATATGAAGTGGGCGAGGTTTGAGGAGGACAGCCTTGTCGATGCGATGATGAGCAGCCTTGACGAAAACTTGGATCGATTTATGGAGGTGACGAGGGATATTGCAAGTCTCCTGCATAAGACGATCTATGAAAACCGAGCAGGACTTGCGTCCTGCGATCTGGCCTTCATCCTCTTTGAGATGCAGGAAGTGATGTACTTCGGTTGTTTTAAGTGGAACCACAAGAAACTTCTCATACGCGGGAGCGAAATAACCAATGACGGGAGCATTTGGACTCTTGTCAACAAAGAGGACCTCTACCTTCCCAACCGTTCCAAGGTGGATGAGGGTTTTCTCCTTCATCTCAAGTACAAGGACATTGCCGTCATCGACAGGGAGTATGTCATCAATGGAGAAAAGGTACTCCTCCTCTCCGAACTGTTGCTAAAGACCGAAAATGCTTTGTCGGAGAAGGAGAAGTTGAAGGAGTTTCGCGATATTTCTTCAAACTTGGAAGAGAAGTTCGTCGGCGAGGACTTCAACCAAAAGGTGGAGATCAAGAAGGCGGTCTTGGACAGTGTATTCGAAAACGGTGCCGTTCAGGTGTCCGATATCGTGGACAAAGCCTTTGAGGATCAAACTGAGTTGAAGAGCATCTACGAGAACGCGTTCAAAAAGTCAAACCTTTGGGGCACTCCGGTAGTGATCCCCGAAACTTCGCTAAAGAAGAACTACGAGAAACAGACCATCATCACCGATACGGGGATTGAGATCAATGTGCCGATCCGCTTGTTTGAAGATAAGAATGTACTCGAGTTCGTTGCGGAGCAAGACGGAAGCTGGTCGGTCGTGATAAAAAACATCAACAAGTTTTTTGACAAGTAAGTCAAGTGCCGAACAGGCGCTGAAGAACGACGAGCTTTATCTGTTTATACTGTCGTTCGAATTGTTGCTGTCGATGCCCTGTGTTCTGGGCGATAAAACAATTGTTGTACTTGTGAGTATAAGCGCACTTTTATCATAGAGCATCTTAGAAGCAGCTCACGAAATGGCTTGAGGAGGAGACAGGCGAAGAAAGTATAAGCGCACTTTTATCATAGAGCATCTTAGAAGGCTCTTGGATAAGCCGGGAGAAATGCTGTATCAGCCGAGAAATCAGCGTTATATGAAGGGTGAAATTGTTGAAAATTGTTGTTTGTGGGATAAAATTTGTATTATAGATCAAAAAGAGGAGAGAGCATACCATGCAGGAGCTGAACATAGGAGGAAAATTGCTTGATGAAGAGCAGATTGCTCAAAAAGTCAGAGAGATGGCAAAGGAGATCGAGGAAGAGTTCGAAGGAGAGGAGATTTATGTGATCGGGATCCTGAAGGGAGCATGTATCTTTGTTTCCGACCTGATCCGACACCTCAACTGCCCCGTTAAGCTCGACTTTATGTCCTTGTCGAGTTACGGGATGTCCTTGGAGAGTTCGGGTGTAGTCAAGATCCTCAAGGACTTGGATATGGATATTGAAGGCAAAAACGTATTGGTGGTCGAGGACATCATCGATACGGGATTGACGATGGAGTATCTCAAGGGGTATCTGACAGCGAGGAAGTGCAAGAAGTTGAAGATCTGTACCCTGTTGGACAAACCCGAGGGAAGAAAGTGTGATATCGTGGCGGATTTTACAGGCTTTCATCTGCCGGACGAATTTATTATAGGCTATGGCATCGACTGTCAGGAAAATTATCGCAACCTGCCTTACATCGCCTATGTCAAATAGGAGGAAGGGGTCTTTTCGAATACTTGGAGAGACCTCTTTTTGGATGGGATAGACTTTGTAACAATGGTTTTTTCCTTTTTTTCAAATCATTTGCTATCTCTTACAATAGTTCGATCACTTTCACCGAACAACGCCTCCTTACTGTCTGCAAGTTCAAGTTTTCGGATCGTGGTTTCGGCGCATCGCCCCTGAGAAATAATACTATTTTTCGATGGCGAAAAACTATGTTGTCTTCTATGGGTCACAGATTGTTTATATTCACTATTCAAAAGAATAGTAGTATAAGAGTGCAGTGCAGTCCGGACAAAGATATGTGAAATAAGTCAATTTTCACTTTTGTTTAACAAATTCATATAATTATATGGTAGAATAATTCTATACAAACTATGAGGAAAGGGGAGGTGCGTTATGTTAAACAGAATTATTCGAACTATTTTTTCGATTATCGGCGTAAGTTTGGGAGTGGCATTTTTCTTTTTCTTGAACAATGCCACATCGTTTACATCCCATGATAAGGTCATGCAGATCTTGCTTTTGATGCTCTTTGCCTTGAGTGGAGGTTATGCGTTTTATTTAATAACACCGCTTTTTATGAGTACGACTTCCAAGTTTGCAACGAGGATAGAAAGAGAGATCTCAAGATTGACAATAGGAGATATTTTTGTAGGACTGATCGGGCTTAATATCGGACTTATTATTGCTTATTTTATTTCCGGTCTCGTACAGAAGATCCCCTTTGTCGGTATACCTTTGTCAGCTCTGATCTACGTTTTTTTCGGCTATATCGGTTTAGTCCTTTCCTCAAAGAGGAAGGAGGATATCATCGTCTTCTTCTCGAATCTTCGTAAAAACAAAGAAACAATGGAAAAACATCTGAACAAAAAAGACAGCGGTGCAAGCCCTAAGATCCTTGACACCAGTGTGATCATCGATGGGAGAATCGCCGATATTGCGGATACGGGTTTTGTTGAAGGAAAGTTCATTGTTCCCGAGTTTGTTTTGGAAGAACTGCGACATATTGCCGATTCGTCCGATGACTTGAAGCGGATGAAAGGAAGAAGAGGTTTGGACGTTCTAAACTCCATGCAGAGCAAGCAGACGGCAAATTTTGAGATCTCTTCTAAGGACTTTGAGGATGTCAAAGAGGTCGATATGAAACTTTTGAAGCTGGCTCAAACCATAAACGGAGTCGTGCTCACCAATGATTTCAACCTCAATAAAGTAGCACAATTTCAAGGGGTTCAGGTACTCAATGTCAACGAGTTGGCCAATGCGGTCAAACCGATCCTGCTTCCCGGAGAAGAATTGGAAGTTACCGTTCTAAAAGAGGGAAAGGAAGCAAATCAGGGTATCGCTTATCTCGACGATGGAACTATGATCGTCATCGAGGGCGGAAGAAAGCTGGTAGGTCAGACAAAGACGGTCGTCGTAACATCGGTATTACAGACAGCGGCGGGCCGAATGATATTTGCAAGATCAAAATAAGACTTGGAGGAAGAAAAGTATGAAGATGCAAAGAATAAAGAAGGAAAACACCGCTTTTTTGGTTATCGATATTCAGGAGAAGTTGTTTCCGATTATCCATGAGAAGGAGGCTCTGCTTAGAAATACAAAGATTTTGTTGGAACTGTGTGCGTCTTTTGACATCCCCGTGATTGCAACGGAGCAGTACGCGAAGGGCTTGGGGCATACCGTGGAAGAGATCGGTTCTTACATCCCGAAGGAGGAGGTCTATGAAAAGATGACCTTTTCCGCCTTTGCTCAGATCGAGGAGGTTTTAAAGAAGAAGGAGATTAAGACTCTCATCGTAGCAGGGATCGAAACTCATATCTGTGTCTATCAGACGATAAGGGATCTGATCAATGCAGGCTACGAGGTGATCGTTCCTGTGGATGTTGTATCGTCGAGGACCCTTCAGAACAAAGAAGTGGGGCTGAATTTGATGAAGGAAATGGGAGCGCTCATCACTTCCTGTGAAACTGTAGTCTTCGATGTGTTGGAAGAATCCGGCGGAGAGGTCTTTAAGAAGATGTCGAAACTGGTAAAATAAATCTGTATTACAAAGGACCGTAGCTTAGGGCTGCGGTCTTTTTTATATACATTCGACTTGTTTTTTGTATCGATGTCTTTCGATAATGTTATATACTTACTAATATTTATGTTTGATGTCCATGATATCACGGAAGGAATTGTCCATCTTGTTGCTTATACTACTATTCCTTTGAATAATGGATATCAACGATTTGCACTCCATAGAAGAGAACACGAATTTTCGTGGTTGCAAAACAAATATAACCATACTTCTATCGAAGAATATTATTAATCTGTACAATGATAAAGCAAGAGGTATATCGTCCGGTAAAATTGTCCGCTTATACAGTTTTAAAAACCTAAGATCACTTAAGATATTCTCATTAAATGTATATTCTATACTTCTGACACTTCAAAAATAGAGCAGTATTGGCCGGTGCTCCCATATTATTATGGATATGTCTGTGCCCGTGAACACGAAGATGTGTTTTGTTGATCATGGACTCAAGCGCGTTGATACTTATCGTTCGAGCAGATAATAGTATAAGCCCTATATTGACAAGGGAGGTCTTCTATGATAGGTTATTGTAAACAAATAATAAATTTTATTTTTACAATCATCTCTTATACCACGGTTAAAGAATCTATAGTTATAAACAAGGGGATAAGAGGAAGGTATTCGAAGGGAGATACATCGATGAGCAGGATACAGGAGTTGAAGAACAAGGTGATGGAGGGAGGAATCATCTCAAGACAGGAGGCGCTGGAGCTATACCGCTCTCCTTTGGAAGAACTGTGTAAGGCCGCAAATGAGATCAGAGAAAGGTTTTGTAAGGAGGTCTTCGATGTCTGTACCATCGTCAATGCAAAGTCCGGAAGGTGTTCGGAGGACTGCAAGTACTGTTCACAGTCGGTGCACTACAAGACTCTCAGTTCGCAGTATCCTCTTCTTGACACCGAAGAGCTCAAGAAACAGGCGAAGTACAATGCGGATAGAGGAGTGCTTCGTTATTCTCTCGTAACTTCGGGGAGAGCTTTGGAAGGGCAGGAACTGGATCGGGTTTGCGAGAGCGTCAGGGAGATAAAGAAAGAAGTGGACATCGAGATCTGTGCTTCCTTCGGTCTTGTGGGCAAGGAGGCTTTAAGAAAGATGAAGGAGGCGGGGATCGGCAGGATCCACTGCAACCTGGAGAGTTCTGAGTCCTATTTTCCCAATATCTGCACAACACATACCTACAGGGAAAAGATCGAGGTGATCCAAAATGCTCTCGAAGAGGGACTTTCGGTCTGTAGCGGAGGGATCATGGGTTTGGGAGAAACCGTAGAGGACAGGATTGATATGTTGATAGATCTTAGAGAATTGGGCATCCGTTCGATCCCTGTAAACTTTTTGAACCCCATACAGGGAACTCCCTATGAGAACAACGAAGCTCTGTGCGAAGAAGAAAAAAGACGGATTGTGGCAGTCTGTCGCTTTCTCCTTCCAAGGGCAGCCGTCAGGTTGGCAGGAGGAAGGGGGCTGTCGAAAGACAAGGGCAGGAGCTGTTTCAAGTCCGGAGCCAACGCTGTGATATCCGGAGATATGCTGACTACTGCCGGGATTACGATCGAAAAAGATATGGAGATGATCAAAGACTTGGGCTATAAGGTCGCTCTGTTTGATCAGGAGTAAAGGGGAAGGGTTCTTGGAACGGATCTGTATAAGATCTTTTCTGAGGAGTTGTGGAACGGTCGAACAAAGAGATACCGTATTCTTATCATCGTTCTGTAGCTTGAACTCTGTAATACCATTCTCCGATAGAAGTATGCTCATATCAGGGCAAAGCCGCACAAAGGGATATCTTACTTTTGCTATTGTTTTATACGGTACAAAAACCTTGTGAAATCAACATAAGAGTTTTATTTTTTGCGTGAAACCGATTCTTCTCTGTTTTTTTGATTTGTGAGGTGTCTCCTCCACTTATAAGCACAAAAAGTTTTATATCACCTGTAGAACAAGAGGTGTTGATATCGACAGTTTGAATGAATACCGGGACAAAAATACGGTTGTGATAATTTTAATTTTCGGAACAATCCAAGTGTACTCTGTTTTTTCGATTTATGTGATATTGTTATAGTTCTATATGAAAGATACAAAAAATGAAGTAAAGAGCCGCCGGTTCTTTACTTTTTTATAATTATCATACAATTTTGTTGGAATTTCATGTATAATAGAAGAAAGTAAGGGTGAGGGGGAAGAAACTTGGCTAAGGTCGGAATACTCGGAGGAACGTTTGACCCTATTCATATAGCACATCTCTACATTGCACAGGCCGCGAAGGACTATTTGGATCTGGACAGGGTCGTTTTTATGCCGGCGCTGAACCCGCCTCACAAGGATTTTTCAAATATTACAACTTTTGAGCAACGCTATGAAATGACGAAGATGGGAATTGAGGACAATCCCGATTTTTTCATCTCGGATCTGGAGGGTGAATTCAAAGAGAAGAAGTCCTATACCATCGATACTTTGAAGTACTTGAAAGAAAGACATCCTCAGGATGAGCTGTTCTTCATCATAGGCTTGGACTCTCTGTATCAGTTACATACATGGCATAGGATAGGAGAAATATACAGGTATGCAACCTTCGTCTGCCTGACGAGACCCTACCTTGCGGACGAGTCGGTAGAGAGTAAACTGAAGTCGTTGAAGGAAAGGTATCATACCGATATCATATTTTTGCCGACGATCAAGATTGATGTGTCCTCTACGGTAATCCGTGAAGCGATCCGTGAGGGGCACACCGTGCAGTACCTCCTGCCGCGAAAGGTAGTGGAGTATATCTATGCAAATGACCTGTATAGAGAGGATTGAAGATTTGAAAGAACAGTTATATCAAATATTGAAAAAAACGTTGAAACCCAAGCGTTACCTCCATGTTACGGGGGTAATAGACACCGCCATAGCCCTCTGCGACAAATACGGTATTGACAGAGAAAAGGCGGAGCTTGCCGCCCTCTTTCACGACTATGCGAAGGAGTGGACGAAGGAGGAGTCTTTGGAGTTTTTCGAGAGAGAAGCCATAAGTCTCACCGAGTTGGAACTGCAATCTCCTCAACTGTGGCACGCGAGGGTGGCGGAGAAGATAGCGCAAGAGGAGTATGGGATCGGAGACGAGGATGTTTTGAATGCCGTTCGTTACCATACGACGGGCAGGGCGGGTATGAGCGAGTTGGAGATTTTGATAGCTCTTGCGGATTATATCGAGCCGAGCAGATCCTATCCGGGAGTAGAAGGACTTCGCCGAGCGGAGGAAGACTTAGGTATGAGGGAGGCCCTCTTGCAAGGGTTGAACCATACCATCGAGTATCTACTGAAGGAAGGTCAGTTGATCCATCCCGACACCTTGGAAGCGAGGAATGATTTGCTCCTTTCACGAAAACAAGCAGAAGGTAAGTAGGTTTACGAAATATGAAAAAAGCAATAAAGACAATTTTGATCACAATGGTTTCCGCTGCACTCATCGTGTCGGGAATCGTCGCCTTTTACTTAGAGAAGGACGAACAGGAAGTTAAGAAGAGAACGGAGTTTGAGCAGTATTGGCTCAATGCCGTGGAGGAAAAAAAGAGGGTCAATATTCTTTTGATGGGAGTCGATACCCTTGAGGAAGATACGACGGAAGAACATGCCAGGACCGACACAATGATGGTCTTGAGCGCCGATCCCGAGACAAAGACGGGATTCATCCTTTCGATACCTCGGGACAGCAGGGTAAAGATAGAGGGCAGACCCAAGAAGACGAAGATCAACCACGCTCACTCCAAGGGCGGTATCCCGCTTGCCGTATCGACGGTTAAGAAAACAACGGGGCTTGCGATCCATCACTATATCAGGGTCAACTATCAGGCGCTCACCAAGACCGTGGACGATGTCGGGGGAGTCGATGTCAACGTTCCCCAAGACATGGACTGGGACGACTATGCTGCAAACCTCCACATTCATCTCAAGGCGGGGCCTCAGACCCTCAATGGAGAGCAGGCTATGCAATTTATTCGTTTTCGTAACGGTTATGCCAACAAGGACTTGGGAAGGATCGAGATGCAACAGTACTTTATGGAAATGCTCTTCCGCAAGATTATCTCTCCCCAGTCGATCACGAAAATACCCAAGTATCTGGAGACCATGTATCAGTATGTGGACACCGACCTTTCAAAGAAGGAGTTGATATCGCTGGCTGCCACGGCGATCAAGTTGGATCCTGAAAGAATAGAGAAAAAAGTATTGCCGGGTAAGGCCAAGAATATTAACGGGATTTCTTACTATATCCTCGATGAAGAAAAACAGGCGGAGCTGATAAGTTACCTCCTGAAAGGAGATTATCCCGTTCAGAAACCTGTCATAGCACAGGAAGAAGCACCAATCGAGTTGGAAGAGGGTAAGGAGGAAGACAAGCCTCTGTATACCATCTTTGCTTATAACGGTTCGGGTAAGACCGGTGTTGCAAGAAGGGTGTCCGATTTATTGAAGATAGAGGATCTGCCTGTATCCTATACGGGCAATGCGAGCAGATTCGATTATCAGGAGACTACGGTTTATTATAAGGACAATGAAAAGTTGGCAAAACAGGTGGGAGAAATTTTGGGTGTCGAAAGACTCAAGGAAGGAACGAGGGCGGTCGACTACCGTGAACCCGACATCGTAGTAATCATAGGTTCGGACTTCAGCAAGTGATATAAAGATTCCTGAATTCGGATAAATCAGCTACTTGTGTGAAGAGGGGAAGTTCGAGAAGGGCAGAATGCAAAAGTTTGGAGATGGATCATGGAAGATAAAGAAGAATAAAGAAACAGAAGGAGAGTGGGTATGAATTATTTAAAGACGATTGTGGAAGCAATACAGGAAAAGCAGGGACGAAACATTTCCGTACTGGATATCAAGCAGATCTCCACCTTGTCGGACTACTTTGTTATTACGGATGCGGACAACGAAAGGCAGGCGGAGGCGATTGCCTATTTTGTGGAATCGGAAATGGAGAAAAATGGAGTAGAATGTCGTCAAAAAGAAGGATATGGAACAAGCAGATGGATCATTCTCGACTATGGTGAAGTCATGGTTCACATTTTCCATTCGGAAGAGAGAGAATTTTATAATCTTGAACGATTGTGGAAGGATGCGCCCTATGTAGACCTTGATGTCATCTGCTCCCAAGCATAGAAAAAGGGAACGGAAGTTCCCTTTTTATGATGGAAGATTTTTGATGCTGCCATCGGTCTGCACTCTTTATATCAACAACTTGTGCGAAGCAGCCTTGATATCCTTAACGCCGATATTCCAATACCTCATACTGTTCTCCGTTTAAAATGTAGGGGAAACAGAATATAGTTATCGGAAACCTTTTGAGTAATCGTAGAATTTAAACTTCACGACCGGACAAATTTATACTATTATTCCTTTGAGTTAGGGATATCGGAAACCTGTACTCAACAGAAGATAAGACGGATGTTCGTAGATATAAAGTAGACATGACCACACTTCTATTGGAAAATAATATTATATGATTATCCGTTTGAGTTATCGATATCAAAACCTTTATGTCCCGCAGAAGACAGAACGGATTTTTGCAGTTTCGAAAAGGATATGAAATGCTTCTATCGAAGAATAGTATCAAACGCTGTTTATTTCCCTAAGAAAAAATACAAATAAAGATTGATTTTTTTGTCAATTATGGGTATCATACTTATGGGACACAAAATAAACGCGGGATAAAAATGTACCCGCAAGTGAAAGAAGGGTAACCGTGAAGGATTTTTTTCAGATTCAAAAAATACTGGTTCCCGAAATTTTGCAGGAGATGGAACTGCGTTATGATATTCTCAAAGAAATAGAACTGTGCGAAGTCATAGGGCGTAGGAGTTTAGCTCAAAAGCTGGACTTATCCGAGAGAGTGGTTCGTGCCGAGGTGGATTTTCTTAAAGAAGCGAAGTTGATTGAGGTGTTCAGCCACGGTATGAGTTTGTCATCGACCGGGGAGGAGCTTTTGGAGGCGACAGAGCCCTACATCTCGAAGATCAGAGGTCTCCACCATTTGGAGAAGAAGCTCCAAGCCTATTTGGGTATCAAAAAAGTCCTGATCAGCCTGACCTTTCCCGATGAGAACTTAAATCTAACTGAATTGGGACGAACGGCGGCGAGACACATCGTTCAATCGCTTAAACAATGCAGGATTTTGGGTATCACGGGCGGAAGCACCATGTATCATGTGGCACAGGCGATGAAGGTGCAATCCAGACCGTCGGAAGTCATGGTCGTCTCTGCTAGAGGGAGTCTGAGGAGCAATTATGAGACCCAGGCGAGCAATGTCGTGGCCATCGTTGCGGAAAAACTCAAGAGCAACTATGAACTGCTCCAGCTTCCGGACAATATCGACCGGGAGATCGCGGATGAACTGCTCAAGGAAACTTCTTTGGAAAAAACTCTTCAAGTGATCGACAACATTGACTGTTTGGTATTCGGAATAGGAAATGCCGACGATATGGCCAAGAGACGTAACCTTTCGCAGGAGCAATGCGATCTTCTGGGTGAGAGGAAGGCTGTGGCGGAATCCTTCGGATTCTATTTCAATCTTTCGGGAGAGATCGTCTATGAGAGCAGCACCTTGGGTATCAAACTTTCAAAGTACAAGCAAATGAGTAACATCATAGGTGTAGCTGCCGGAGAGAGAAAGGTGGAGGCGATCCGTGCCATCTCCGGGATCAATCCGAGCTTGACCCTCGTCACGGACTCGGATACGGCAAATCGCATTTTGGAAACGGGTAAGAAATAAACTACAATATATTATTTTTTTAGGAGGAAGTTGAAGATGAAAGTCGGAATTAACGGATTTGGAAGAATCGGTAAAAACGTATTGAGAGCATACTTTGAAAACGGAGGGAAAGATGCTTTCGGCTATGAGATCGTAGCAGTCAACAACAGAAAAGAAGCAAAGACCTTGGCTCATCTTTTCAAGTATGATTCGGTATTTGGAACTTATCAGGGAGAAGTGGAAGCGGTAGGTGACGACAAATTAGTCATCGATGGACATGAGATCCTCTTGTTTGAAGAGAGAGATCCTGCAAATGCACCTTGGGGCAAGTTGGGTGTGGAGATCGTTATTGAATCCACAGGAAAGTTCAACAACAAAGAAGATGCATCCAAGCACATCGATGCAGGTGCGAAAAAAGTTATTTTGACAGCACCCGGAAAGAATGTAGACGGAACCTTTGTAGTGGGAGTAAACTGCCACGACTACGATCCGGAAAAACATCATGTGATCTCCAACGCGTCTTGTACGACCAACTGCCTTGCTCCCTTTGCAAAGGTGGTAGATGAGAAGTTTGGGATCGTAAAAGGTTTGATGACCACCGTTCATGCTTATACCAATGACCAAAACATCCTCGATAAGAGACATAAGGACCTTAGACGTGCAAGAGCGGCGGCGCTTTCGATCATTCCTACGACGACGGGAGCTGCAAAGGCGGTTTCTTTGGTACTTCCCCAATTGGAAGGAAAACTAAACGGATTTGCTATGAGGGTACCGACACCGACGGTCTCCGTTGTAGATCTGACGGTGGAGCTTTCCAAAGAAGCGACTGTAGAAGAGATCAACAAGGCTTTTGAAGAAGCATCCAAGAACGAATTGAAAGGGATTCTCGGATACAGCGATGAGCCGTTGGTATCTGTCGATTATACCAAGGATAAGCGTTCCTCCATCGTAGACGGGCTCTCCACCATGGTGATGGGCAAGAATATGGCGAAGATTGTAGCTTGGTATGACAACGAGTGGGGATACTCCAACCGTGTACTTGATTTGACAAAGATCGTCAACGAGAAGAAGTAAGCAACGCAGATGTTTGAATAAAATGACATAGTTGACATGGATCGGCTTCGTGGATGCTTGCGAAAAAAGAATTGAATTTTGTCAAACAGCCCATGCAAATCCTTTGTATGGGCTGTTTTTATCAATAGGAGGATAAGAATGTCAATGTTAAACAAAAAAAGCGTTCAGGATTTGGATGTGGCAGGAAAAAAGGTAATTGTACGTTGTGATTTCAATGTTCCTATGAAGGACGGAAAGATCACTGATGACAGAAGGATTGTATCGGCCCTTGATACAATCAAGTATCTGTTGCAACAAAATGCAAGGGTGATTTTGATGTCGCACTTGGGAAGACCGGACAAAAAATACGATCCGACTTTTACACTGAAACCGGTGGCGGAGCGATTGTCCGAACTCTTGGGCAAGAAGGTCGAACTTGCCGAAGACGAAACTGTAGTGGGAGAAAACGCACGAAGATTGACAAAGGATATGAAGGATGGCGATGTAGTTCTGCTTGAAAATGTCCGCTTTGTAAAGGGGGAGACCAAGAATGATCCCGATTTTGCCAAGGAGCTTGCTTCTCTTGCCGATTTGTATGTAAACGATGCCTTCGGGACCGCTCACAGAGCGCACTCTTCCACTGCCGGGATTGCAGACTACCTTCCTTCGGCAATGGGCTTTTTGATCGAAAAAGAGGTCTGTGTGATGGGAAGAGCTTTGGAGGCCCCCGACCGACCCTTTGTTGCGATCTTGGGAGGAGCCAAGGTGTCCGATAAAATCAGCGTAATCGAAAACCTCTTGGACAAAGTAGATTCGCTTATCATCGGTGGAGCGATGGCCTTTACTTTCGAGAAGGCCCTTGGAAGAAACACGGGTTCTTCCAAGGTGGAAGAAGACAAGGTCGAAGTTGCAAAACAGCTTTTGGACAAGGCGCAGGAGAAGAAGGTCAACATCCTGCTTCCTCTGGATTACCATGCTACAACGGAGTTCAGCGAGGAAGCCGCCTCTATGATGACAAAGGACTCCAATGTTCCGGACGGATATATGGGACTTGATATCGGAGAAAAGACCGTGGCTGAATTCGAGAAAGTTTTGAAGAACGCCAAAACCGTCGTTTGGAACGGACCTATGGGAGTCTTTGAGATGGATAAGTATGCAAAGGGTACAAAGGCAGTTGCCGAAATCCTCTCCAAGCTTGATGCGGTTACAATCGTAGGTGGAGGAGATTCTGCAGCAGCTGTCGAAAAGCTTGGATATGCAAACAGCATTACTCATATTTCCACGGGCGGAGGAGCTTCTCTTGAGTTCTTGGAAGGAAAGGTATTGCCCGGTATCGATGCCATCGACAACCGGTAGACGGAGGACGATATGAGAAAAAAAATCATTGCAGGAAACTGGAAGATGAATAAAAATCTGAAAGATAGCCTTGACTTCGTTAAGGAATTGGAAACACATTCTCTCGATGAAAGTGTAGAGACTGTTCTCTGTGCTCCCTTCCATGTACTCTACGAGCTTGGAAAAGCCTCAAAACATATGGTGACGGGAGCGCAAAATATGCACTACGAAGATGACGGAGCTTACACGGGAGAACTTTCTGCTACGATGGTCAAGGATACCGGAGCAAGCTATGTGATCTTGGGCCATTCCGAGCGAAGACAGTATTTTTTCGAGACTGATGAAGTGGTGAACAAAAAGGTCAAGAAGGCCTTGGCCTCCGACCTCATCCCCATCCTCTGTGTAGGAGAAACCTTGGAAGAAAGAGAAGGAGAACGGTTGTGGACCGTCATCTCCGAGCAGGTACAAAAAGGGATGAAGGATCTGAGTGCGGATCAGGCAAAAAAAGTAGTCATCGCCTATGAACCCATATGGGCGATCGGAACGGGAAAAACTGCGACAAGCAAGGAAGCCAACGATATGACCGTGTTTATCCGGAAAGAGATTGAAAAAATGTTTGGCGAAGTTGCCAAGGAGGTGTCCATCCTCTACGGAGGTTCGGTCAAGCCCGAGAATATCAGAGAGATCATGGCACAATCCGATATCGACGGAGCCTTGGTCGGAGGAGCGGCCCTCAAGGCGGACTCTTTTGTGAAGTTGGTAAATTATAAGGAGATTTGATTTATGAGAAAACCTGTGGCACTCATCATCTTGGATGGAGTGGGAATTACAGATAAAAAAGAAAACAATGCCTTCTATATGGCAAACAAGCCCTACCTGGACTACCTCTTTGAGGAATATCCCCATACCCTTGTCGGAGCGAGCGGCGAAGATGTGGGCTTGCCGGACGGACAGATGGGTAACTCGGAAGTAGGACATCTGAACATAGGAGCGGGAAGGATCGTCTATCAGGAACTGACAAGGATCACCAAGGAGATCAAAGAAGGGAACTTCTTTCAAAACGAGGTCCTGTTGAAGGCGATGGAAAACGCAAAGAAGGAAGGTTCCGCCCTTCATCTGATGGGTCTGCTCTCCGACGGCGGAGTGCACTCCCATATTTCTCACTTGAAGGGGCTTATTGCAATGGCGAAGAAAAACGGAGTTCAAAACGTTCTTGTACACTGCTTTATGGATGGACGCGATACCCCTCCCGACAGCGGAAAGGGCTATATCGAAGACTTGGAGAACTATATGGCCGAGCATAAGATCGGAAGGATCGCGACCATATCGGGAAGGTACTACGCCATGGACAGGGACAAGAGGTGGGAGAGGGTCGAAAAAACTTATGCGGCCGTTGTGAGAGGAGAGGCTCCTCATTTTGCCTGTGCAGCGGATGCGATGAGCTCCTCTTATGAGGCGGGGGTTACCGATGAGTTCGTCCTTCCCTGCACCGTCGGAGACATAAGACCTTTGGAGGCGGAGGATAGCGTTGTGTTCTTCAACTTCCGTCCCGATCGGGGAAGGGAGCTTACAAGGACCATCGTGGATCCGGAATTCCATGAATTTGAAAGGACACCCGTGCTCCCCTACTTTGTTACGATGACTCTCTACGATGCGACGATCCCCAATGTCAATGTTGCTTATCTTCCTCAGACCTTGACCAACACTTTTGGGGAATATATTTCAAATTGCGGACTTTCCCAACTTCGGATCGCCGAAACGGAAAAATATGCCCATGTCACCTTCTTCTTCAACGGAGGACGGGAAGTATCCTATGAGAAGGAAGATAGGATCCTGGTCGCTTCTCCCAAGGTGGCGACTTACGATCTCAAGCCGGAGATGTCCGCCTATGAGGTGACGCAAAGATTGGTGGAAGACCTCGATAGAGATCCAAAGGATGTTATCATATTGAACTACGCAAACGGAGATATGGTAGGTCATACGGGAGTTTTGGAGGCGGCGGTGAAGGCTGTCGAAGCCGTGGATGCCTGCTTGAATCGTGTGATACCTAAGGTTTTGGAACTGGGGGGAGTTTGCCTTATCACCGCCGATCATGGAAATTGTGATGAGATGAAGGATGAAAACGGAAAACCCTTTACTGCACACACGACCAATCCCGTTCCCTTCATCTATGTGGATGACAGGAATAAGGATGCGAAGCTTGTTCAAGGCGGAAGGTTGTGCGACTTTGCGCCGACGATGCTGGAACTCCTAGATCTTCCTCAACCGAAGGAGATGACGGGGACCTCCCTGATTGTAAAGTAGGAAGAGAGACTTTGAGGGGACAATGCTGTCATCCGACAAAAATAAGGCTATATCTATTCTGTGATCACAAAGACCCGCCTTGTCTTCTGTTGAGTACAAATTGTTGGTGTCAATCATTTGAATGAATAACAGTACTAAAATATAGAAGAGATAGGCTCATCAAAGACTTCGACCGCAGAATGGAGCATAGGGCAGTTTAAAAAGAGAAGAGCATAAGCTCGATATAGGTAAAAGAAGATAAAATCAAACCATATCCCGGAAGGAGAATGTATTATGTTTATTACAGATGTATATGCAAGAGAGATTTTGGATTCCAGAGGAAATCCCACGGTAGAAGTTGAAGTGACCCTGGAATCCGGCGTGATCGGCAGGGCGGCAGTTCCGTCGGGAGCATCCACAGGTATTTATGAAGCAGTCGAATTGAGAGACGCAGACAAGGGTAGATACCTTGGAAAAGGAGTTTTGAAGGCGGTGGAAAACGTCAATGAGATTATCGCGCCTGAATTGGAAGGCTTCAACGTCTTTGATCAGATCGGCATCGATGAGACTATGATCGAACTCGACGGGAGCGAAAACAAGGGAAAACTGGGAGCCAACGCGATCCTTGGAGTATCCATGGCAGTTGCGAACGCTGCTGCAAACGAACTGGGACTTCCTCTCTACCAATATCTGGGCGGAGTAAACGCCAAGACCCTTCCCGTTCCAATGATGAACATCCTGAACGGAGGTCAGCACGCGGACAACAATGTCGACATCCAAGAATTTATGGTTATGCCTGTCGGAGCGGATTCCTGGAAGGAAGCACTCAGAATGGGAGCGGAGATCTTCCACGCACTTAAATCCGTTTTGAAGGCGAAGGGACTAAATACTGCTGTAGGAGACGAGGGAGGCTTTGCGCCCAACCTTTCGTCCAACGAAGAAGCCCTGTCTTCGATCGTAGAGGCGATTGAAAAAGCAGGATACAAGCCGGGAGAAGAAGTTCGTATCGCTATGGACGCTGCGGCATCTTCTTTCTACGATGCGGACAAGAAGAAGTATGTGCTCAGCGGAGAAGGCAAGGAATGGACATCGGAAGAAATGGTTGCCTTCTATGAGAGAATGGTTGAGAAATATCCCATCATTTCGATTGAAGACGGTTTGGATGAAAACGACTGGGACGGTTTCAAATTGATGACGGAGAAATTGGGAGATAAGATCCAGATCGTCGGAGATGATCTCTTTGTGACCAACACAAAAAAATTGAAAGAAGGGATCGAAAAAGGAATTGCAAACTCCATCCTGATCAAGCTGAACCAGATCGGAACTATCACCGAGACCTTAGACGCCATCGAAATGGCAAAAAGAGCGGGATATACCGCGGTGGTATCTCACCGTTCGGGAGAAACCGAAGATACAACAATCGCGGACTTGGTCGTTGCGACAAACGCAGGGCAGATCAAGACCGGTGCGCCTTCGAGAACCGATCGTGTTGCCAAGTACAACCAGTTGATTCGTATTGAAGAAGACCTGATCGGGATCTCCAAGTATCCCGGAATGTCTGCCTTCTACAACATAAAATCAAAATAAAATAAAAGCCTTACAAAAACAAGGAGCATTGCAAAGTGATGAAAGCAAGATCATTTTGCAATGCTTTTTTCGTGTTGTTATGCGATGACTTATACCATTCTCCGTTTCATACATCCTCCGCTGCTCCAATGTAATCCGACTTCGGAACGGTGACTTATACTATTATTCTTTTGAGTTGTAGATATAAACAACCTGTGACCCATAGAAGATAAAACAAGTTTTCGTGGGTAGAAAAACAGATATATCTATACTTCTATGGAAAAATAGTATTATGTCATTCTTTGTTTAATGCTATTACCTGTTGCATTGCCCGGTTATCCGTATGGGTGTTTTTTACACAAGATTCGGGGATGAAAGTGAAAAACACAGTATTTCGGTTCCGAATAAATCAAATCTTTTGATAACGACCGTTCCAATGAGTACCCCTGTTACACGAATCCGTTATTGTCGTTGTCATCCGATAATCACTTATTGAAACTCTTCATGGAAGAGCAGTATATTCATTTCTGAACACAAAAAACGTTTAAGAACCATAGGAAACAGGGTATTGATATCAAGGGGTCAAAAAGGTGATACTGTTAAGCTGTTTTTCGTAACTGTGAATACGCCGTGCAAAGGCGAGAGTTCCCTTTTTAAGATGTTCAAGAATGTTCCCGTCGATATGAAATAGATTGCATATGTGTATTTCGAGTTATGAGGTATTACCCTGTATCTTCGCTTTTATCGAACTCGGATACTGAGGTTTTCGCAGATTTTTTTCTCTATTGAGAACAAAGGAAAACGTTTGTATTTTTAATGGGGAGAGCAGTATGTTAAAAAAATGTTACAGTTTTATGAAAAAGAAGTTCTATAATTGAAAATTGTAAAAAAAGTAAGTATAATGATTAGCGAAGAAATTAAATTAAACCAACGAGGTTTGGAATATATTACGTTTTAAATAAACAAAAATAAGGGGGACCGGTATGAATCAAAGAAACAAAACATTATTTCAAAGAGCGATCGCATCATTAGTGATCTCATTTATCTTATTATCGAACTTTACTCTGGTACTGACACGAGCGGAAGAACTCGCACAAGATCCTTCTTCCGTGCTGTTCGGAGCCGAAGAAACCTTGTCCGAGGAAGGTATCCCCCCTTCGGAAGGAGAACCTTCTGTGGAAGAAGATGCAACGAACACGGAAGGAGAAGCTGAGATAGAAGATGCTGTATCTTCTTCTCCGGAAGGGTCTCAAGAAGGAGAGAATGTTGTTTCCGAAATTTCTTCCGAAACCCCCTCCGTGAATGCACCCGAAGAGCTTACCTCAGGAAATGCAGAGGTGGGAGAAGGTGCCAATCGTCTTGCGGCAGATTTCCAGGAAGGTGATTTTATTATAGAAGATGATTGGATCAAAGGATTTTCCGACAGCGGAAAGACCAAAATCTTAGCCAATAAGGATGTGACGATATCCGGGTTTGGACAGGCGACCAAAATTTCATCGAATGCTTTTTCCGGATTGGATCTGAACAGTGTAGTAATAGGAGGAGGAATCACTTCTGTAGGATCTCATGCCTTTCAAAATTCCAACTTGACGTCCATTACCCTCAAGTCCGGTGTCGTCAATATCGAAGAATACGCATTTGCAGACAATAAAATTGCGGAATTTACGGATGAGAGCGAGATTGAAACCATAGGGGATTTTGCTTTCTATTCGAACGAACTGACCCAAGTGCAGACAAGTGCCATCACTCTGGGAACAAGTGCTTTTGCTTCCAACCGCTTACAGGAAGCGAGGCTCAAACGTGCTACCGATGTGGGAAATCAAGCTTTTACCAACAACATCGACCTGAAGAAGTTAACGGTGGAAACACTTGACCCTCCGCAGGAACTTTTAAAGGAAGATAGCTTCGATCAGGGAGAAGAGCCTGTAGAAGTCGATATTGCCCGGAATGCAAACGCGATTGCGAGCTTGGATATATCTCGTTATGTAGTCAATCCCGTCAGTGTTATTATAACCATCAAGGACAAGACCAACGATGGTCCGTTGATCAACAAAATTACAAAAAAGCATGAATTGATCCATTTGGAAGATGAATACCCGGTTCCTATTGTGGAAGGATACACTTATCTTGGAACGGGAACAACGATTCCGATCGACAAAAACAGTATTCAGGACAATAAAATAGAGATAGAACTGCTGTATATGAGAACCTCTTCTCCGCACATTTCCGTTTCGGAGAGCAAGCAGGTCGTGTTTACGACAACCACTTCTTTGAGTAAAACACAGATCCTAAAGGATATTACCTTCTACGATTCTCAGGGGCAGGTAATCCGGCCGGTATTTTTAAGCGGAGAAAACCAGGATCCTCGTATTACCTTGAGTAGAAACACGATTCCCGCACCCCGTGTCGAAAAAACCGAGGAGGTGGAGATTACTCTGACAGATCACAACGGAGAAAAAGACAGTGTCATCCTCCAATTTCAGTTTACGGCGATAGACAAGGGAGAAGAGGAAATCATTCCGGGACTTGATTGGAAGTACAAGGATTTTCGCTATTCTTCCGATAGGATCTTGGGCTTCAGTGACACCGGTTTGGAGAAGCTGAGAGATAACAAAAATGTTGTTCTTCCCGACATCAATCCGACAACGGCAGTGCCGATCACAGCAATCAATAATTCCGCCTTCAAAGATCAGAAGATGGATACCGTGAATTTTGAGAAGATGGAGCAGCTGAAATCCATTGACCACTATGCTTTCCAAAACAGCGGATTGGTCGATGTGCTTAATGAAGAGAACCTTGTCAACCTGACTTATATCGGGGTAGATAGTTTTAGAAACAACAATTTGAGAGAGTTTGGATTTGATAAATTAAAGAAGCTGGAAGTCATAGGAGATCGTTCCTTCTTGGATAACAAACTGGAAGGAGTCCTTCTTACAGATCTGCCCGAACTTCGAATCATAGGAAGTTCGAGCTTTGAGAACAATGCAATCAAAACACTCAAAATAGAGGCAACCCCTAAACTTGAAACGATATCGAGTTATTCCTTTAAGAAAAATGTGATCGACGAACTTGTTCTCAACGATCTTCCAAAGCTGAAGATGATCGGCTATGAGAGTTTCATCGAAAACAAAATAAAGACGGTAGAATTTAGAGATTTGCCTCTTTTAGAGCAGATCAGTGATCGAACGTTTATGAGTAATGAGGTTGGGACCTTAGGACTATCGAATGTTCCTTCTCTTAAAATTATAGGAAATAATGCCTTTTATCGTAACAAGATTAGGGAATTGGACCTCAGTGAAGCTAGGGGGCTTGTTCGACTGGGAGGATTTGAAGGCAATCAAATTGAAAGTTTGAATTTGGAAGGCTTGACAAATCTTCAGAGCATCGAGAGCTACGCGTTTAAAAGCAACAAACTTAAGGAAGTAAAATTATCGGAGTTGACATCTTTGCAGAGAATAGGCTACCAAGCCTTTTATGATAATCCGGAGTTAAGAAGCCTTAAGGTACAGGGGGCACGGAGCTTGGAGAGTTTATCCGAACATGTTTTTGGACAGACGGCTTTGGAGGAACTGGAACTTAGAGATTTGCCCGGATTGAAAAACCTCAATGGATTTCAAGGGATCCGAAGTCTCAAAAAGTTGACGGTGGAGAGTCTTCCGCTGCTTGAGACCATGCAGGGTTTCAGTGGTACCGGACTTGTAGATGTAACCTTAAAAGATCTTCCGAGGCTTGTCAGAATAGCTCATAGCGCATTTTATCAAGCACCGATTGAAAATCTTGTCATGGAAGGCCTGCCTTTGCTTTCGGTCATTGACGGACATGCTTTCGACGGTTCGAAGCTCCAAGGGGAGCTTGATTTGACACCCTTTCCCGAACTGACAAAGATCGGAACGAGGGCTTTCGGGGGAGCCAAACTCACATCTTTAAAGCTTGACGGTTTGGATAAGTTAAAGACGATAGAAGGCGGAGCTTTTACTTCAAACCAGTTGGAAAAAGTCGTTATCAAGGGTTTGGACAGTTTGGAGACCATAGGTGCCGGAGCTTTTGAACAACAGGGCGGATGGAAAAGTCTTACAGATGTCATTATTGAAGATAATCCGAAACTGAAAACGTTGGGCGGTTTTCAATATAACTACAACTTGTCAAAACCGAGCCTGAAAAATCTTCCGGAATTGGCAGTGATCTTGGATTCCGCCTTTTATAATACCAAGATTAAGGAAATGGATTTGAGCGGATTTCCTAAACTGAAACATATTGGAAGAAGTTCTTTTTCCGGAGGAGGAATAAACGGGGAACGAAATGTTATCGCAGACCTTCTTCTTCCTGACAGTGTTGAAGTTATCGATGACAACTCTTACAGAAACAACCGAATCACAAGCGTTGATTTGAGACATCTTACAGGTCTTAAGAAGATCGGTTCCGAAGCTTTTGCTGAAAATACGGCGGTATTTAAGGAGTTTAAACTTCCTGTTACAGCAGATCCCATCGAACTTGGAAGATTGATCGGAAGTCCGAAAACCGAGGATTTGGATTTTTCGACCACACCGGGTGTCAAGGTTAAACTGACATCGGCAAAACCCTTTTTGTCAAGCGGACCTTTGGTAATGAAATTCAAAAATGCTTCTCAGCTTACCTTGGGGAGTAATATGAGGGATTTGGACCCGAATAATCCGACCGTTGTATTTATCGAACATATGGATGTACCGATTACTGCACCTCCGGGCATCCTTATCAATCCCGGTAAAACCGTGATCGATTATGAGGATGAATCGGGAAATAAGATTCCGGGAACTTCTCCTACAACTCGTTATATGCCTCAAGGGGAAAAGGTGGTTGCTCCGGATTTTGAAGGCTATCGTGCAACTTCGATTAAAGTAGAGCCTCAGGGGATAGCGTCCTTTGATCCTTCTACGAGAACTGCAACTATCGGTGCAGTGCCTTCAGGAAGTACGAGCAAACTTACCTTTGTATATGGAACAATAGCAGCGATCAACGATCCGGAATATAAGGTTTCGATAAAGAGGACCGGATATACCCAAGAACGGTTTACACCTCATGGAACAGCTTTGAACGTGGAAGCGTTGTTTAATCTCAAGAATATTCCGGCGAACGAAAAGAACAGCAAGGTAGTGATTCAACTTCCTCAACACGCTACCAAGAATAAGAGTCTTGTGACCTTCCCTCCTACCATACCGAATGTGGAGCTTTCTGCACCCGCCTACTACGATCCGGAGAGAAAACAAGTCATTTATCCGATCAAGGAAATCAAAGACACCAGCATTCTAATGAATATCAGAGTCAAGTTTGAATATGACGGTTTGGATACACCGATGGACAATGAGGATTATGCAAAGGCCTATTATGTGATCGAAGATGGAAGAAGAAAGGGAGAACTTGCATCTTCGGAGAAGTTCGTTACCTACTATCGAACTCCGGGATTTCATAAGGAAGCGCTTCATGGAGAACCGACAACAGTCACGGGATCGCCTAACGAAAATTCCAATAACGGACATACAGATGTATCGATGACCTATTGGTTTCGTTTTCACGATTTGGGACGACGAGCCGATCGGATTGTTATGAAGGATACCTTGCCGACATACAGGAAATGGGATGAAGCCACCGGAAGAGAAGTTGTTGAAGCGGCAAAATTCGATCCCGCAAAAAACCAAGGGTGGGTGTATGATCCTGCCAATAATACCGTTTCTTATGAACTGGACAAGGAGTTTCTCGATGCCTTGGTTACACCGGATGGAAGAAGATATACGGATTGGCATATCATCGGAGGCAGATTTCCCAAGCTTGTCTTGGATTTTCCGAAGGCGGTTGCACAGACCGGGATCATCAACAGGGTGGATACCGAGATCCACATCCACAATCCGAGTGGAAACGACGTTCCCGTGTATAGACTCAATTCGACCTCCAATCGCTCAATTGCGATAGGAGCGATTACCGAGGGTGTTCTGGTATCCAAGACCGGATACGAGCATTACTTTATTCCTTATTCTTCGGATACGCATATAGAACTGCCCTGGACGATAAGGATAAGACCGTCCAGAGTGCTTTCTCAGAATGAGAATGGAAGTTTCTACCATGTTCCCAGGATCAAGAACATCGAAGTATGGGACTTCGATCTCGACAGAGGACAGAGAGAAGAGAACAGACTGTTTGATTTCACTTCCGTGAGAGCAAACCATCCTATGAAGATCTTCCTGTATAATTCAAGGGAACCTTCTCCGTTGAATCATGTACGACCTCAGTACACGGCAGATAAGCTGGTAGGCGAGATTTCTCTTGCTGCAAATGAGAAATACACGCTTACAGCAGAACAACTGCGAACGGTCAAGAACATAAAGTTCAGCTTTGAGAACGTGACCTTGTCCTCTTTGGATGAGGAGATTGTCATCGACATAGGAAGCAAGTTGAAGGAAGGAAAGCAGATTCCCAACAATTATTCCAACAGGGAGAATCTGGCACAGATTTTTGCCGATGTCGATGTTCAAGAAGTGGGGGTTTCGGATAAACCGTTTAAAACTTATGTGAGTGCAAGCAAATATATCAGGCCGACGAAGAAATATATTGAGGTAACCAAGTCGTCCAATCTATCGAATAACCAGACAGTGACCAATCCCACACAGGAAGTCGACTATACCTTGGGATTCCGTGCGGGATACACAATCAGTCAGATCAACGAACCTTTTTATATTAAGAATTTTAAACTGGTGGATCTTTTCCCCGGAGATTTGGATCTCAAGAGGGTAACACTGAATCCCGAGTTTGAGAATGTGGGGGGAACCTACCGCACCGAACTTGTAAACGGAGCGAGCAAACTGATTTTTTCCGCTCCCTATGTTCCAAGCAACCTGGCGTGGGTTGCAAAGGTAAATTCTTCGATCAAATATGGAGCTCCAGGAGATGGAACCGTTGTCAACAAGGCCTATATCGACTTTGAAGAAACGGAGACCGAGGCAAGTAAGCAGATCGAACACAAGAATGCTGCGCCGATTGTAGAAGAAGGAAATAAAAGGCTTACGACTTCAAGTCACTCCTTTAAACTCCTGTTCAACGACAGTCTTGTAGGAAGAAAATATATTCGAAAATCTTCTGTTGACGGGGCTTGGATGGATGAGATCCAAACTCTTCCGGGAGAGACCTTCGAATATAAGTTTGAAGTCTCCAACAATCTCGCTCTTGATGTCAATAAGATGGAGTTTTTCGACCTCTTTCCCTATGACAGAGATCGATTGTTGCTGGCGGGTTTGACGGGAAACCATCCTCTTAGAGGGTCTCAGTTTGCAAACACTTTGGTTCGAGTGAAGTCGATAAGAATGACGAACCTTAAGACGGGACAGAGCGATGATGTTCAAGCGAACTTCCCCATAACATACTTTAAGAGCAGAGACGGCTATCCCGCCAACCTTTTTGGGGGAACTGCAAAACAATGGTTGGAAGGAGCAAAGAATAACCCCGCTCTCCAAACGAATGATCCCAATGAAGCAATAGGGCTCCATATCGGTGGCGGAGGTGCAAGCACCCTGTCAAAATACAGCCGTTTGGAAATTGTTCTGGAGATGAAGGCACCCGACTACGACCTTGCTCATATCGAACAGTGGGAAGGAAAGAAGGCGAATAACACCTTTGCAATGAATTATGAGGGGCTGTCCAAATATACGGAAGTTCCTCCTGTAACCAATGAGATGATCACACCCAAGAAAGACTTGACGTTTAAGAAGGTCGATAAGCTTACAGGACAATCTTTATCCGGTGCCAAATACAGGTTGGAACAGGATGGGCTCGTTAAAGACGCCGTCTCCGATCCTGAAGGATTGCTCCGTTTCAAGAATGTAAATTACAAGCCCTATGAGATCAGAGAGGTCGAACCTCCTGCAGGCTATAAACTTGACACGCAAACTTATCGAAAAGTCCTGGATTATAATGACTATGTTTCCGATTTGGAAAAGATAAGGAACGGTCAGCCGGTAGATGAGGTGGTACAGACCTTTGAAGATGAGAAGCTGCCTCCTGTCGATAATACGAAGTATACCCTCAGGATTCACAAGAAGAACAGGGATACAAGCTTAGGTAATGTCAAATTCAAGCTTGAAAATCTCTCAACAAGGGAAGTCTTGGAGGGAACTACGGACCTGAGCGGAGTATTCGAGTTCAAAAACTTGAAAAACGGTCAGTATAGACTTGCGGAGTTAAGCAATTTGAACAGGTTTACCTTAATCGAACCGTTTACCTTCGAACTGCCCTTGCCCGACGGGTTCCAATCGTCTTCCGTGGAGAGTACGAGCAAAGAGGTCGACACCGAAAACCCTGAACATAAGATCTATACCTTTGTCATTCAAAACAGGACCTACAATATTGAGATGGTGAAACTTGGAGTGAGGGATCTCGTTCGAACCAAGAAAGATACACAGAGAAGGACCACAGAGGGAGAACTCTTGCCCAATGTCAACTTTGAACTCTTTGATACCGGAAAAACCATGACGGCGACGGGAGTGGTTGACAGCGGAGCGGGAGATACAAGTCGGGGCAACTATACGACCAATGCGAGAGGACGGATCGCTGTGGGAGGCCTTGTTCCCAATACAGTGTATAAATTTGTGGAGGTACAGGCTCCCGAATCGTATGAGAAGGCGGAGCCGATCGAGTTTTATGTCGATGACAGCGGAATGGTCAGAAGTATGGAGAAGGAAGGATACTTCAGACCGGAGATGCTTTTGATTACCAATTACAGACAGGTGCTTAAAAGCAGTATGCTTATAGAAAAGATCGATCCCGATACGCAGGAAAAACTTCCCGATGCGACCTTTAAACTCTATAAGAATATCGGCGGACAATATCGGGAACTGGAAGATGAAAATACAGTCAATAAGAAATATACGCAGATGACCAACGAACAGGGAAAACTCAGCTTTGAAGACCTGACTTACGGCCGTTATCGTGTAGAAGAGATCCTTCCCCCGAACGGTTATCTCAAGGGAGTTGAGCCGATTGAGTTTACGGTAGATCCCTACCTTTCCAGAACGATCTCCAAGACGGTCAAGAACCGAAAAATGGACTTCAGTGTTGTCAAGGTAGAGGAACTGGGTGGTCCATATCAGACGGATGCCTTGGCACGTCAGGCGCTTGAGCAAATGAAACAGAATCGTCAGGACGATGAAGACCTCATTGTCGCACAGAGACATATCTATAAGAAACTCAAGGGAGCAAGGCTGGAGCTGAAGGAAAACTACCGCGATAACAACGATGTCGTTGTGCCGCTGAGTACCCAGGATGTCGATGGTTACAGCGTATATCGTTACAGCGAAGGCTTATCTCAATACGGAGCCTATACCCTAAGTGAGCTGACAGCGCCCGTTGGATATGTGAAGGCTCCGGCTCAAACGATTAAACTCGATCGCTTGATCAACTACAACAATCCCAAGGCGACATTCTATCTCAAAAATGTAAGACAAAAGGGACAGATCCACATTACAAAGTTTGAGGGAAGGGGCAATAACGTCCTGCCGGGAGCGGAATTCAGTATTTATGACGGACACCTGACAAAGGAAGAAGCACACAATGCAACTCCAATCCGAAGAAGTGTGACCGATGCCAACGGTATCGTTCAATTTACAAACCTGGAATTAGGAGATTATACCATTGTCGAAACAAATGCTCCTGTGAATTACAAGAGGATCGAAGAGGTCTCTCATGTAAGTTTGACACCGAACAGTACGGTTGCAAGAAAGAGTTTCTACAACAAGCTCGATACGACGACCGTTTTCTTGAAAAAGGTCGATGACAATGCGAGACCGATTGCAGATTTGACAAATTCCAACTTTGAATTCTATTATGACGGCAAGCTTCATTCCGTGGGGGTTCCTACGGGAGAAGAGGGGATGATCAAGTTTGAGAACGTACCTCTTATCGGAGAATATAAGATAAGAGAAACCGGTGCCCCGACAGGCTATGTGATATCCGGAAGAGGAGAACAGAGTTTCCAAGCGACAAATGTGCAGCCCCTAAATATCGATCCGCGACAAAATCAGGTTCGCATTATGCAAAACAAGGAACAGATCGAAATCAGAGCCTCAAAGTTGTGGATAGGAGGAAATCCTGCAAGGAGACCTCAGGTGTATTTCAAACTATTTAGAACCTATGAAGGAGGAACGAGTGAAGAAGTTCAGGTACCTGTTGCTCAAATCGGAAGAGAGGATACACAGGTAGAGTTCGGATTTTTTGACAAGTATAAACATTTGCCTGACGGAACCGTCAAAGAATATGTGTATTATGTCAAAGAAACAGATGAACATGGAGTGCAGCTCAATATGCAAGACTTCTTCTATGAGAGCAACACTGCTCAGAACACCTTGGATGTAACAAACACCTACCACAGCCCCAAGACAAGCTTGAAAGTCACGAAAGAATGGGAACTTGGGGAACATGCGACCAGACCGGATCTGAAGTTTATTCTGTTCAGAAAAACGGCTGTTGCACCTCAATTACAGCAGGTAGTAGGACAGGAAAAGCTCGTTCCCAAGAGTGCCGGGATCGTGGGTACGGTTTTGAATCGGGAGATCTCGGTCGAGTTTACGGATCTTGCACTTACGGATCAAAACGGCGAGCCCTACACTTATGTGGTCAAGGAAGTCAAGGCGGACTCAAGTGCAATTGACGAAACCGTAAACTTCGTACCTGAAAATTCTTTCGAACGTGAAGCGATCAAGCGAGCGGGAGATACCTTCCTTTCGGCAAGCTTCAAGAACCTTTATAGGAGCCCGAAGAGAAGGGTCGAGGCGACCAAGGAATGGGTAAACGGTCCCGATGTCAGACCGCAAACGTGGTTTAAATTGTATCGAAACATTGCGGGAGAAGAGCCTCAAGAAGTCTTGACCGCACCGGTCAGACAGGTGGATAACCTTACGAACACGGTATCGTGGGAGGCGATGGATGAGACCGATGAACACGGAAACCCCTATGTATATTCAGTCAAGGAGGTAAATTCCACGGGTACGGACCTGACCTTCGTTCCAGAAAACTATCGAAAGGAAGAACAGGGATTGAAGGTCATCAATACCTATGTCATTCCCAAGACACAAAAAACAGTGGAGAAGGTTTGGGCTCTTTCCGATGGGGAAGCTAAGCCTGCTCAAATTGAAGTTGTTCTCAAAAGGGAACTCAATGGAGTGATCGAAGACGGTTATGCTCAAAGGGCGACCTTGAATGAAGCCGGCGGATGGAGACACACCTTTGTAGATCTTGACAAGACTGATGTCAACGGCCAAACCTATACGTATGTGTTGGTTGAACAAAACCATGCTGCATACGATGCAACAGTCCAAAATAAGGCGGACGGAAGCGGTTTCGTTGTCACTAATACGCAGAGAGTCTTCCATAAAACGGTTCATAAACAGTGGAACAATACGACGGGAGAAGCAGATCCTACGTCGATAAGGGTACATCTGATAAGAAATGACAGAACGGATGTTCCGTATCGAAGTGTGGAGTTGTCAGCTACAAATCAGTGGCAACACGAGTTCAGAGATCTTCCGTCCCACGATTCCCAAGGACAGGCCTATGTGTATACCGTCGAAGAAGATGAGGTGGAAGGCTACACTCCCGTCATCGATCCATCGACCTTTAAAATCATCAATACCCGAAAGGTAAAGAGCATTGAAGTAACGAAGACCTGGGTCGATGAAGCGGGATCACTCGACAAACCTGAAGAGATAACAATTCATCTCTACAAGGATAAGCAGATGAATCCGAACCCCTATAAGACCGCTCGGATCAGGGCGGGGGCGGACCCGAATGTTTGGAAGTATGAATTTGTAAACCTTCCCGAATTCGATCTCGCAGGACGTGCCTATGAGTATACGGTGGAAGAAGTCCCCGTACCGGGTTATCAGTCTGTTGTCGATCGCTATTCCGTGACTAATACCCGTGAACTGACACAGGTTCCTGTTACGAAGGTATGGATCCAAACCGAAGGAGGTTATCCGCAGAATGTAACGTATCGTCTCTACCGAGACGGTCAGGAGATCGGTTCGAAAACGGTAGGAGAAGACAGCTGGAACACGGTCTTTGATATGGATGACAGTGGTCTGAAACTGCCCAAGAAAAATCCACAAACCGGAGCGGATTACAGCTATACAGTTGCCGAGGATGCTGTAGCGGGCTATACAACTTCGGTTCAGGGAAATCAAATCACGAATACGCAGAATACAAGGACGATCAAACTCAAGAAGAATTGGGACAGGGGCCCCAAGCCCGATGTTGTTCTGGAACTCAAGAGAAGGGTCGGCGCCGATACGGACCCGAATTTTGTAAGACGCTTTACGGCGACCTCCACGGTCTTGGAGAGTGAGGAATACACCGTTCCCACGCATAATCCGTCAGGTCGGGGTTACGATTATTATGTCGAAGAGCCGAATGTGCCCCATGGATACACTGAGACGATCGGAGGTTTTGAGGTGACGAACACCTATCGAAGTCCTCAAATCGATCTGAAGGTCAAGAAAGAATGGAACTTGGGAGAAGAGGTACAAAAACCGGATCTGAAGTTCATCCTCTATCGCAAGACACAAAACGATACCGACTTTGTACAAGTTCCGGGAGAAGAAAAGGACGTTCCTAAGGGCGGATTGATTTCAGGAATTTTAAACCGTGATCTGATCGCGGAGTTTACGGGTCTTCCTGTTACCGATGAAGACGGAAACGACTATATCTACAAGGTAAAAGAAGTAAAGGCGGACGGAAGCGAGATTGATGAAGATATCGTGTTTAAACCGGAGACCTCCGACGAAAGGACAGCCGAGCAAAAACAAGGGGAAACCTTCCTGTCTGCCGAGTTCGTGAACATCTACGAAAGTCCGTCCATCCGTGTCGAAGCGGAGAAGGAGTGGGTGGACGGTCCCGACACAAGACCGAATACCTGGTTTAAACTCTATCGCAATGTAAGGGGAGAGCAGCCTCAGAGTGTTGCACATGCGCAGGTCAAAGAGGTCGATCCTCTCACGGGAAGAGTTTCGTGGGATGATTTGGAAGAGACGGATGAACATGGAAAAGCATATATCTACTCCGTGAAAGAAGTCGATGCTTCGGGAACTGATGAGAACTTTACTCCCGAAAATTATCGCAAAGAAGAAAGCGGTTTGAAAGTAATAAACACCTATGTTATTCCCAAGACGGAAAAAACGGTCGAAAAGATATGGGAGTTGGCTCGGGGAGAGAAGCCGCCTACTGAAGTCGAGGTCGTTTTGAAGAGAAGTTTAAATGCCGTTGAAGACAACGGTTTTGAAGAGCGGATGATCTTGAATAAAGACAACAGCTGGAAAGGCAGTTTCTCCAACTTGGATAAGACAGATATCCACGGAATTGACTATATATATAAGATCCAAGAACAACACTTCGACGCATACGAATCGGAGATTTCTGAAAAAGCAGATGCAAGCGGTTTTGTCATTACCAACAGACAGAAGACGACTGCAAAAACTGCCAAAAAGGCATGGGTGAATACGACGGGAGAACCCGATCCGACTTCTGTAACCGTATACCTTCTTAGAGATGACAAAGCGGATCAACCTTACAGAACGGCAAACTTGGGCGAGTCAACACAGTGGCAGTATGAATTTACCGACCTGCCCACTCACGATGAGAACGGTCGTGAATATGTCTACAGTCTCAAGGAAGCTGAGGTAAAGGGCTATACTTCAGCTGTTGATCAAACAGCCTTTGTTCTGACCAACACGAGACAGGTAAAGAGCATAGAGGTCGAAAAAAATTGGGTTGACGAGAGCAATCAAGTAGAGAAACCCGACGAGATTACCCTTTACCTGTATAAAGATAAACACAAGAATCCCAACCCGTATAAAGTTGCCAAGCTTCGAGCGGGCGCGGATCTGAATGTATGGAAGTATGAATTTGCGGAGCTGCCCGAGTTTGATTTGGATGGACATTCCTTTGAATATACTGTGGAAGAAGTTCCGGTTCCGGGTTATCAGTCGGTTGTCGATCGCTACTCGGTAACAAACACAAGGGAACTTGTCAAAATTCCGGTTACCAAGACCTGGGAGCAGGTGGAAGAAATCTATCCTCAGAGTGTGACATATCGGCTCTATCAGGACGGTCAGGAAATTGCAGTTAAGACTGCGGACAGGTCAAATTGGAATGTTGTATTCGAAACCGACGATAACGGATTCAAGCTTCCCAAGAAGAATATTCATACAGGTCGGGATTACACCTATACCTTGAGTGAAGATCCGGTTACGGGATATATGGCAACCGTAGACGGTTATCAAATCACGAACAAACAAGAAACCGTGAGTATAAGACTCAATAAGGTCTGGATCGACGGCCCCAAATCGGGAGCGACATTACTGCTCAAGCGTAAGGCGGCAGGGCAAGAGGACAGGGATTTCGTCAGAGAGTTTCGAGCGAGTGCTACCCTTCTTCAAAGTGAAGAGTTCAAGCTTCCCGTATACAACGAAGACGGAGAAGAGTATGAGTATTTTGCAGATGAGCAAGTGCCGGAGAACTATACCGCTACCATAGACGGTTTTGAAGTTACGAACACGTATCATTCACCAAAGATCGAGGTTACGGGCGTGAACATCTTTGTCGGAGGGCCCAGCCAAAAACCCCGGACCTGGTTGAAGTTATATCGTCGAATTGTAATCATCGACGAACATGGAAATAAGCAAACTGTGGTAGATGAAGAGGTTCCGTCGGACTCCCTCAAAGATATTCCAAGCTCTACGGAGAGTGAAGTGCATATTACTTGGAGCGATCTGGACAAGACAAACTCAAGCGGAATAGATTACGAATACTATGTCAAAGAAGTCGACGGAAGCGGAAACGATGCGACACCTCCTTCTTATTCCAAGAATGAGAACGGTTTGACAGTCGTAAACAATTATCTGAAATACGAAAAAGATGTCTATGTCAAGAAACAGTGGAATCGGATTCAGGCAGGAGATGCACCGGAAGTCAAAGTCTTTTTGGTTAAAAACGGACAGAGGACTCGAGATTTTATACAGATCAGCAAAGACACCAACTGGGAAGGAGTTTTCCGTAATGTTGTCATCAAAGAGATTACGAACGGATCGGAAGTTCAAAATGACTACACCTTATTTGAAGAAGGAGATCCGAACGGGCTCAACAACGGAAGGATCGTTGTGATAGGAAGGAATGTCTTCGAGGTCGAGGTGACGGGAGATGTTGATCAAGGCTTTGTTATCACAAACACAAGGCTTAACGAAACTCCTCCGAATTCGGGAGGGGGAACACCTCCTTCCGTGCCTGACGAGGATCGACCTCAAGCACCTTGGACTTCGACACCTCCTGAACCTACCGATCCGCCAACAGATCATCAGGGAACCTTTGTCGAGGAAGGAAGTTCCGACCCGTCTTCAAGTTTGCCCAAACTTCCGCAAGTCCCGAAAGAAGGCAACGTTGAACCCGAACCGAAGGACTTAAACGAGGAATTGAAGAAAAATCCTGTTATTAAGACGAAACTCAAGAAGGTGCGTAAGAAGATACCCAAGACAGGACAGATTTATAATCTTGACTTCTTCCTTAAACTGATGCCGTTGACGGGTGCTGTCTTCATCTTGATGGGAATAGCAGGAAAACGTCGAGAACAGTAAGCGAAATTTTCGGAAGACACTTGTCCGAAGAAGATACAAGCATGCGGTCATCAGATAACCTGAATTTTTGTCCCGCTTTGAACTGTTTGGATAAGATCGGGGGATATACTTTTGGCATATTGAAAAAAAGAAGGTCGAAGTCGGCCTTCTTTTTTCTTGAAAAAATAATTAAGACATACTTATGTAGGGTATAACAAAAATAGCATTATAGTTAATGAAGTGGACATTCCTCGGGAATAAGAGAACTTTGAACTGTGTTGGTTGATCTTCGGTATATCGGTTTATGGCCGGATGTCATCATCTTTTCCGTGCTTCTTCCGAAGTTTTAATCTAACGTCAAATTCGGCGACGATAATAGAGGTTTCTCACTTTGCTAAGGAAAAATGGAATCTCCGATAAGCCCTTCATGTTTCGATATTCTCTTTCCGGTTCTTATAAAATCTTGTATGGTTCGTTATTATTATATCATAGCATTTATAAAGAAATAATTTTTTTGGTGTTGGATAGTAAGAGTTTGTATAACTGCGTTTTGACAGTGTATTTTGAAAACAATAATATCTACGTAGATATTATTGTTTGAGATTTCATTTTTTTCAAATAATGTTACGCTTTTGTAAAAAACGACAAAAAAACGACAAAAAACATCAAAAAAACCTAAAAAAAACATAGACTTTTTTAAAAGCGTGTGCTAGAATCTATGAGAAGTGAAAAGGAAATTGGTATGTGATAGGTTTTTGAAGATGTTCTTATTCTCAAATCGGGAAAAACTTATTTTAAATCTTAAGGTTACACCAACATCCATTTGATTTTACGATTCTTTTTTGGGCGTTCTGTCTACTATTTTCAAGAGATTATTAAGGGAATGGGTTTATAAGCTGAGACGATACTGTATGTGTCGCAAAGAGATGTCGGACAATTGTTTTGTGCCGTCTTGTTTTAAAGCGAATGATACAGGATGAGTGAGGTTGTGTTTAGCGGTGTGGTTTGCCCTGAAAGCGAAAACGTTTTACCTATTATAGGAATGGAGAAAAGCAGGTCTTCTTTCGTTGCGAAAAGGATGAGGAGAACTTGTTTGGAGGAGTTTTGTATGAAGTTCTCAGAGATTTTATTGGAGTCCAAGTTAATTACACAGGAAGATCTGCGAAGAGCAAGAAAGCTTAAGGAAGAAAAAAAGATTCTTCTGGGAGAAGCTTTGGTTCAACTCGGAGCGATTACGCAAGAGCAGATGGCGAGAGCGGTTGCACAGGAACTCAAGGTGGAATATGTCGATTTGAGCACCTATGAGATCAGTGAAGAAGCGACGCGGTTGATACCGGAGAGGTTAGCCAGGCAATACAGCATCTTGCCCTTGGCAACAAAGGAAGATAAGATCCTTATCGCTATGACCAATCCCTTGGATATCATCGCAATCCAAAATGTCAAACTTTATACCGGAAAGAGCGTATCCAGAGTGATGACGACACAAAACGAGTTGGACAACGCTTATACCAGAGTCTATAATGTGTCGGAGGATGTTGAAAAAGCGATTACGGAATTTGGAGAAAGCCGGAATAAACAGGTCGAAGATGTCATTGAGGAATCTTCGGACGTCATCAATGCACCTGTCGTACGTTTGGTGAAATCGATCATCCTCGATGCCATCAAGTTAAAGACAAGCGATATCCATATCGAGCCCTTTGAACATAGGGTCAGAGTTCGGTTTCGTGTGGACGGAGAACTCAAAGAAGTTTTGACTCTCGATAAGGGAGTTCACAACGGGATTGTGACAAGGATCAAAATCATAGGCGGAATGGATATTTCCGAGAGGAGGATCCCTCAAGACGGTCGTGTCGAAACAAGCTTGGACGGTCGTGTTGTCGATATGCGTATCTCAATCCTGCCCACGGTCTACGGAGAGAAGATTGTTATTCGACTTCTCGACAGAAATTCAATTGTCGTTTCAAAAGAGCAATTGGGATTTACAAAAGAGAATTTGGCTCTCTTTGATAAAATCATCAAGGTGCCCGAAGGGATAATCCTTCTGACGGGACCGACAGGCAGCGGAAAAACCACGACTCTCTATGCGGTCTTAAAAGAGCTTAACAGCATCAATAAGAATATCATCACCTTGGAGGATCCGGTCGAGTATCGCTTGGACGGAGTCAATCAGGTCCAAGTAAACAAAAAGGCGGGGATGACGTTTGCCGGCGGACTTCGTTCCATCCTGAGACAGGATCCGGACGTTGTCATGCTTGGCGAGATCCGAGATGAAGAAACGGCGGAGATTGCGATTCGAGCTGCAATCACGGGCCACGTCGTACTTTCGACCTTGCACACCAACGATACGGCAAGTACGATATCCAGACTTGTCGACATGGGGATCGAACAATATATGGTATCTTCGGCAGTTGTGGGGATTGTTGCCCAGCGTTTGATCAAGAAGATTTGTCCCAAGTGCGGTTACGAGTATCCATCGACTCCCGAAGAGATGAACTTGCTGGGAATATCCAAACCGATCATCCTCCGCAAGGGTGCGGGTTGCAACTATTGCAACGGAAGCGGATATTCGGGACGTACCGGGATCCACGAGATCTTGGTCGTGGACAGAAAGATAAAGACCATGATCAACCAAAGGGAATCCATAGATAGGATCAAGCAGGCAGCAAGGGAGAACGGAATGAGCACCTTGAGTGAATCAGCGGCAAAACTTGTTAAAAATGGAGTTACGACGATAGAACAGATGCTCAAAGTGACTTACAGCGTCGATGAATAGGAATAGTCGAAATGCACGCATAAACAAGATATGCTTGCAACAAAAGGTCAACGTCTGTAAGCGGTGTAATCAAATTTAAATACTGTAAGTACAAAGTAAGATAAAAACTTGATTTTACCGTTCTGTTTCGATGGAAGGTAAACGTTTTAAGATATACGGAGCAAGAGAGATGAAAGAAATAGAAGATGATCTGAGAGGAACGGATGGTATGATAGATGAGATAGTAATGGAAGCCCTCAAACGGAACACATCAGATATACACATAACGGTTGGTCTTCCCCCGGTATTGCGTGTTCACGGTAAGTTGACGCATTATGGCAATAAGGTCTTGGGACCGAGGGATACAGTGGCGATCATCAAAGAAATGATTTCGGAGAACGAGTTTAAGAAGTTTCTCTCCAAGGGAGAACTGGACACCGCCTACTCTCACAAGGGATTGGTTCGTTTTCGACTGAACGTCTACAAACAAAGGGGAAACTGTGCGGTCGCTATGAGAACTGTATCCGACACCATTCCCACAATGGAGGAATTAAAGCTTCCGCCCATATTGAAGGAACTTTGCAAAAAGAAGAGGGGACTGATCCTGGTAACGGGACCGACAGGAAGCGGAAAGTCCACGACCCTTGCAGCGATGGTCGATCATATGAACCAATTTCGAGGCGAACACATCATAACGATAGAAGATCCGATTGAGTACCTGCATAGGCACAAGAACTCAATGGTTAATCAAAGGGAACTTGGAAAAGACACCCTTTCATTCGGAAATGCCCTTCGTGCAGCCCTTCGTGAAGACCCCGACATCATCCTCGTAGGAGAGATGCGAGATCTCGATACGATAGCGACCGCCTTGACAGCGGCGGAGACGGGCCACCTGGTTATGTCCACCCTGCACACCATCGGGGCTGCAAAGACGATTGACAGGGTAATCGATGTCTTCCCTCCACATCAACAGCAACAGGTAAGGACGCAGTTGTCCTCCGTTTTGGAGGCGGTCATCTCTCAACAGCTTATGCCGAGGTCTGATCAAACAGGTAGGATTGTCAGTTTGGAGATTATGACGGCTACGCCTGCAATTCGAAACTTGATTCGGGAAGGAAAGACCCATCAGATTCAAACCATTATCCAAACCAATGCGGCGGCAGGGATGAAGACCATGGATTCCTGGTTGACCGACCTGTATAAACAGGGCAAGATCGACAAGGAGACCTTTATCAAATATGCGGTCGACTATGATGAAGTGAAAAAGTTTCTGTAATTTTTGTGATACGGTTCTTCCTTTGAGTGATAGATATAAACGATTGATGACTCGTAGAGGATAAAACGAATTTTCGTAGTCGCAGAACAAATATATCCATTATTGGAAAACAGTATGAGATCTGGAGGCGAAACCTTTGTTATACAACGCATACAAGCGTAATATAAATGAAACAAAAAAGATGATTAAAGCAGTTTTAAAAGGGAATATTTGTTAGGGAAGATCGAGCAGGTTGAAAAACCCGCTAAGTCAAAGAAGTTCTTTGTATCAGATAGGGCAAAGGAGGAAGAAGAATGGAAGGGAAGTTTAAGTATAAGGCGATAAACGAAGCGGGAGATGTTGTTCAAGGAAGTCTTGAGGCAAAGAGCATTTCGGAAGCCGCTTCCATCCTTCGAACCAAGGGCACAAAACCGATCCACATTGAAAAAGAAGAAGAAAAGTCCAAGGAGATTACCTTTGGAACTCCGAAATTCAAACTTAAGGATCTCGTCCTCTTCTCCCGCCAGAGCAGTACCATGCTTAATGCCGGGATGGCTCTCAACCGTTGTCTCGATGTCCTGATTGAACAGAACAAAAACAAGCATCTGAGAAAGATCACAAGAGAGGTTGCCGTTTCCGTGCAGAAGGGAGAGACCCTCTCCAATGCACTGTATATGCAGGGCAATGCCTTTCCCGATCTCTTTAAGAAGACGGTCGAGGCGGGCGAGATGACGGGTCAACTCGCTGAAGTGCTTGAGAAGATGGCAGTCCACTATGAGAAAGAGAGAAGGATACGCACCAAGATCAAGGGGGCCATGATGTATCCGATCATCCTTAGTATTATTGCAACCGTTGCAGTAACGATTCTTCTGGTCTTTGTAATGCCTAAGTTTATGGAGATTTTTGCAGCATCCAATGTGGAGTTTCCCGCACTTACCCTTATGGTTATGGCATTAAGTAAGCTTTTGGTTAATTATTGGTATATCATCTTATTAGTAATTGCAGGGCTTGTGCTGTTGGTGATTAATCTTTTAAAGCAACCTCAGATAAGATTGAGTTTCGATCGGTTTAAGCTTAAGTTTCGTTTGATCCGGGACCCGATGACCAAGATCGTAACTTCCCGTTTTACCAGAACCCTGTCCACCTTATTGTCCAGCGGGATCAATGTGGTCTCCGCCTTGGAGACGGCAGGTCAGACGACGCAGAACACCTATGTGGAAGAATCGTTAAAAAGCGTTGTTACCGGCATAGAGAAGGGGATGAGTATGACGACCCAGCTTGAGAAGACAAAGATCTTTCCTCCGATGATGCTCTCGATGATAGCGATAGGAGAAGAGTCGGGAAATCTTGAGGCGATGTTGGAGAAGACGGCGGACTACTATGACGAAGAGCTTGAAGCGGCAATGCAACAGATGGTCTCTTTGATAGAGCCGATTATGATTGTGGTTATGGGACTTCTTATCGGGACCATAGTAATAGCGATGTATCTTCCGATGTTCAGCGTGTTTGAGACTTTGCAATAAGATGGCAATATCCGTCAAACAGGCGGTTTGCATAGATAATTCACTTGAAAGGAGGTGAGAATATGAAGGCGATCCAAAAGAAAAGAAAAGGATTTACCCTAGCGGAATTGGTAGTGGTAGTAACGATTTTAGGAATATTAATGGTTATTGCGGTAACGCGTTTTTC
>NZ_JBHSHL010000013.1:146474-147179 GCF_042652965.1 Filifactor villosus
GTGGAATAAAGACACAAAGACTTTAACATCGACATATAAGTCGAACAAAGCAGGAGCGCAGTTGGTTACTTTGACCTATACTCCGTAATATTATAGCAGAGAGCAAGAATGTGTTAATTTAAGTAAGAATAGTTATAATTGAAAGGAAGTACAATGAAAAAGATTCAAAAGAAAAGAAAAGGATTTACCCTAGCGGAATTGGTAGTAGTAGTAACGATTTTAGGAATATTAATGGTTATTGCGGTAATGCGTTTTTCATCTGTTTCAGACTCTGCCAATATGAGGGCTTTTGAGGCGAACCACAAGTTGGCGGTATCTGCGATTCAAATGTATATGGCAGACAACAATGGAAAGACCCCGCCGGATGATACTACAGCATTTGAAGCATATATTGCTTCGTCTACGGATGCAACAAAAGGTCTTGCAGCACTTCAAGGAAAACCAAAAGGAGCTACAGATGCAACTTACAAGTGGAATAAAGACACAAAGACTTTAACATCGACATATAAGTCGAACAAAGCAGGAGCGCAGTTGGTTACTTTGACCTATACTCCGTAATATTGTAGCAGAGAGCAAGAGTGTGTTAATTTAAGTAAGAATAGTTATAATTGAAAGGAAGTACAATGAAAAAGATTCAAAAGAAAAGAAAAGGATTTACCCTAGCGGAATTGGTAGTGGTAGTAACGATTTTAGGAATATTAATGG